>JBQTIO010000029.1:0-10342 GCA_052388075.1 Nitrospiraceae bacterium
TCCTGCGCGATATCCACCAGCCGCCGGGTCAGATAGCCGGAGTTCGCCGTCTTCAACGCAGTATCGGCCAGCCCCTTGCGGGCTCCGTGCGTCGAGATGAAGTACTGCAGCACCGTCAAGCCTTCGCGGAAGTTCGCCGTGATCGGGGTTTCGATGATTTCCCCGGACGGCTTGGCCATCAGACCGCGCATGCCGCCCAGCTGCCGGATCTGCTGCGAGCTGCCTCGCGCGCCGGAGTCGGCCATCATGAAGATGGGATTGAAGGACTCCGCCTTGCCCGGATCCCCCCCGGCACCCAGCTCCCGCATCATCTCATTGGCGACCTGCTCGGTCACATGCGCCCAGATGTCGATGACCTTGTTGTATCGCTCACCGTTCGTGATCAAGCCTTCGGAGTACTGCTTTTCGATTTCGTTCACTTCGCGCTGCGCTTTCGCGATAAAGTCTTCCTTCTTGCTTGGGATATGCATGTTGTCGATGCAAATCGACAAGCCGGCTCTGGTCGCATATGTGAAGCCGATGTCCTTGATCTTGTCGAGGAACTCGACCGAATCCCGATGGCCCGTCTGCCGGTAGACCGAGTCGATCAGCTTCGTCATCTCCTTCTTGGTCATCAACTTGTTCGCATGCGCGAACGGCAGGCCCACGGGCAGGATCTCGGAGAGCAGCACGCGACCGACCGTGGTCTGCACCAGCGCCCCGCCTAAGCGCACCTTGATGCGCGCGTGTTCCTCCACTTCACGCGCATCGAACGCGATCCGCACCTCCTCGGGAGAGCCGAACACCTTGCCCTCGCCTCTCGCGCCCAACCGCTCCTTCGTCAGCCAATAACAGCCCAGCACCATGTCCTGCGACGGCACCGCAATCGGTTTCCCGTTGGCGGGCGAGAGAATGTTGTTGATGGACATCATCAAAACCCGCGCTTCGACTTGCGCTTCGACGGACAACGGCACATGGACTGCCATTTGGTCTCCGTCGAAGTCTGCGTTGAATGCGGCACACACGAGCGGATGCAACCGGATCGCCTTGCCCTCGACCAGCACTGGATCAAACGCCTGGATGCCCAGACGGTGGAGTGTCGGAGCGCGATTCAGCAGGACCGGGTGTTCCCGAATCACTTCGTCGAGCACATCCCAGACCTCCGGTCGCTCTTTCTCGACCAGCCGCTTGGCGCTCTTGATGGTCGTCGCCGCCCCGCGGGCTTCCAGCTTGTGGAAGATGAACGGCTTGAACAATTCCAGCGCCATCTTCTTGGGCAATCCGCACTGATGCAGACGAAGTTCAGGCCCGACGACGATGACCGTCCGGCCGGAGTAGTCCACACGTTTTCCGAGCAGATTCTGGCGGAAGCGGCCCTGCTTCCCCTTCAGCATGTCGCTCAAGGACTTGAGCGGACGCTTGTTGGGCCCGCGAATCGCGCGGCCGCGGCGACCGTTGTCGAAGAGGGCATCGACAGCTTCCTGCAGCATCCGCATCTCATTGCGGATGATCACGCCGGGAGCCTTCAGCTCCATGAGACGCTTCAACCGGTTGTTCCGGTTGATCACGCGCCGGTACAGATCGTTCAGGTCCGAAGTCGCGAACCGTCCGCCGTCGAGCGGAACCAGGGGACGCAGCTCGGGCGGCAACACCGGGATGACGTCCATGATCATCCACTCCGGCTTGTTCCCGGATTTCCGAAACGCCTCAAGTACCTTCAGGCGCTTGGCGTATTTCTTCTTCATCGCCGCTGAAGTCGACACCTTCGCCTTCACCTGCAACTCATCCCACAGCGCGTTGATATCGATCTTCCGCAACAAGTCACGAATAGCCTCGGCGCCGATCCCGATTTTGAACCCGCTGGCGCCGAACTCGGAAAGCAGGGTGCGCAGTTTATCTTCAGGAACCAATTCCTTTTCGGACAGATCCGTTGAGCCCGGATCCACACAGACATAGCTTTCAAAGTAGAGGATTTTTTCCAGCTGTTTGAGACTCATATCGAGCAAGGTCCCGATCCGGCTCGGCACCCCTTTCAGAAACCAGATGTGCGCGACCGGCGCAGCTAGTTCGATATGCCCCATGCGCTCACGACGGACTTTCGATTGAATCACCTCGACGCCGCACTTGTCGCAGACAATGCCTCGATGCTTCATGCGCTTGTACTTGCCGCAGTTGCACTCCCAGTCCTTGATCGGACCGAAAATCTTGGCGCAGAACAACCCGTCTTTTTCAGGCTTGAACGACCGGTAGTTGATCGTCTCCGGCTTCTTCACTTCACCGTACGACCAGGAGCGGATTTTCTCGGGCGAGGCGATGCGAATGCGCATCGAATCAAACGACACCGCATCCCGCTGCTTTTCGAACAATGTGTATACGCCTTCCAAGGTAGTGACCTCCTCCGATGCCGGGCGTCACCCGGCACACAAGTGGTTAGTCTTGCGTCTTGACGAGCTCGACGTCGAGCCCCAAGCTTTGTAATTCCTTGACCAAGACGTTAAACGACTCGGGCAACCCCGGTTCCAGGAAAGGTTCGCCTTTCACCACGGCCTCATACATGCGCGACCGGCCCGGCACGTCATCGGACTTGACGGTGAGGAATTCTTGTAATGTCGAGGCCGCACCGTAGGCCTGGAGTGCCCAGACTTCCATTTCGCCCAGACGCTGGCCGCCGAATTGAGCCTTCCCGCCCAACGGCTGCTGCGTGACCAGAGAATAAGGCCCGATGGACCGCGCATGGATCTTGTCATCCACCAGGTGGTGGAGCTTGAGCACATACATGTACCCGACGGTCACCGGGCTACCGAAGGGCTCGCCCGATTTGCCGTCGATCAGCTGGGTCTGCCCGCTCGTCGGCAGTTTCGCCCGCTTGAGCAGATCCTTGATTTCCTTTTCCGACGCCCCGTCGAACACCGGGCTGGCCACCTTGATGCCCAGGGCCTTGGCGGCCCAACCCAGGTGGGTTTCCAGAATCTGGCCCACATTCATACGCGAAGGGACGCCGAGCGGATTCAGCACGATTTCAACCGGAGTCCCATCCGGCAGATAGGGCATGTCCTCTTCAGGCAGCACCCGGGACACGACGCCTTTGTTGCCGTGACGGCCGGCCATTTTGTCGCCGACCTGGATCTTGCGTTTCATGGCGATGTACACCTTGACCAGCTTGATGACGCCGGGGGGCAACTCATCGCCCCGCTTCAAGCGGCCGACCTTTTCGTCATAGAGCGTCTGTAGGATTTCGATCTGTTCCTTCGCACGCCGCTCGACATCCTCCAGGTCTTTCTGCTCGTCCGGATCGCTCAGAATGATATGGCGCACCGTGTCGTCGGGCAGTCGCTTGAGAATCTCCGCCGTCAGCTTACCCTTCTTCTTCAGAATCACGTCGCCGGTGTCCGGGTCCATCAGATCGCGGCCGACGACCTTACCCAGCAAAAGCTTCCGGATCTTCTTCGTCTTCTCTTCTTCGATGATCCGCAGCTCTTCATGGTGGTCGTGCTGCAACTTCATTTGATCGTCGGTCTCGATGCTCTTCGATCGTTCATCCTTGTCGAGGCCTTTGCGGGAGAAGATCTTGACGTCGACCACGATGCCTTCCACGCCCGGCGGCACGGTCAGGGAGGTATCCTTCACGTCGCCGGCCTTTTCCCCGAAGATCGCCCGGAGCAATTTCTCCTCCGGCGTGAGCTGGGTTTCGCCCTTCGGCGTTACCTTGCCGACCAGGATATCGCCCGGCTTGACCTCGGCCCCGATGCGGATGATCCCGCTCTCATCGAGATTCCGGAGCGCTTCCTCGCCGACGTTGGGAATATCGCGGGTGACGTCCTCCTTGCCCAACTTGGTGTCGCGGGCCTCCACTTCGAACTCTTCGATATGAATCGAAGTGAAGGCATCTTCGCGCACCAGTTTTTCGCTGAGCAGAATCGCGTCTTCGAAGTTGTATCCCCCCCAGGGCATGAACGCCACCAGGACGTTCCTCCCCAAGGCTAGCTCTCCGTGATCGATCGCCGGCCCGTCTCCGAGCACTTGCCCCTTCTTCACCGGCTGCCCAATCCGCACTACGGGAGTCTGAGTGATACAGGTATTTTGGTTCGATCGCTGGAACTTGATCAGATCGTAGACGTCCAATCCCGAGTCTTTCCCTCTTTTCCCGTCTTTCGAATCAGCGCGCACGA
Organism: Nitrospiraceae bacterium; assembly: GCA_052388075.1. Classification (GTDB taxonomy): domain Bacteria; phylum Nitrospirota; class Nitrospiria; order Nitrospirales; family Nitrospiraceae; genus Nitrospira_D. The sequence continues at coordinate 4,149 of JBQTIO010000029.1, forward strand.
CGATGCGGGTGGCATCGACGCTTTCCACGACGCCGGCCCGGCGGGCTTGAATCACATATCCCGAATCGCGCGCCACGACCGCTTCCATTCCGGTGCCGACCAACGGAGCCTCCGCGGTCACCAGGGGAACCGCCTGGCGCTGCATGTTGGAGCCCATGAGCGCGCGGTTGGCGTCGTCATGCTCCAGGAACGGCACCAGCGCCGTGGCCACGCTGACCACCTGCTTCGGGGACACATCCATGTATTCGATTTTGTCCGGCGTCGCCAGGACGAAGTCGCCGCCGTGCCGGCATGAGACCGTTTCCGACACCAGCCGCCCGGCGCCATCCACCTTGGAGTTGGCCTGGGCAATGATGTACTTGTCACCTTCGATGGCGGAGAGAAATTCGATCTCCTCGGACACGCGCCCCTTCACAACTTTCCGGTAGGGCGCTTCGATGAAACCGAACTGATTGATGCGCGCATAGGTGGCCAGCGATGTGATCAATCCGATGTTCGGACCTTCCGGCGTTTCGATGGGGCAAATGCGGCTGTAGTGAGACGGATGCACGTCGCGGACTTCGAATCCGGCCCGTTCTCTCGTCAACCCGCCGGGACCGAGCGCCGACAGACGCCGCTTGTGGGTGATCTCCGCCAGCGGATTTGTCTGGTCCATGAATTGCGACAGCTGGCTGCTGCTGAAGAACTCTTTGACCGCCGCCACGACCGGCTTGGCATTGATCAAATCGTGGGGCAGGACGGTTTCCATATCGAGGAGATTCATGCGCTCCTTGATGCTCCGCTCCATTCGGACCAGCCCCAAGCGGAACTGGTTCTCAAGCAGCTCGCCGACCGAACGCACGCGGCGATTCCCCAAGTGGTCGATGTCGTCGATCTCTCCCTTGCCGATCTTCAGATTGACAAGATAGCGAATCACCTCGACGATGTCCTGGGCCGTCAGCGTGCGCTGCTCCAGCGGCAGATCCAAACCCAGCTTCTTATTGAGCTTGAGCCGGCCGACGGGAGACAGATCGTAGCGCTTGGAATTCAAGAACAGATTGTCGAACAGCGCCCGCGCGGTATCGACGGACGGGGTTTCACCCGGGCGGAGACGGCGATAGATCTCCACCATCGCCTCCTCTTTCGATCCGATCTTTTCCATCTCCAAGGTATCGAGGATGACCGGCGTCGCCGTCGCCATATCGAGGTAGATCACCTTGAACTCTTCGATGTCGCTCTCGACGATCTGCTCCACGATCTCGGCGGTCAGGCGCTGATTCTTCTCCGCCAGCTTGTTCTTCTTGGAATCGACCAGTTCGGTAAGAATGGCGCGGCCGACCAGATCCGTCGGGAGCAAGGGGATTTCCTTTACCCCCGCGGCTTTCAGCTTGGCGATCAGGCCCTTGGTCAGCCTGGTGCCTTCCCGCACGAGGGGTTCCTTCCCGGCCTTCTCCGTGACTTCCACTGTGCATCGAAGCCCGTGATGGATCTCCGCGTCGAGCTTGCGGAACAACTTCCCCTTCGAGACCCGGATTTCTTCGACGGGATAGTACATCTTGAGCAGATCGTCGCTCGAGAATCCGAACGCCTTCAACAGGATGGTCGTCGGCATTTTTCGACGCCGATCGATCCGGACATAGAGAATGTCGCGCGCATCGAACTCGAAATCGAGCCAGGAGCCCCGGTAGGGGATGATGCGCGCGGAATACAACACCTTCCCGCTGGCATGGGTGCGCCCCTTGTCATGCGTAAAGGAGGCGCCCGGCGACCGGTGCAGCTGACTGACGACCACGCGCTCGGTGCCGTTGACGATGAACGTGCCGCGTTCCGTCATCAGGGGCAGCTCGCCCACGTAGACTTCCTGCTCCCGGACGTCGAGCACTTTCTTCCGGGGCCCCTTGTCTTCCTTGTCGAACACCACCAGGCGAACCCGCAGCTTCAGCGGAACCGCGAAGGTCATGCCCTGCTCTAGACATTCACGCTCGTCATACTTGGGCGTCCCCAAGGTGTAGCTCGAAAACTCGAGCATGGCCGTATTGTTGTAGTCGGGGATTGGGAATACGCTGGCCAGCGCCGCCTGCAAGCCATGATCCTTCCGGCGCTCAGGCTCGACTTCCATTTGCAGAAAATCTTCGTAGGAACGCTTCTGGATCTCGATCAGATCCGGAATATCGATGTTGGTTCGAATGCGAGAAAAGTCCTTGCGCTCGACGAACTCTTGCAGAGTCGTTTCAGCCATCCCCTCTCCTCCACGCTAGTCGGTCAGTGAACTGAGGCAGTGGCCAACGGTCGCTGGTCAATTGCACACCCCACAGAACTGCCTCTGTCGATTGACCAGTGACTATTGGTACGTGACGTCTTTACTTGACGTCGACTTTGGCGCCGCTTTCTTCGAGCTTCTTCTTCATGGTGTCGGCTTCATCCTTGGCCACACCGGTCTTCACCGGCTTCGGCGCGCCTTCCACCAGATCCTTCGCTTCCTTCAAACCGAGGCTCGTCAATTCGCGCACCACCTTGATGACCTGAATCTTCTTGTCAGCCGGCGCGCTCGCGAGGATGACGTCGAACGCCGTCTTCTCCTCCGCTGCCGGAGCGGCGGCGCCACCGGCGGCCGGGGCGGCGGCCATCGTGACCGGAGCCGCGGCCGTGACGCCGAAGCGGGTCTCCAACCCTTTCACGAGCTCCGCGAGGTCGAGCACGCTCATGCCCTCGATGGCCTTGATCAATTCTTCCTGCGACAGTTTCGATGTAGTAGCCGACATGTCCCCCTCCCCTTTCCGTTTGTCCTGAATGGCTGCCATGACTCTCACAAATTTCGACAAGACTGCGCTGAGTGTGTACACCACGCCGCGGATCGGCCCCTGGATGGCCGAGAGCAGCATCGCAATGAGCACCTCCTTCTTCGGCAGTTTCGCAACAGCCGCCAGCTCTGCCGACTGCACGAGCTTGCCTTCGAGCATCCCGATGGTAATCCGGATTTTCTCGTCGCGCTTCTCCGCGCCGATGAAATCCCGGAGCACCTTCGTCGGCAACACAGGATCGTCATAGCCGATCACGACCCCGGTCGGGCCCTTGAGATAGCCCTTCAGGCCGGCCAAGGCCGTCCCATCGGCCGCTCGAGCTGCGAGCGTGTTCTTGACAATCCGGTACTCCGCCTTCGCACTGCGGAGCTGCTTCCGCAACTCCGTCATTTGATTGACCGGAAGACCGACGCATTCTGTGAGGATGGCCAATCGCGCCCGACCGAATTTCTCGGTCAACTCCGCGACCGCCGTGGCTTTCTCTTCCTTTTTCATCTCTCACTCCTTCTCTTTAGCTCTTTAGCTGCGCGGGTGGCGCCTGACTGGCGCCCGGTCGCCCGCAGCGGGGTCCCCACACCGGGCGGGGTGCGAGGACGATCGGGCTGACAGGCGACAGGACCTGCGCCGCTCAGCTCCACTGCTTCGCCAGCGCAACGGTATCCAGCCTCACGCCGGGCCCCATCGTGCTGGAAATCGTGGCGCTCTTGAGATACCGGCCCTTGCACGACGCCGGCTTGGCCTTCATGACGGATTCGATGACGGCCGACGCGTTGTCATACAGTTTCCCGGGGTCGAAGGACACTTTTCCCACGAGGACGTGCACAATCCCGGCCTTTTCAACCCTGAATTCCACCCGTCCCTTGCGGATATCCTCGACGGCTTTCTTCACTTCAAAGGTGACAGTGCCGGTCTTGGGATTCGGCATCAGGCCGCGGGGCCCGAGCACCTTGCCCAATTTTCCGACGGCCGCCATCAGGTCCGGGGTGGAAATGGCACAATCGAAGTCCATCCACCCTCCCTTGATCTTTTCCATCAGATCGTCCGCCCCCACATGGTCGGCGCCGGCCTGACGCGCTTCCTGCTCCTTCTCACCCTTGGCAAACACAAGCACGCGCACCTTCTTCCCTGTCCCGTGGGGGAGCGAGGTCGTTCCGCGAACCAATTGATCGGAGCGCTTGGGATCGATCCCCAGCCTGAGCGCCAAGTCGACTGATTCGTCGAACTTCGTAAACGCTGCCCGCTTGACGGCCTCGACGGCTTCGCGCAACCCATAGGCGCGCGGCTCAACCTTTTCGGTCGCCGCCTTCATTTTCTTACCCATTTCTGTTTCTCCCTCTACCTACAAAATTTCTGGAGCGGGCGCGGGTTGCCCGCCACTGCGCGCATTGACCGAGGCCCTACCGCCGCTCTCACCCGCCCGCCCTCGCGGCGCCAAGACGCCGCGTGTTCCCATAGGGCGCGCGGTCGGCGAGCAAGGCGGGGAACCCCGCCTGCTCCCACCCCGTTACCCTTGAACGACGACACCCATGCTACGGGCTGTGCCTTCGATGATCCTGACAGCCCCTTCCAGGTCAGCCGCGTTCAGGTCGGCCATCTTCTTCTGTGCGATCTCGTTCAGCTGCTTCCTGGTGATCTTGCCCACCTTATCCTTCTGCGGCACACCCGATCCCTTGATAATCCCGGCTGCCTTCTTCAACAGGTCCGAGGCCGGCGGCGTCTTCATGATGAAGGTGAACGTCCGATCCTTGTAGACCGTGATGACGACGGGAATAATGCTGTCGCCTTCCTTCTGGGTCTTGGCGTTGAACTGCTTGCAGAACTCCATGATGTTGACGCCGTGCTGGCCGAGCGAGGGACCGACCGGTGGAGCCGGATTGGCTTTCCCCGCCGGAATCTGTAACTTGATTTGCGCGGACACTTCTTTGGCCATGATTCACTCCCGAGCTCTCAGCATTCAGCTCTCAGCTTTCAGCAGACGCTGAGCGCTGACGGCCAACAGCTGACCGCTGCATTAAATCCGTTCTACCTGCAAAAATCCCAATTCGACCGGCGTCGACCGGCCGAAGATGCTTACCATCAGCTTCAGGCGATTGTGATCTTCGTCGACTTCGTCCACCAGCCCGTTGAACCCGAGGAACGGACCGTCGACGATCCGAACATTGTCGCCCTTGATGAACTTGACCTGCTCGCGCGGCTCGGCCTGCCCCGCATCGACTTGCTTGAGCAAGGACTCCACTTCCTCATTAGTCAAGGGAAGCGGCACGACCCCGCCGCCGACAAACCCCGTGACCTTGGGAGTCTCCTTGATCATCTGCAAGGTTTCATCGCCCAGCGGCGACTCCAGTTCGACCAGGACATAACCGGGGAAAAACTTGCGACGGGACGTCCGTCGCTTGCCGTCCTTGATTTCGATGACGTCCTCAGTCGGCACGAGCACCTGCCCGAGTTTCTCGACGAGCCCCATCTGATTCGCGCGTTCCATCAAGCTGGTCTTGACGCGTCCCTCAAATCCCGCGTACGTATGAATGACGTACCAGTTCTTCGTCATGCCCCACCCTTCGGTCTAGAGATCACGGCCACTCCCGATGCCCCCTCGACTACCTTCCCTTTAAATCAATTTCCCGACCAGCCACACGAGAAATGAGTCAACGACCGATAGATAGAGCGACATCAGGATGCAGAACACGATCACGACGGTCGTCGAACCGAGCGTTTCCACGCGGGTCGGGAAGGACACCTTCTTCAATTCACCCCGCACCTCTGAGATGAACACCCGAATCGACTCTGTCATGCGCTTAAACACCGGATCCCCCGTCTTCCCGGCCGTTTCGACCTAGGCAACTTTGCAAACCCTGTCAGCCTCACCACCCTGGCGGTGCTTCTCCGCCAGCCACAAATTGAGAGGCTGACGGCACGAGCGAACTCACAACCTCAACTAGCTCACCAAGGCGCTTATCCGGTCGTCGAGAACTATTGAATGGCTCCCGGTACGAGCAAGCTTGGGGTGGCAGGGGCACTAGGATTTGAACCCAGACTTTCGGTTTTGGAGACCGACGTGCTGCCATTAACACTATGCCCCTACCTGAACGTGAAACGTGAGGCGTGAAACGTCAGCCCATCGGTGAGCCCCCTCACCCCTTACGGTTCACCCCTTACCCCTCACCTTATTTCACCTCTTTGTGAGGCGTGTGCTTCCGGCAGAACTTGCAGAACTTGTTTCGTTCCAACCGATCCGGATCGTTCTTCTTGTTTTTGTTCGTCGAATAGTTCCGTTGCTTACAGGCCGTACAGGCCAGATCGATGATTTCGCGCATCTGAATCTCCTCGATGCAAGCTGACAGGCCGGGCGGCTGACAAGGTCCGGAATGTTTGTGTCAGCCTGACTCCGGCTCGTCTGTCAGCTGCTCGCTACGC
>JBQTIO010000030.1:0-10896 GCA_052388075.1 Nitrospiraceae bacterium
TTTTGGGAAGTCCGCGGTTATTCCAATTCCGCGTTACCGTGGGAAAACGATCGCTACGGCTGAGAGGTTTATTTCTTTACCCAGCCACCAGGACCTTCGACGTAGTTGCCGTGCTTGGTGTTTTGAACCGCCTTCTCCCCTGCGAGTGTTTCCACCGCGCTGATGTTGGTCCCGTTGCGGCGAGCGATTTCTTCGTAGGCCTGGCGTCGCTTCTGATTCACCTCATTCATGAGGGCCTGCGCCTCACCACTCCCTGCCGCAACAAGACCCAAGTAGCCATTGGCCCGCTCTCCAACCAGGCCTTTCGCCTTTGCGTCCTCAAGCGTCAGAGCGAAAAGTGGCTGCCCGCCTGCCAGGCACCCCAGCACCACGCCCGTCGCGACTACTCGTTTCCATCTCCTCATCGCCGTACCCCTCCTAGAACAAACCACTCTTGTCGGACAGGACTTGGTCCAGATCCTTGTCCACTTTCACACGAATTTCATGATCGATCTTCACGTTCAAATTGATGGTAATCGGCTTATCCGGCGCCGCCACCTCGACACGCGGCGTACAAGCACCGATTACGACCACCACTCCCCCGATCACCATTCCCGTGACGATAGTCCGCGCCGTCCAGCTCTGCATAGTCAGCCTCATAGGACTCATGGCCGTTTGTATTTCTTTTCCACAGCGTCTTGAATATCCTCGACCAGACGGAGGCTTTTCAAGAGGGTCGGGATGTGCTCCTGCACTGTGAGATTGAAATGGATCGGAGGGATCTTCTTCAGATCCGGATTTCTTCCCTCCAACCGCGCGCTGAGAAACAGCGTGCCGCTTTCCGCATAGTCTACACCAACTCGCAGCAGGGTGTAATGAAAGTTATTGAGCGCCTGTGTGACCAAGTGAAGCTGGCTGTCAGTCTCTGAAATCAGCCTTGACGATTCCGGCGTCGATCCATAGCGGATGATTCCGCCAGGAGGCTGTGCTTCAACCATCCCATCCTTCACCGTCACACCCCCGGGCGTGATCGTGACCGGCAGCGTCCCATTCAGCGTTCCGGTTCCTTGGATCCCCTGCTGCTGTTCCACACTTAGGATCTTGGTCAAGTCAAGACGCTGCAACGAAACAACGGCCTGATAGGGCGGTTTGGCCGGGTCGACCACCAGGCCGGGACTTGACACCGCGCCTCCGAACACCTCACATCGAAAGTCTTTCACTTCAAAGACCGGAAGCCTGTCCGCCAGCTTCCAGGTCCCCTGAAACATCGTCGACAGGTTGGCCGCCTCGATCCCGGTCTGGACCGAGGCGATGGTGACCGTCGCCGGTTGGGTCGTGGCGATCGACTCAAGCCCTCGCGCACGTAGCTCCATCGTCGTGCTGAGACCTTTCACGACATAGTCCTGATACTGGCCGGACAGCTTCTCGGCCACCACCTTCGCCGTCCCGGATGTCACTTGAAAGCCTTCCGGCGAATCCGCGATACCGCCTGACCACGCTGCGTCAGCGATGGCCGTCACTTGGCCGTCGCTGAGATCCATCGAGACGGGCAATCCTGTAAGCAATTTACTCAAACGGCGTTCCGCGCCATCAAAGACAACCGGCCCGATGGTCGCGTGCAGTCTTCCCTGTACGGCACTCAACGGCTGTTCGATCTTGGCGTCAACAAGTCTTTTACGGAGCGGCGCGTCAACATGCAGGCCGGCGCTGATTCCTGCTTGGTTCACCACAAACTTGACCTTCCAATCTGTGGCCGGTACTCCCCATGGGGCAAGATCGAGCACCACTCCATCCATTTCCAGTGCGCCTTGGACATTCCATGAAGTGCCGATTTTTTCGGCCTGTTGAACCCGCAAGGTACCCTGGGTTACGCGGACGTCGCGGCCCATTATTCGCATGGCTGGAACCCGAATCGCCGCTGTTACAGGCCCGGCACTGCAATGCGCTGTCGCAAGCTCGCACTGCAGAGGCAGGGCCTCGGCAAGGTGCAAGGTCACACTGGAGACGACCGCCGCCCCCTGCTCGACCTGCTTGGCCGTGACGAAGGATGACGGAAACAGCACCCCCTGAACATGAGTGCGAGCGAGCGTCGCCGTTCCACGAAACTCTCCCATTGCCTCTCGAGCCGAGAGCAATTCCGCCAGGCCCTTCGGGAGCATACCCTCGACGTGATAGGTCCCCTCCGCCAGCACCAGCTCACGACCGACTCCTTCCGCATGGCTCGTTTCGAACTCTGCCACCAGTAGGCCCTGGGGGAAGCCATAGGTCATGTGCAACGGTCCCTCAGCAATCATGCGCACCGGCGTTTCCGCCCAATACAACGTTCCCTGAACTGGCTTCTGGTTTTCAATCCGAAACGGCTGATCCCCACGAGGAAGCAACTTCCGGACTGCCTCGGGAATCGGAAGTATGCGGGGCTGAGCGTTCACGGTTGCCGACAGCAGCACGCCAGGAGCCAGTGTCCATTCCACCTGCATCGCATTGCCCCTGAAGGTGCCCTCATAGGCCACCGCTATATCCTTAGCCACTCCCCTCAAGGCCGGCAAAATGATATTGACCTGAACGTTTCCTTCCAGATGTGCGCGCGAATCACGCCACAGAGAGGTGAGCGTGGCTTCTGCGGGCGCGGTTCCGGCCCAGTGGATCGCCACGTGCCCAGTTACCTTCCCAACTTCAGGACCAATCGGCACGAGCAGGGCGATGAAGGGCGCGAGCTCGCGGACATTCACTTCGAGCTGTCCGTTGCCCTGAATCTGGGCACCCTCGTGATGCGCCTCCGATTGCCAGGAGACAATCGGCGACGCTTGTGCCCGTTGAGACACCAGCGTGGCCGACCAGGTGCTGGCCGATTGCCCCTTCACTGAAAGGCCATAGGAGGCTGTGTCATGCCCCTGGAAAGACAGATATCCTTCGATCTCGCCCTCCCGATACCTCACCGTACCGGCGATGGTCACTTTCCGGAGCGGCCCGGTCGCCTGCTCTCGAAAAATCGTCACGCGATCCAGACGAAACTCATCAAGCGGCAGAATGGGAAGGCTACGCAACAGGTCCCCGGCGGTCAGCAGGGTCCAGGGCGAATCATCGGTTTCTGTTTGATCGCCGGTACCTCCCCCTTCTTCGCCGGAGCCCGACCGCGGCACATTCAGAATCTGAACGGCGACGTAGGGAAGGGTCACCCGACCGACGCGCCCCTGGACCAGTTGAGTCACACGATAGCGAACCTCGACATCCGTCAACGAGACCAACAGCCTCTCTCCGCCCAGATCCTGCTGGAATGAGACGACCGGAATGCGCATCCCCCGCAAGCCTGGGTAGCCCAGTTGGACGATCACGTTCGAATAGCCGTACCGATGAAGTCCCTGTGTCAAGAGATAGGAAGCCCCCAGCGGCAGGAGCAAATAGAGACCTGTTGCCGCCGCCAGCCCGAGCAGAAGAATGGTCCGGAATCGCGAAGCGATCATGATTTTCCGTGCAGGTAATCAGCAGTCTGTTGACGGTTGTCAGGTAATCGCCATGGATCTGTCAAGAGCCGCCTGGGAACTTCCCGCGGGAAGACATGAAATCGCCGGGCCATCTTTTGCCGTGGCATCGAACGGAGTTTCTGGGTACCATGGCCATATGTCACCACCCATCACAACCGGGATCCTCATCCTCAACGGCAGAGCCTATTGGCTTTGCACCGAGGGCATTCCAGCTCCGCTGTGAACTTCGATCGCACCAGCACACTTCGGATGAACGATCAGATCATCAGGCAGGTGGAATTCTGGCCTGTCGACATTCCGATCACCGACCCGTTCGTGGTGGCCACCGGCGCACGGGTGGTCGCGGAGAACGTCTTTGTTCGCATCATCCTGGGTGACGGCACCTGTGGCTATGGAGAAGCGGCACCGTTTCCCGAGGTCGGAGGCGAGAGTCGTGCGGCCTGCCTGAACACTCTCTCCAGCCTCGGCCCGTTGCTCATCGGTCAGTCGATTCAGGACTATCGTTCCCTGGCCCAGTTCATGGCAGAACAGGTGTCGAGACAACCGGCTGCACGCTGTGGCCTTGAGACTGCGCTGCTGGACGCCTACTGCCGAACCGGGAAGATCCCGATGTGGCGGCTGTGGGGCGGAGCCGATGTGCGCCCGCGGGAGACCGACATCACGATTCCCATCACCACGAAGGAGAAGACACTGGCGCTCGCCCGAGGCTGGTACGAGCAGGGCTTTCGCCTGTTCAAGATGAAAGTCGGCAAGGACGTCGACGAAGACATTCGCCGGTTGGAGGCCATGCACCAAACCTTGCCTGGCATCTCATTCATCGGCGACGGGAATCAGGGTTTTTCTCGCAACGAGTGTCTCGCGTTTGTCGCTGGCATCCGGCGATTCGGCGGGACGATGGTCCTGCTCGAACAACCGGTCGCGCGGAAGGACCTCGAGAGCATGGCGGCCATTCGACATCACACAGGTATTCCGGTGGCCGCGGACGAATCGGTCCGCTCACTCGGTGACGCCAGGCGAGTCGTCGAGCGAGCGGCGGCAGACTATATCAACATCAAGATCATGAAGACGGGCGTGCTGGAATCTGCAGAACTGGCCTCGTTCACGCTCAGGTCAGGGTTGAAGCTCATGATCGGCGGCATGCTCGAATCACGCATCGCGATGGGCTGCTCCTTCAGCCTGGTGTTAGGCATGAAGGGGTTTGACGTGTTGGATTTGGACACCCCGCTGCTCTTGTCGAACGATCCGGTCCAAGGGGGATACGAATACAGGGGGCCACAGCTTCAGCCCTGGACCTCCGCAGGTCTCGGAATGTCTATCGAACCTCCTCCGGACGCGCAACGCTTACGATGAGATACCCTCGTACCGGCCTGCGGCCGCATCCGCATTCGTTCTGGATTAGCGAGCTGGTTCCGAAGGCGGTTCCTCGCACTTCTTACAGTTCAAGTGAGTGCCGAGATACTGCTGACGTCCGGCCTCAGTCATCACCCAAGGCCGGCTGAAAAACGGCGGTTGATGCCGCACATGCTGCCCATGGCCGCAACCCAGATCGGCCACCCAATCGCCATATTCATCCTGATGATACCCGATAATCGGTTGCTTCATGGCCGCGTCACCCACGGTCCCTGCTGAGCGAGCAGGTCCCCCTAGCGCTTCTCAAAGGGCAGCTCGGGCCGTTCGGCAGCAGAGAAACTTTTCCAGTGCCGTTCTCCATCTTCATCGAAGCTCCCGACAAACACCACCTCCCGATCGAGATGGCGAAATTCGGAGAGCGTTGTCCCGCAACTATGCGAGTCAATGATTCGCGCATCGAACTGCCCGACCACATACACCATGCCCCTCGCCGCCAGATAGATATTCCGCCGGCCGGCATACCCTGTATCGGGGAAGAGTTCCGTTGACGAAGAACAGCTACCCTGCCCTGTCACCGTCATGGTGAGATTGTACCGGGGAAGGAACGGATCGGTCGCCATGCGCACGATGGTCAGGCGAAGATTCCATGAGGGGATGTCCAGGTAGGCGGGCTCCGGTGTACTGCTATTGCAGGCAGAGGAAAGCAGCGCCACGCTCAGTCCAACGGCTGGCCCAAGTCGTCGCCTCACTTGGGCGCTGAGACTTTCGGCGCCGCGCCGATGGCATCGAGCCCGTCCTGTGCACAGGCATCGTCAAGATGGGCTCCTGGCGCTCCCCCCACACCGATGCCGCCAACCACTTCACCGCCGAGCTCGATCGGAAGTCCTCCGCCCACCATCAACATGTGCTCGTTGATGTCGCCCAAGGCTTGAAGGGTGGGAACTTTCGTGATGAGCTCAGCCAGCTCCGTCGTGGGGCGCCGCAAACTCGAGGCCGTGTAGGCCTTCTTGCGGCTGCTGTCGATGGTGTGCGGACCCGCGCCGTCGGCTCGCCCCATAGCGCGCAGGACGCCGGCACGATCCACTACCGACACACTGACGCGGTAGCCGTCTTTCTTGCAGGCCTCTAAGGCGGCGTGAATCGCCTTGTTGGCCATCCCTAGGGGCAGCACCGACTCCTTCGGTAATTCTTCGGCCTGGGCCGGGCACGTCACAGTCAGTCCGAATACCAGGAACGCCAGCGAGCCCACGGTCCGGCCAATCCCCCGTCGATCATCCCCGTAACGCTTGAAGAGGGCCATGGTTATCCTCCCGAGCTGTCGATGCCGAACGAAGTGACTCAACGCTGATCGAGGGTACGGATGCCTCTGACTGTTGTCAAGCAAACCAGAACCCTGCGAATGTATCGAGATTGCGGACTGGGTCGCCGACACTCTCAGGGAGACCAGCCTGTCAGGCTTCCGTCAGGTACCGGGGCCCTTCATACGTTGAGCCGGCGCAGGACCAGCATCTTCGTGTCGACGCACCACAATTCGCCTCGTGCCGGCTCCGCCCGCCTCAGTCCCTATTTCCAGATCTTCGATCAACGCGCGCAGCGGTTCCGCGACGGACCAGGCCTGGGCCGGGCATCCTCGCGGGTTATGCGGAACCTCGGCGTCGAAAATCTCCGAAACCTGACCCAAGCAGCCCTGTTGTAGGTGAGTGCCCAACCCGTCTAAAAACGACCGGGCTTGCGCCTTCGTCTCAGCGCTGTTGCCGAACACCTTCAGCCACGCCGTCACGAAGGGGCCCAACAAGAACGGCCAGACGGTCCCTTGATGATACGCCCCATCCCGCTCAACCACGCCGCCTTCGTAGCGCGGACGATATCGGCTGTCCGCCGGAGAGAGCGTCCGGAGCCCGACCGGCGTCAGCAAATGGCTCCTGATGATCTGAAGAACCTTTCTTGCCTGCTCCTTTGTGGCGAGGTCGTTACAGAGGGCAAGGGCGTAGATTTGATTGGGACGGATGGAGGCATCGTTCCCCTCCGGCCCGTCGACCACGTCGTAGAAGAAACCTCCTGCTTCGTACCAGAATTTCGCACGATAGGAGTCCACCGCCCGCGTTCGATCCGCTCGACAGCGCACCGCAAATGGCCTGTCTCCGAATTGTTCCGCCAGCTGCTCTGCGACCTGCAGCGCCCGGACCCACAGCGCTTGAATTTCGACTGGTTTCCCGTGGCGCGGCGTAACGACCCAGTCACCGACCTTCGCGTCCATCCAGGTGAGTTGCGTGCCCGGCACGCCGCCGGCAATCAGTCCGTCACCGTCCATATGAATCCGGTATCGGGTACCGTGACGATAGCCGTCGATGATCTGTCTGATCGCGGGCCACGCCACGGCGCGGACGCGCTCCTCGTCCCGGCTGTAGGCAAGATACCGGTCGACTGCGTCGATGAACCAGAGCGACGCGTCGATCGTGTTGTATTCGGGCTGCTCGCCACTGTCAGGAAACCGATTCGGCACCATCCCTTCCGAGACATGGGCGCAAAAGGGTTCGATAATCTGCCAGGCCGCCTCGTGGCGACCGGTGACGAGACAGAGACCCGGGAGCGAGATGAACGTGTCGCGCCCCCAATCGGTGAACCAGGGATAGCCGGCGATCACGGTCTGTCGACTCCCTCGTACAGCGAGATAGGCCTCCACCGCCCGCCACAGTTCATTGGCTAACGGATCGGTACGCGGAGCCGCCTTTCGAAGACCGGCTCGCCTCTTCCGTTCATCGTCGGCGAGGGCCTGGACATCGAAGGAGTCGCCTGATTCTGTCGTGAGAACCAATGAGGCAGTCGATCCGCCGGCAAGTCGGTAGGTGAATTCACCGGGTGACCACCAATCCTCTTCACAATCGAGGCCGCGTGTCCGCTCAAGCTCAAACTGAATGCGCCGATACCACTCTGGCGCGTGACGATACCCGCCGCTATGCAGGGCGCTGACGGCCGGAAGGTCCGCATAGGGGCGCCAGGTCACGACTCCGTCCCGCAAAACTGCCTCGGTCTCAAGCCCGCTGTTTTCACGGTGGATTGCGTGGTAATTGCGACCGCTCAGCTTCGGCCTGACCCGTAATGTCACGGGATATCTTGTCTTGCCGGCAAGCGTCCAGCGGATTACGACCAGATCGCGGCCGCGCACACAGAACACTTCGCGTCGTACAGGGAGCCCCCCGCAGTCATAGGTCCACGTGGGCCAGGGGTCGGTCGCGAACTCCGTGCAACGTTTGTATCCGTCCGGATGAACGGCGTTGGGGTAGAGATTGGTCGAGAGCGAGAGGGATCGACCGTCGAGATCAATCCATTCTTCGAGATGATTCACGAGAACGAACCGTTCGCTCGGCGGCTTGCGCGCAGTCAGCAAAAGCGCATGGTAGCGACGGGTATGCGCCCCGGCGACCGTGCCCGAAGCGAACCCGCCGCGACCATTCGGTTCCAGCCATTCGAGGTTCAACGCGCGGCCCAGCTGCTGGCAATCCGTCTTCTCAATCTTCACACCCACCATCCTGGCGGTGCGGATGGCGTGGTTTCCCACGCGTGCGCGTTGGGCGAGCAAGGACACCGCCAACCTGTACCGCCATTACTCCCCCGACTGCTGAATCAACTTTGCCACAAGGCCCGTCCATCCCGTTTGATGACTGGCGCCAATCCCCGCTCCATTGTCGCCGTGGAAATATTCATAGAAGAGAATCGAATCACGCCAATGCGGATCCCGCTGAAATTTCTCGACGCCGCCGAAGACCGGCCTTCGACCGTCCGGCCCCTGCAAAAAGATGTGCGTGAGGCGACGTGACAGCTCACCAGCGATCTCCCACAAGTTCATCAGTCGACCGGAACCGGTGGGATACTCGATCTGATAACTATCACCCAAGAAGTAATGGAACTTCTGCAGAGATTCGATGATCAGGTAGTTCACCGGGAACCAGACGGGCCCCCGCCAGTTAGAATTCCCGCCGAAAAGCCCAGTGCGCGACTCGGCCGGCTCATAGTCCACCCGGTACTCCGTTCCATTGACAGAAAAGGTATAGGGATGATCCCGATGGTACTGGGAAAGTGCGCGAATGCCGTACGGGGAGAGGAACTCCTGTTCGTCCAGCATGTAGCGCAGCACTTTTTTAAGTCGCCGGCAATTGACCAAAGACAGAAATCGACGGACGCTGGAGTCGAGCGACTGAGTTTCCACATGAACGCTGAAATCCGGCCGATGCTCGATGAACCATTGCATCCGGTGTTTGAATCGAGGCAGGCTGTCGATTAATTCCGAATCCAGCGTCTCCACTGCAAACAAAGGAATCAAACCTACCATGGAACGAACCTTGAGCGGGACATTGCGGCCGTCAGGGAGATGCAACACATAATAGAAAAAGCCGTCTTCCTTGTCCCAGAGTTCGATATCTTCTCCGCCCATATTGTTGATGGCACGGCAAATGTAGACGAAGTGCTCGAAGAATTTGCTCGCGACGTCCTCGTACGCACGATTCTCGCGGGCCAACTCCATCGCGATTGCCAGCATGTTGAGGCAATACATGCCCATCCAACTCGTCGCATCGGATTGCTCGATATGTCCGCCGGTCGGCAACGGAGCACTCCGATCGAACACACCGATATTGTCGAGCCCGAGGAATCCGCCTTGGAAAATGTTCTTCCCTTCAGCGTCTTTCCGATTCACCCACCAGGTAAAATTCAGCAGTAGCTTATGGAACACACGTTCGAGAAAGACCCGATCACCGACGCCCCTTCGTTTCTTCTCAATCTTATAGACACGCCAAGCCGCCCAGGCGTGGACCGGAGGGTTGACGTCCCCGAGTGCCCATTCGTAGGCCGGAATCTGCCCGTTCGGGTGCATGTACCACTCGCGGAGCATCAGGATCAGCTGCTCCTTGGCAAAGGTGGAATCGACAATGGCCAGCGGAACGCAGTGGAAGGCCAGGTCCCAGGCAGCATACCAGGGGTATTCCCACTTATCGGGCATGGAGATGACGTCGGCATTGTATAAGTGCGTCCAGTCCGAGTTGCGTCCATGGAGCCGCTCGTGAGGCGGGTCCGGCATACCCGGATCCCCCTTGAGCCACCGATTGAGGTCGTAATGGTAGAACTGCTTGCTCCAGAGGAGACCGGCAAACGCCTGCCTCTGGACCAGACGCGCGTCCTCGGACAGATCCGCCGACGCGAGGTCGTTGTAGAACTCGTTGGCCTCCTGTACTCGCTGCTTGAATGTTGCGTCGAACGCCTCGCGAGCAAGCCCCTGCTTGCCCTCTTCGTTCGTGAAGCGCAGGTGAATGGTGTCAGATGCTCCGGGCGCCAGCGCAAGGGTATAGTGAGCGGCCGCCTTTGAACCGACTCGATCCGGGTTGACCGCATCTTTCTCGCCATGCACCACATAGTCATGAAAACTATCCTTGACATGACGGGCTCCGTCGGGATCGCCATAGAGTCGGCGGGTATTGGTTTCGTTCTCCGTAAATAGCAACGTCGGCTGCCGTTCGCACCAGAGGCGTCGCCGACCATAGTACTCGTGATTCAGTTCGATGACGCTCATGCCCCGGGCCGCCTGCCCCTCCCACATTCGAGGCCGGCGTGCGTCGAGCCCCCAGGACCAGGTATTGCGAAACCAGAGGGTCGGCAAAACCGTCAATTCGGCAGGAACGGGCCCATGGTTAACCACGCGGATGCGGATCAATAGATCCTCAGGTGAGGCTTTAGTATATTCCACAAACACATCGAAATAGCGGTTCTCATCGAAAACGCCGGTCTCAATCAGTTCGTACTCCAGGTCTCCCCGTCCACGCAGGCGGTTTTCCTCTACAAGTCGTGCATAGGGAAATTCTTCCTGCGGGTACTTGTAGAGAAACTTCATGTAGGAGTGAGTCGGGGTCGAATCGAGGTAGTAGTAATACTCTTTGACATCTTCGCCATGGTTTCCCTCATTGCCCGTCAGCCCGAACAGCCGCTCTTTCAGAATCGGATCCCGGCCGTTCCAGAGGGCGATGGCAAAACAGATGTATTGGTGACGATCGGAAATCCCGGCTAATCCGTCCTCGTTCCATCGATAGGCGCGCGA
>JBQTIO010000031.1:0-42230 GCA_052388075.1 Nitrospiraceae bacterium
AAACAGGCCCCGGGAGAACGGATAGGGGATCATGTAACGATCCCAGCTCGCAAAGAGTTTTTTTTTGAGCAGGCGAAGGCCAATGGCACGATCGGAAGCCCTGTCGCTTTGGCCAGTTGGACGACTCCGAGCTTCGCGACGTGAGGCGGCCCCTTGGGGCCGTCAGGCGTCACCACGACATCATGCCCGGACCGGCCCAGCTTGATCAAGGCGCGAAGCGCGCCGGACCCGCCGCGCGTGCTCGACCCGCGCACCGCCTCATGACCGAACCGCGCGATGATGCGAGCGATGATTTCGCCATCGCCGTGTTGGCTGATCAGCACATGGGAACCTGTTCCCCGATAGCCGATCGGAATCATGAGCTGCTGCGAGTGCCAAAAGGCCAGAATGATGTGGCGCCCCTCTCGATACAACCCATCGACCGCTTGATGCCCTCGGGTTTCACAGCGCATCGATCGAGCGAGGCCCCGGATCATGGCCGCCGCAACCGGCGGCAGCATGGAAAACTTGAGCCAATTCAGACAGGAAGAATTTTTCATTGACTCATTGGTTCATGTTATCTCTGGCGTAATGACTCAATGGACAGATGGTTCAATGGGCCAATTCTTCGGACTGGAACTGCATCGCATGCAGGCGACGATACAAGCCGCCCTGTCGGAGCAGTTCCTCATGGGACCCGACTTCCGCAATGGTTCCGCGATCCAGGACGACGATCCGGTCCGCATGCTGGATCGTGGAGAGCCGGTGGGCGATCACCAACGTCGTCCGGTTCTTCATCAGATTGGCGAGGGCCAACTGCACGATGCGTTCGGATTCTGTATCCAGCGCCGACGTCGCTTCATCCAGAATCAACAGGGGCGGGTCGCGAAGAATGGCGCGGGCGATCGCCAGGCGCTGCCGCTCTCCGCCTGACAGCTTCACCCCCCGCTCCCCGATCACCGCGTCATACGCTTCGGGAAGGCGGAGTATGAAGTCGTGGGCATAGGCCAGCGTGGCGGCCCGTTCCACATCGGCATGGCTTGCTCCCGTCCGCCCGAATGCAATGTTGCTTCGGATTGTGTCATCGAACAGCACGATCTCCTGCGAAACAATTCCGATGTGGGACCGCAGCGACGGCAGATTGTACGACGTCAGCGGCGTGCCATCCAAGAGAATGCGCCCCCCCGTCGGCTCGTAGAACCGGGGCAGCAGACTGACCAGCGTGGTTTTCCCACTCCCGCTGCTCCCGACCAGCGCGATCACCTCGCCGGATCTGATCGAGAGGTCGATGCCGATCAGTGCCGGAACGACCTGGTTTTCATACTGCAGCGAGACCCGTTGGAATTCGATCCCGCGGCTGATCCCGACCAGTGGGACCGTGCCGTGATCCTGGGACTGCTCCGTCTTGAGATCCAACACCTCATACACGCGCTCGGCCGCAGCGAGCGCTTGCTGAATCAGATTGTTCGATCCGGACAGTTTGCGAATCGGCGTGTAGGCCATGAACATGGCCGCCATGAACGAGAAAAACGAGCCGGGCGTCATGGCACCATGGATGACCAGGTACCCGCCGTACCAGACGATCGCGGCCACGCCGATCACCCCGATGATCTCCATGTGCGATGACCCGAGCGACCAGACCTGATTGGATTTCAGCGTGGTCGACAGGAACGCGCGATTGCGGTCCCGGAACCGTTCAGCCTCCGCCTCCTCGCGTCCGAACGCCTTCACCATTCTGATGCCGGCGAGCGTCTCCTGCACGGTGGAGGCCATGTCGCCCATCTGTTCCTGGCCGCTGGTCGCCAGTTTCCGCAATCGCTGCCCCACCCGGACCATGGTCAACGCCGAGAGCGGAATGACGATGACCGACACGCTCGCCAGTTTCCAGTTCTGATAGACGATCACCCCCACCATGGCGAGAAACGTGAGCGCATTCTGAAAAATGTCCTTCACGACGCTCGACGCCGCGCTCGCCATCAGTCCGACATCATTCACCACCCGAGAGACCAGACGCCCCGAGGTGTTGGCGTCGTGAAAACCCACCGGCAACCGCATGAGGTGGTAAAACAACTCCTGCCGGATATCGGCCACCACCCGATTGCCGACGTAAGCCATCAGATAGGTCTGCCCATAGCTGAAGAGGGCCTTCAACACGGCTACGCCCAGCAACGCAAACGGCAGGATCAGCCACAAGCCCTCATTTTTCTCGATGAAGATGCCGTCCAGGACCGGCCGCACGAGCCAGGCATAGGCCCCCGTCAAGAGCGCCACCAGGCCGGAACAGACAAAGGCCGCCAGAAACCGGACCCGGTAGGGACGGACATACCGCATGAGACGTTTGAATCGGTCTAAGCCTGACATGCCGCCAGCACTACCTCCGCCACCCTGGCGGACGCACCCGGTTCGCCCAAGGACGCCCGCACCTTCGCCAAACTCTGTTTCATGTCATCGTACGCGGATCGATTTTCCAGGATCGCCACCGCCTCATCGTACAGACGCTCCCCGGTGGCATCGGATTGGATCAATTCCGGCACCACCGATCGGCCCGCCACCAGATTGACGAGTCCGATCCATCGCACTCGAATCAGGTAGCGCGCGAGCCAATAGGTGAGCGAACTCGTCCGATACAGGAGAATCATGGGTGTGCCGATCACGGCCGCCTGCAGCGTCGCGGTGCCCGACGCCACTAATACCAGATCCGCCGCGGCCATGACTTCGCTCGACTGCCCTTTCACGACCGTGACCGGAACGGTACTCTGCCGCAGAACCGACTGCAACAGATTATCCGGAATTGTGGAGGCCTGCGCCAGGATAAATTGCGTTCCGGGCATTCGCCGAGCCAACTTCTCCGCCGCGTCGAGGAGGATCGGCATCAGCGACTTGACCTCCCTGGTCCGACTTCCCGGCAGCAACGCAATCACGCGGCCTTCCGTGGAGAGACCAAACCCCGCGCGGAGCCGCTTGACCTCATACTGCGGCGCGACCGCATCCAGTAAAGGATGGCCGACGAACGTACAGCGAATCGCCGCCTTGTCGTAGATGACTTTTTCAAAGGGAAGCACCACGAGCACATGGTCGACGCGCTGCTTGATCCAGTGAATCCGTCCGGGCCTCCAGGCCCAGATCTGCGGCGCGATGTAGTAGAACACGCGCAACCCCGCTCCCTTCGCGAAATACGCATAGCGCAGATTCAGCCCCGGATTGTCGATGAACACCACCGCGTCCCAGGGTTCGGATCGGAACAAGCGGCGCATGGCCAGAAACCGACGAATTCCTGCGGCCATCACCAGCGGACCGACCATGCCGATGATATCAAACCGTCCGACCTCCCGCACCAATTGCACGCCGGCCGCTTCCATCGCCGCACCGCCGACGCCGGCCATCGACACGGATGGGTCGCGCGCTCTCAGCGCCCGTGCGAGGCTGGCACCGTGCAGATCGCCGGAGGCCTCGCCGGTAATGATGAGAATCCGTGCCATGGTGGTAGCGCGGGCGTAGGCCGTGATTAGAACCGGGCAAAACCGGGAATCGTGATCGGACGGCTCACCGCCACTCGCGCTCTATGCGTTGCGCTGCACAAAGGAATCGATCGCGGCCAGCACCTGATGCGCGACCGCCAGCGCAGCCGCTCCATCTTCACCTGACACGACAGGACAGGACCCCGTCCTGATGGAATGCAGAAACGATTCCAGTTGCAATTTCAGGGGCTCGCCGTCGTGTCCTTTGAACTCTTCGATCGCGATTCCTGGACTCTGGCCTGGATCCACCGACCGGCGTCCGATGAACCCCTGACGAGTTTGGAAGTCCATCGAAATGTAGCCGTCACGCTGGAACAAGCGCAGCCGGCGCATCTTGTTCAGAGACACCCGGCTGGCGGTCAAGTTGGCGACACACCCGCTCTGAAATTGGATGCGTGCATTGGCGATATCGATCGTCGAGGAGAATACCGGCACCCCGGCCGCCCGCACCTCTTCGACCGCACCGGGATTGAAGGACAGCACCAGATCGAGATCGTGAATCATCAGGTCCAGCACGACGTCCACATCGGTACCACGCTGGCTGTAGGATCCGAGACGGTGGCATTCGATAAACGCCGGCCGCTTGATGTGCGGCCGCATGAGTTGCATGATCGGGTTGAACCGTTCACTGTGGCCGACCTGAAGCCGGCATCCCTTGGCCTTGGCCAGTTCCAGGAGTTCCCGCGCCTCACTCGATGTCACGGCGATCGGCTTCTCGACCAGGACGTGTTTTCCGGCTTCCAGACAGGCCTTGGCCACCACATAATGAGCGGAGGTGGGAACGGCGATGCTGACGACCTCGACCTCGTTCAAGAGATCAGCGAGGCGCTCGAAGGTCTGCGCACCGAACCGCTCGGCGATGGTCCGGGCCCTGTCCTGATCCAGATCCCTCACACCGATGAGCGTCGAGTCCGGCAGGGTTGCATACAACCGCGCGTGGTGCTGCCCTAAATGCCCCACCCCGATGACTCCGGTCCGTAGTGGTGTCATACGTTCGTGTCGTACCATGCCTGAAGCGTGAGGCGCGCGAATAACGGGATGCGCGAGTGCTTCGGGATTCGCCCGAGGCGCAAATCTCGTCTATGGCGCAGCGGGCGGCCCATCACTCTTGATCCCCAGCACAGCGATCCTGGCTGCTTCTGCTTTGGCCAAGAGCTGCTCCCGGTCCAGCATAACCGTGCGCCCGGCCTCGACCGCCAGTACCGCGGCTTTCACCGACGCCATCACCTCGATCGTCCGCGGGCCGATCGCCGGCAGATCGAACCGGAGGTCCTGCTGTGGTTTGCACCGCTTCACCACCACCGCTCCCTCTTTGGCCAATTCCCCGCCGCGGCTGATCGCGCCGTCGGTCCCTTCGACAGCTTCCACCGCCACGACGACCCGGTCCCTGATCACGACGCACTGGCCGATGTCGAGGCGTCCGATCTCTTGTGCCACCTCCCACCCATATCGGATGTCGTTCCATTCCTTTTTGTTCGGTTGACGGGAGGTCAGCGCCCCCTCCTCGACCAGAATACCTTCGAGGCCGAACGTTGACTCGCAAATCACGATGCCTTCCCGTTCGAGTTCGGCCGCGAGTTCACGGAGGATGTCGTCGTCCTTCCACAGGGCCAGCCTGGTCGCCAGGGCCAGGGTCCGGAAATCAGGGCGCACGGTGCTGTACACATGGGTTTTTTTGATGCCACCCAGCATCACCGCCCGACTGATGCCGTCACTCTTGAAGGCCTTGATCAGCTTGTTCAGCTGTCCGAGCTTGACCCAGTGGATGCGATCCACATGGCGCTCAAGCTCTGGTTCTGTTTCCCCCTCGTGCGCCACCGCCGACACCTGCAGGCCCATCTTGCGCGCGTTATCGGCAAAGATAATCGGGAACCGGCCGTTCCCGGCGATGAGCCCGATTCGTCCGCCTTGTTCCGGCATCGACGCGGTCATGTTGACGAGTGCTCACCCCCCTGATCGAATTCGATATCCAGATCGATGCTCACCACGCGCGACACCCCGCGCTTGGTACCCTCCATGAACGTGAGAACCTTGGCGACATCCGCCTGGCCTTTGAACTCCTTCTTGGCCAGCCTGATGGCCTCGGCCATGCGATGGCCAGACCGAAAGAGCAGATCAAAGGCCTTCTTCAGCACGGCGATACGGTCCACGGAAAATCCGTGCCGTTGAAGTCCGACCGAATTGAGTCCGTACAGATGGGCACGGTAGCCGCCGGCCGCCCGCATGAAAGGCGGGATATCCTGTCCGATGGCACAACACCCTCCCACCATCGCATAGTCCCCGACACGCACATACTGGTGGATGCCCGTCAAGCCCCCGATGATCGCGTAGTCCCCGATCGTGATATGTCCCGCCAAACTAGCCGCATTGGCCATAATGAGGTCGCTGCCGAGCCGGCAATCATGCGCCACATGGACATAGGCCATCAGAATGCTCCTGGATCCGAGCGACGTCACCCCTCCGCCCTGGGCCGTCGCGCGGTTGACCGTGACATACTCCCGGATCACATTGTCGTGGCCGATGATCACCTTGGTCGGTTCCCCCTTATAGCCGAGGTGTTGCGGCGGACCGCCGATCGAGGCGAAGGGGAAGACCACGTTCCGCTCCCCGAGCTCCGTCCATCCGTCTATCGACACATGAGACAACAACTTGGTTCCTTTGCCGATCACGACATGTTCACCGACCACACAAAATGGGCCGATTTCCACGTCAGCGGCAAGACTCGCCTTGGGATGGACAATCGCTGTTGGATGAATCTTCACACCAGCCCCCTTCAAAAAAGTCATTCGACCCTCGCTGCAACCCGGCCTGCGACGAGCTCAGTCGAGCCGGACGGTGAGCTTGTCGAACCGTCAACCGCCATTCGTCCCTCGCGTCGGCTGCGATCCACTCACCCCAACGCTCGACGCATGACAGATGACTATTGACGCGTTCCGCTCGTCTCCTCGGTCACCATGGCTGTCACGACCGCTTCACAGATCAATTCATTCTCGACAAACGCCTTGCCTTGCATCTTCCAGAATGGCGGCCGCTTCTTGAGCACCTCTATTTCAAAACGCAGTTGATCGCCCGGCACAGCTGGCTTCCGAAATCTGGCCTCCTCGATGCCCGTCATGAAAACCACTGGTTTTTCGATCGGCCCTCCCGACTTGAAGACCAGCACGCCCCCCGTTTGCGCCATCGCCTCGATAATCAACACGCCGGGCATGATCGGCCGTCCGGGGAAATGCCCCTGGAAAAACGGCTCATTCACCGTGACATTCTTGATGCCGACGATCCGGCGATTGGGTTCCAGTTCCTTGATCCGATCCACCAATAGGAAGGGATACCGGTGTGGAAGTAACGCTTGAATTTCTGCCTGTTCGATCCTCGCCATCAAAGCCGCCTCCTCTTTCCTGCGATTGACCCGCCGCGCTAGTTGTTCTGCCGATCGAATTCCTTGAGTACCAGGTCCGTCAGGTCCAGCCCGGGCTGGTAGTAAATCACGATGCGGAGAAGGGCTTCGTTCCCCTTATCGAGAATGGCCGTATACCCTTCCTTCTGGGCCACCGCCTGCGCGGCATCCGCGATCTTCTTCGAATACTCTGCCACCATATCACGCTGTTTCTGCTGGATCTCACGGTTGAAATCTTGGACGCGCCGCTGGTAGGCCTCCAGCTTGTTTCGCAGCTGATCCTGCTTCTCCAGTTTGGCGGCCTCGCTGAGCTTGCTGTTGGGATCCTCCAGAGCCTGCTCCAGATCCTTCATTTCCTGTTCCTCGGCATTGATGATCTTCTGGCGGGTCGTCTGATAACTCTTGACGTCCTCGAGCGCCAACCTGCCCGCCTTGGATCGCTCCATGACGGCCTGCTGATCCATGATGCCGATCTTCATGACATCCCCTGCCCGGACCGGCAGTACCCACACCACCAGCCAGAACACAACGCCCAGCCACTTGACTCTGCCCATCCCCGCCATGTCACACCTCCACTGACGCTAGGGGTACTCCCGGTTGAGCTCTTCGACGACCTGGTTGGAGATATCGAGCGTCTCTTCACTATAGATCGTCGGACCGCCCTTACTCTTATCCAGTACGACCTGCAATCCGAGCCGCTTGGCGAGTTTCGCCACCACGGCGTCGACCTTCTCGCGAAACCCATCCAGCACGTCCTTTTGCTTTTCCTGGATTTCCCGATTCACCCCGTCAACCTTCTGCTGATACTCCTGTACGCGCCGCTGAAACTGTTCCCCGCGCTCCCGGAATGCTTCCGGAGAGAGCACGCTTCGCTGCCGTTCTGCATCTTCCTGCATCCGGCGTAATTCCTTCGCCTCCAGGTCGATCAACGCCTGGCGATTCTTCGAATAGGCGAGCAGGTTGTCTTTCGCTTTCTTGCCCGCGTTCGTGCTGTCGAGGAGGCGCTGCGGGTCGATCACTCCGACATTCCCCTCGACCTTCACCCCGGGTTTTGTGCAGCCTCCGAAGTTCAACGCCGTCACCATGACGATCGACAGCACCCCCCACCGCATCCTTCGCATCCCTCTCCCCTGAATCATGGCGTCCCGACTCATCCTCTTACGTCCGAAGCTAGAACACCGATCCGACGGTAAACTCGAAGACGCCGGTCCGTTCACCGGATTCGCGATCGAGATTGTACCCGTACGCGGCCCGCAGGGGACCGAACGGCGAAATCCAGCGCCCCTCGAGACCAGCCGTCGGCCGGAGGTGTAACGACAACGACTCGCCGACATCGAACCCTTTTCCGTAGTCGAAAAAGAGGACGCCGTTCAGTTTCGCTTCAGAGGAGATCGTAAAGACAAAATCGGCGTTGAAGATCAACTGTTTCACGGCGCCGATCGGATATCCGGTGGTGGGCAGTGTTGGACCGGCCCGGCCGAATTGAAACCCACGCACGGTGTTAATCCCGCCGACATAATATACCTCGCTGAGAGGGGTATTCACTTGGCCTGCTATCGGTTCAACCGCCCCGAAGCGGCCGCGGAGCGAAAGCCTCGTATCGAATAGAAGCGGGGTGACCTTGATCACGTCCCCATAATACCTGATGAAATCGTTAGTTCCCCCAAGATAATGCGTCCCCAAGTCGAATCCGCCGCCGATCCGCCAGCCGGTTCGTGGATCGAGATAATAATCGCGCGTGTCCCTAAAAAAACTGGACCGGAATCCGGTGCTGGACTGGCTCCCGAGCTGGTCACAGACCCTACCGAAACCCGGACAGAGGCCCGGGGCCGGATTCTTGTAGTTGAGCTCCTCCGCGAAGAAGCTGATCGACCCCATGCTGTACTCCGCCAACCACCGGCCGAAGGTGATCGCGGCACCCGTTCTCGTTTCAAAGTACGAGCTATAGTTGGTCAGGGATCGATACATATCCACCTGGAGCGAGGTCAGCGAATCGTTCAAATAGGGATTGCGGAATGTAATCTGTCCGAAGCTCCGCCGCTGACCGAGCTGCCCGGCGATGCGGCCCATATAGCCGTACCCTCCGATATTCCCTTCCGTAATGTTGGCGACGGCCGCCAGCCTGTCCAACGAACTGAACCCGGCTCCGATGCTGAACTGACCCGTCGGCTTTTCTTTCACCCGGACATTCAAATCGACCTCGCGCACTTCCACCTGCTCCGGCAGGATCTCGACGGTTTCGAAGAAATTCAGATTGTTCAGCCGTTGAAAGGTCCGCTTGAGCGAAAGCGTATCGATCACATCCCGTTCATCCACACGAAGTTCACGCCGGATGACGTTATCGCGGGTCTTGGTGTTGCCGTGGATGTTGATCTGCCGGATACGCATGATCTCCCCTTCCTTAAGGTGGAAGATGATCTTGACCGTTCGTTCTTCGTCATTCGGAATGATACTCGGCACGGCCTCCGCAAACGCATATCCCCTGCTTCCGTACAGCTCCGTCACGCGGGTCATCTCATCTCGGATCTTAGCGCGCTGAAAGATCTCCCCTTCCTTGATCTTCAACCCTTCCCTTAGCTCGGGCTCTTCAAACGCCGTGTACCCTCGAAAGCCGACCTCTCCCACCGTGAACGGCTCTCCTTCGAACACATTAAAGGTCACCAAAAACCACTTCTTGTCCTCAGTCAGATCCACCGAGGCAAGGCTGACGCGGGCGTTGAAGTAGCCCTTGTTGAGCAGCAATTCCTTGATCCGCTCCACATCGTTCGTCAGTTCTTCGCGTTTCAAGACTCCGGCATCGGAAAACCATGATGGAATCTTCAGCTTGGTGAACATTCCATACCAGGGTATCCACTCGCGCGCCTGGATCACTTGAAGCACTTCGTCTTTGGTTGCCGCGCGCAACCCGTCGAACGTCACAGATTTGATCGCAGCCTTGTCCCCTTCTTTGATAAAAAAAGTCAGACGTTTGCGATCTTCGTCCAGCGCCTGGACCACCGGAATGACCTGGCAGTTATAGTACCCGTCATTCAGGTACTTGTCTCGGATCTTGTCGGCGCTTTCCTTGGCCTGCTGCATGTCCAGAAACGTCTGACTCTTGATGGTCGTTTTCTCCTTCAGCTTCTCATCCGTATAATTCTTGTTCCCGTCATACACGATTTCCGTGATAAACGGTTTTTCCCGAACGATAAACACCACCGCCGTCCCGCCCGGCACCGACTCTGTTTCGACCTGGACATCCTCGAAAAAACCGCTGTCATAGAGAATCTTCACCTGTCCGCGCACATTCTCGACTGTATAGGGATCGCCGGGTTTGAGCGTGAGACGGCCGGCGAGTGTGTGAAGTTCGATCCGCTTGCTTCCACGAAGTTGAATCGACTTCACCGTCGACCCGCTCGTCTGGGCCACCACGGCGCTGCTACCTGAAAGCGCATAGATCGCCACCAGGAGGACGACGAGGCATCGCGGTCCGTGGAGGAAGGTCGTGGTCACCGACACTCGTTCCAATACCACAGCGACAATACGGACGGCATCGCCACACAGTCCCCGGCAGTTCTAGAAGGCATGGACCAAGCCTATCCCCTTCGGTCTGTCCTGATGTGCCGACAAGGTGGAGCATGGCTGTCACGCATCTGGCAATGCAGACTGCCTGCGCTGCTCAGCGTAGGAGCACCACCCACGAGCCCGCCTATGCGAAACTCTCGGATTATATTGAGGTCTCTCCACATTGTAAAGGACTCACCCCATTCCTTCCTGCAATTCACCAGCTCGTTTTCCTGGATGATCGGCGGCCCGAGTGATCCGTGAAACAGCGCAGGCAGCGCTACGTCATGAGGGAACGACCTGACGGACCAGCCGGGGAGTCACCACGAGAGAGCTAGGTTTCTGAGGTGGCTTTCGATCATTCTTTCACTGTGCGCACCGTCCGGAAAAACCTTCTTGGACGCAATGCACAGCGCGCATGCGAAGAGTTCGCCCGTTTCTTGACATCACTACACCCATCACATAGTATCCGTTTCATGTCGCGCTTCACGGTCAGAAAAGCCGTCATCCCCGCAGCAGGCCTCGGCACGCGCTTTCTCCCCGCTACGAAAGCTTCACCGAAGGAGATGCTCCCGCTGGTCGACAAGCCCCTCATTCAATACGCCGTTGAAGAGGCGGTGGCCTCCGGTATCGAAGACATCATCGTGATCACGGGCCGCGGGAAACGGGCCATTGAAGACCACTTCGACCGCTCCGTGGAGCTCGAAGAGAATCTGAAAGACACGGGCAAGAGCCAGGTGCTCCATCAAATCCGCCAGATCTCCAACCTCGCGAATTTCTGCTACGTGCGCCAGTTGGAGGCGCTGGGATTGGGCCACGCCGTGCTCTGCGCGCAGCACCTGATCGGCGACGAACCGTTTGCGGTGATTCTGGGCGACGAAATCATCGACGCCTCGGTGCCGGCCCTGGCCCAGCTCATCCATGTGTACAAGAAACGCCACGGCGCCGTGCTCGGTGTGCAGGAGGTCGCGAAACAAGACGTCAGCCGGTACGGGATCGTGAAGCCCCGGTATGTCGCCCGCAACCTGCACCGCGTGGACGATCTGGTGGAAAAGCCGGCTCCCGCCGATGCGCCATCGACCTTGGCCGTCATCGGCCGATACATCCTTCCCCCGGAGATTTTTCCGATCTTGAGAAAGACCGCTCCGGGAAAGAATGGAGAAATCCAGTTGACCGACGCGCTCAAAGCTCTGGCACAGCGATCCCCGATGTTCGCTCAGGAGATCAAGGGACATCGACACGATGCCGGAGACAAAATGGGATTTCTGATCGCCACGGTCGAGTTCGCCCTCAAGAACCCGTCCCTGGGGGCCGATTTCAGCGACTATCTCGTATCACGCGTACACGCGATTTCGAATGACCGACGAAAATAGAGCAGCGTCGGCACCTTGCAGCAGGCACCCCGTGCCGACCGACACGGGCCCTCCTGGATTCCATGATTAAAGGAACGAACGACAGATGACAGACCCGAACGAACAAGACATCCAGCCACCGCAGAATGTTGAAGTTCCGACTCAGCTCCCGCTGTTGCCCGTGCGCGACATCGTGGTCTTCCCCTATATGGTGCTGCCGCTGTTCGTCGGACGCGATATGTCGATCAAAGCGATCGAGGCGGCCCTTGCGGGCAACCGGATGATCTTTCTGGCGACGCAGAAATCCCTCGATGTCGAGAATCCCGCACCTGACGACATCCGCACGGTCGGTACCGTCGGCATCATCATGCGCATGTTGAAGCTGCCGGACGAACGGATCAAGATTCTCGTCCAGGGCATCGCGAAAGCCAAGATTGTCAAATACATTCAGACCGATCCGTATTTCTCCGTGCGGATCGACAAACTGCCCGACACACAACCAGCCGCCACGGCCCTCGAGGCCGAAGCCGTCATGCGCACGGTGAAGGAACAGATCGAGCGCATCGTCAGTCTGGGCAAGGTTCTGATTCCCGACGTCATGGTCGTCATTGAGAATCTGGAGGAACCGGGACGGTTGGCCGACATGGTGGCCTCGAACCTGGGACTCAAGGTCGACGTCACGCAGGCCGTGCTGGAGATTTCCGACCCGATCCAGCGGCTCCGGCAGGTCAGCGACATCCTCGGCAAGGAAATCGAGGTCCTCTCGATGCAGCAGAAGATCCAGGCCCAGGCCAAAGGCGAAATGGACAAGACCCAGCGCGAATATTTCCTGCGCGAACAGCTGAAAGCCATTCAAAAAGAACTGGGCGAACTGGACGAACGCGCGGAAGAGGTCACCGAATTCCGCAAGCGCATCAAAGACTCCAAGATGCCCGACAAGGTGTTGAAGGAAGCCGAGAAACAGCTCAAGCGACTGGAAAAGATGCACCCGGACACCGCCGAATCCTCCACGGTACGCACCTATCTGGAATGGATGGTCGAGCTGCCCTGGTCCAAGCGATCGAAAGACAACCTCGAATTGAAAGCCGCCGCCAAAGTACTCAACGACGATCACTACGACCTGGAGAAGGTCAAGGAGCGGATTCTCGAGTACCTGGCGGTCCGGAAGCTGAAAGAGAAGATGAAGGGCCCCATCCTATGCTTCGTCGGCCCGCCGGGCGTGGGCAAGACCTCGCTGGGCAAGTCGATCGCGCGTACGCTCGGGCGTGAGTTCGTGCGTATCAGTCTTGGCGGTGTGCGCGATGAGGCGGAAATCCGTGGCCATCGTCGCACCTACGTCGGCGCCCTGCCCGGCCGGGTCATCCAGGGCATGAAACAGGCGGGTACCAGCAATCCGGTCTTCATGTTGGACGAAGTGGACAAAGTCGGGATGGATTTCCGCGGCGACCCTTCTGCCGCGCTGCTCGAGGTCCTCGACCCGGAGCAGAACAGCGCCTTCACCGACCATTATCTGGGGGTCCCCTTCGACCTGACCGAGGTGATGTTCATCACCACCGCCAATTTGATCGATCCGATCCTCCCCGCCCTACGAGATCGCATGGAGATCATCGAGATCCCGGGGTACACCGAGGAGGAGAAACTCGGGATCGCCCAGAAGTACCTGATCCCGCGTCAACTGGATGAGCACGGCATCACCAACCGGCATGTCCGCATGACCGAGCCGGCGATCAGGCAGATCATCGCGAACTACACGCGTGAAGCCGGCGTACGGAATCTCGAGCGCGAAATCGCCAATGTCATGCGCAAGGTCGCCAAGAAAGTAGCCGAAGGCAAAGGCCGGGGGTTCCCCATCAATCCGGCCAATCTCCACACCTACCTGGGCGTGCCGAAATATGTGCCGGAGGCTGAACTCGAAAAAGACGAAGTCGGCGTCGCGACCGGCCTGGCGTGGACCGAAGCAGGCGGTGATGTCCTCTATATCGAAGCCACGGTCATGAAGGGAAAGGGACAACTGACGCTGACCGGCCACCTGGGCGATGTCATGAAAGAATCGGCTCAAGCGGCGCTCAGCTATGTTCGCTCACGGGAGAAGACCCTGAACATCAACCCCGACATGTTCAGCAAACAGGATCTGCACATCCATGTCCCGGCCGGGGCCATCCCGAAGGATGGACCTTCGGCCGGAATCACGATGGCCACCGCCATCGCCTCGGCTCTCTCGGGAATACCGGCCAGGCGGGATCTCGCCATGACAGGAGAGATCACCTTGCGCGGACGCGTCCTCCCGATCGGGGGGCTCAAGGAAAAAATCCTGGCTGCCAAGCGGGCAAAGCTCTCGACGGTGATCCTTCCACGGCGCAACAAGAAGGATCTGCAGGAAATCCCGAAGCATCTCCTGAAAGGTATTCAATTGTCGTTTGTCGAGACGATGGACGACGTCATGAAGATCGCGCTCCGGCGGACGGCCAAGGCCCCGGTCACGCGCAAGAAATCGACGTCATCCTCTGCCACAGCAGGCGTCAAATCGACACGTCCCGGCAGGGGCAGGCGGGCCGGCCGCTCCCGTGAAATCCATGCCGCGATCACGGCGCCCCCTTCCACCCTCCTCTGGTAGGAGGACAGCCGTGGCCCTGCGGATGGCCAGACAACCCGTTCCTGAGTTCGCGCTCATCCGTGCCATCAAACGCCGATTCTCCCGACGGGCCCCACAGCTCGTTCGGGGCATCGGCGACGATGCAGCGGTAGTCGCAGCCTCCCCGGGAACCTGGTGGCACCTCACGACCGACCTGCTCGTGGAAGGCATCCACTTCAATTTGCGCACCGCCTCACCCGAATCGGTGGGGTACCGGGCGGCCGTGGCCAACCTCAGTGACATCGCCGCCATGGGAGCGGTCCCTCGCTTCCTGCTCGTCTCACTCGCCATCCCGAAGGTACTCACCTCCTCCCGGATCCACCGGCTCTATGACGGCCTCATGCAGGCCTGTCGAGGCCACGGCGTGACCTTGATCGGAGGCGATACGTCAGCGTCCAAGTCCGGACTGTTCCTGAGCATCACCCTCATCGGATCCACAAGGGCACGCCGGGCTCTGTTCCGTGATGGCGCGCAGGTCGGAGATCGGATTTATGTGACGGGCACCCTGGGAGACTCGCTCGCCGGCCTGCAACTCCTGACGCGAAGTCGGAGGTCCCGCTCCGCACGGGAAGGGAATCCGCGGCTGAGCCGGTCGGATCGAAGGTTTCTCGTGGGTCGCCACCTGCGTCCGACGGCTCGCCTTGCAGAAGGACAGTGGCTGACTCGCGCACGACTGGCAACCAGCGCGATCGACCTTTCCGACGGCCTCTCCGGCGACCTTCGGCATATCTGCGAGGAAAGTCGAGTCGGCGCCGAGCTTGATTTAGAGCAGATCCCGATTTCCGCTGCCTGCCGTGCGTACGCGGCGAGCCGTCGCCTCGATCCGGCTCAGTTGGCGCTCGCGGGGGGCGAGGACTACGAACTGCTGTTCACCGTGTCCTCAACGAAGCAGCTGGTTATCGAACGCCAGGCGCGCGCGCGCGGGTTTCGCATCGCCTGCATCGGCACGATTCGCCCGGCTCGGTTCGGCATGCGGATGAAGTCCGGCGATGGCATGACGAAGCCGATTCCCATGACCAGCTACGAACATTTTCGCTGATGTCCGCACCGCATAGACAGACCCAGAATGGGCGCACGCGATCGTTCCGCGCGCTGCTGCGCCAGGTGCTGCATTTGCAGGAGTCGCCGCAACGAACGGCGTTGGCCTTCGCCGTGGGCGTCTTCATCGCGTTCTCGCCTGCCTATGGGCTTCACACCCTCATGGCGGTGCTCTGCACCTGGCTCTTCGGCCTCAATTTTGTGGCGTTGCTCGCCGGCGCCTTTGTGAACAATCCCTGGACCATCGCCCCTATTCTAGGGGCAAGCTACTGGACGGGCGCCATCCTGCTGGGGCAGACCGATTCGCCGGCGTTCAACTGGGACGACCTGAGCTATGCCGGCATCTACGAGCAGGTGCTCCCCTACGCGGTTCCGTTCGCAGTGGGGGGGCTGATTCTGAGCGTGATCGGCGCGCTGTTGTCGTATCCCGCCGCGTATCTGCTGATCCAGAAGCACCGTGCAGGAAGCGAGGCACCGGCCGCCGGGCCATTGCCGCCTCCCGATCAGGTGGGCTAAGATGCTCGCCTGTCATGAACCGCTCGGAACGCCTCAACGCACCCTATGACGGATCGGCACTGATCGCGGACCCCATCCACAAGTATGTCTCCTTCACCGTTCCCTATGCCGAGCCCGACCCCTATGAACGCACCGAGAAAGACCTGATCGACTCGCCCTGGGTCCAGCGGCTTCGGTACATTTACCAACTGCAAAGCGCCCGCTGGGTCTACCCCTCTGCGGAACATACCCGGTTCGTCCATTCGCTGGGGACCATGCACGTGGCCGGACGGTTTGCCCGCCATCTCTATCCCTTTCTCAAGAAGACCATCAAGGATGTGCCTTCGGCCAACTATGTGGAAGAACTCCTGCGCGTGACCGCCCTCGTTCACGATATCGGACACGGACCGTTCTGCCACTTCTTCGACGAGAACTACCTCTATGGCTTTCACCTCACGCATGAAAAACTGGGACAGATCATCATTCGCGAGCATCTGGCGCCCATCATCAGAAAGATTCGTCGAAGCCCATCCGGTCCCTTCGCCACGGGAGAAGAACTTAATCCTGATCAGGTCGCGCACCTGATTCTGAAAGAGAAGGGAAAAGATAATACCCGTCTCCCCCGCTGGCTCAATATGCTCCAGCCCGTCATCTCCGGCAGCTATACCGGAGACAATCTGGACTATGTCTTGCGGGATTCCTACATGTGCGGCGTGGCCGTGGGTCCGGTCGACCTGACGAGATTGATCCACTACACCATCGTGACCGACAAGGGCTTCACGATTCACAAGACCGGGCTCCCGGCCCTTCAAATGTTCCTCAACACCAGGATGTACCTCTATTCCAACGTGTATTTCCATCGCACCACCAGGGCGATCGACATCCACTTGCGGGACATCTTCGGGGAGACGATGACGCTGCTCTTTCCCCACGATCCGCGGAAGCGCATGACCGACTATTGCGCCCTCACGGACTGGTCACTGCTGGAAGAGGTGCGTAACTGGAGGCGGACCCGCCACCGGGCACGCCGGCGACTGGGGCACGAATGGGGACGGATTCTGGACCGGGACGTCAAGTGGAAGATGGCGTACAGTACCGTCTTGAAGGAAAAGGGGCAAGAGCGCGGGATGGCCTTCCCCAGCCATCAGCAATTCGAGCAGCAGATCGCGAAAGAACTGCCCAAGGGACTGAAAGGCCTGGAATTTCGGGTGGACATGGCCCTGCTTGACCCACGGCCCGATCCCAAAGACCGGCGGGGCCATCCTTTACACGTGTACGATCCGGGAACCGGGGAAGTGTCGACCGAACCGTTGGAAGAATTCCTGGATCTCCTGCCGACTAGGCTCGTGCAATTCCGTATCTATGCGACCGACCATGCTCACGACGCCACCCTCTCACGCGCTGCTGCAACCGTTCTGAACAAGACCCCGTCGAGCCTGGAGTCGAATTACTAGCCCGCGGGATTCCTTCGGACCGCTTACGCAGGAATTTTCAAGGGCTGCTGCTTGATCAGGTGGGTCTTCCTCGTTGCCATGATCTCTCGCTGCTGATCGGATGGGAAGTGCGGCCCGCGTTTCATCGCGGGGAACCGTCGTTCAAACCGTTCTATCAGCTCGAGGGCTTCGGCGACTTCTCCGGCCTTAGCCAGGAGCGGCACAAGGCGCAGGTAGGCCGGAACCAGGAGCAGGAGATGCCGGACTTCTTTGGCCTCGTCGACGACGTACCGGTATTTATGAATCGCCACCGCTGGATCAGGTTTCTCCAGACTGACCGCTTCGATCATGTGAACCGCCAGCCGATCCGTTTCAGCGCTGATGCACCGTTCCCACTGCCCGTTCACCAACGCCTGGATTTCTTCCGGCGACAGCCGCCGGCTTCCCCTCTTCAAGTTGGCCCGGAGTTGTTCGAGCAATCCTCTCGCTTCGAGCCAGCCCCCGTACAATCCGACCAACACGCCGAGACAAGGCTTCGGCCTCGCGCATTTCCCGCCGCGAGCGGAAAATCCTTTTTTGGCAACTTGTGACGGGAGAAACACCCGCCCGTTGGCCGCGGAACAGACCTCGCAAGCATCATCGCCATCGGGCGTCAGATAGATGTACATGCGAATGCCGGAGCGATCAAAAATGTCGATGGCCAGAATGCGCCCGGCCATAATCTGCATCTGATAGTACTGCCACAGCACCAAGAGGCCGAGAACGGCCACCAGGTATAGGGTAATGTCGGAGAACTCTAATCCTGCGAGCATGGGACCCCCTCCAGCGCGTTCACACGTAACTCCAGTCGAGGATACCAGTAGGTGCCGGGATCGCCTACAGAATTCTCTATTTTCTCAAGGACGTCCACACCACATCTGCCATGAGCCCAGGTGGCGCTCGTCCCTAGCCTTACCATAACCGGCTACCGGATTGCCGGTTCTGAGCTGGCAGGAATCATGCATCATCTACCAACTCGGACCGCTCACAGTGAGCGGTCAGCTCAGAAGAGGAGACACGTCATGCTTCTCACATGGAAACTGCCGATCATCATCGTGGGACTGTCGATCTGGTTGAGCATCCCGTCCTATGCCCAACTGGGAGGAGGACAGCAGGACGCTGCGAAGATCCTCAACAGCATGTCCCCGGACCTGCTGGCGAAAGTCCAAGCCTTGGCCCAGATTCTTCAGCAGGGGGTCAAAGACGGGAAACTCACCGATGCGGAAATCCAGCAGGGAATGATGTCCGGTCGGCTGGCCGAGCGTATGAAACAGTTAAGCCCGGAGGCAGGTCAACTTCTTGAGGAAATCAGCGATGCGTCGAAGCAGGGCAAGGGACCGGACGAAGAAAGTTTGGTGCCGCTCCTGAACGGATTGGGCATCTCGCCCGACTAGATCTCAACATCTCAACACCTGTAGCTCCACCGGCAACGCACACACCGAAGGAGGGGACCGGAGGGAGAAATTTCGCGTTTGTCTGCCTGCCGCGCGGCCTGGAGCTCTATCGAGACGGCCCAGGCCTTTGATTGCTCCCAGGATCGCTTTCGTTGCTCTTCTCCCTGCCTGCCCCTTCCGGCGGCTTTGGGGTGCGGCTCTGTTGCTGTTCATGAACCAATGCAGCTGCGACAAAGAGCTGGATGCCGATGAGAAGCAGGAAGAGGGCCCCGATGTCATATCCGGTGTCTTCGGACAGGTTGAACCTTCTCGCGGCAAGCAGTAGGGAAATGGCCGAAAGGACACCTAAGAAGATCCTCATACTCGGCGTCTCGTTCTCAGGTTGGTCGGTCAGAGGGTATGCCGGATGGGGGGGAACGTCAACCAGGACTTTGATGCAGGCCGGAACAGAAGCAGGGAAGGACACTTACTGAGCCGGCGCGCCGACCGCAGGAGCCGGTTCCGCAACCGGTGTCGGCGCGGCGGCCTGCCCCGCGGCTTTGAACGGCAGGTCGAGCAATGCATAGGGGTTGACGCGCGCGCCGTTCAGCTTCACGCCCCAATGGAGATGCGGGCCGGTCGCTCGTCCGGTCGCACCCACCTTCCCGATAACTTGTCCGGCCTTCACGGTCTCCCCTTCCTTCACCAACACGTCCGAAAGATGGAAGTACATCGAATAGAATCCGAGTCCGTGGTCCAGGTAGACGCCTTTCCCCGAAAAGACATGCTCGACAGCGAGCCGCACGACTCCGTCATTCGTCGCCGCCACCTCCGTGCCGAGCGGTGCGCCGATATCTTCCCCATTGTGTGGATTCCGTGGCTGGCCGTTCATGATCCTCACGCTGCCGAAAATACCGGTGCGTTTTCCATTGACCGGCTCCACAAAACCAGGCTGCCATAACCTGATCTGCGAATCCGCGGCCAGCGCTTCCTGTACCAATTGTTGTTCGGATTTCCATCGCGCCAGGCTCATCTCATCGAGATCGACCTTCTCTTGTGGCAACTTGAGATGCTCGACGCGAAATTGTTCTCTGGCGACCACCACAGAATAGTTGAGTATCCGGGTTTGTTCCCCGTTCCTGATGGTCACGGTCAGTGGGTGAGTTCCCGGCTCGTCCTGCATATCGATACCGAGCAGTCCGACGAATCCCTTGGACTCATCCGGACGCGAGTCCTGGAAAAAGCTGATGGTCCTCCCGAGAAACTTTCCCTGAATCTGGGTGACCGGGTCCTCGGTGGGGACCTTGACCACCACGATCTGTCCCTGCCTGCCGGTATATGGTCCGTCGATGCTGTTCGACAACGGTGGAGTGCCGGGGAATACCTCGGCCGGAGACATCGCGGCCACCAAAACCGCCGCAGCAAGCACCATCCGGAGCAGGCCGGCATCTCGTCGAAGAATCCGTCTGAGGCCTGGCACCCTCATCGGTAAAAACGTCCTCCCGACACCTGCGAGACCAATTCCTCGACCCGTCGATTCACCGCGCTGAAAGGATCCATGCACAGGATCGTTTCTTCCCAATAGCCGTTCAGTTTCAAATAGGTCCAATCCACCGTGTAGGACCGATTCTTGGCCCTGGCGAACCGGATAAAATCGCCTCGCACCTTGGCCCTCGTCGTCTGCGGAGGGGTCGACATGGCCCGCTGAACGGCCTCTTCCTCAACGACCCGCTCGATGAGCCCGCGGGACTCCATGAGATAATACAGTCCCCGCGTTCGCTTCACATCATGAAATTGCAGATCCAACAGGAAGACACGCGGGTCTTCCCAGCCGCACCCTTTCTTGTCCACATAGGTCTGGATCATGTGCTTCTTTGTCACCCAATCGACTTGATGCACCAGCTGCATGGGATCGTCCTCCAACTGCCTGAGGATTGTCGCCCATTTCGCGTAGACATCATCCAGCACCGGATCGTGGGCCTGCTGATCCAGATATTCCCTGGTGCGTTCCAGGTACATCTGCTGAATCTCGATCGCGCTCATCTGCCGGCCGTCGTCGAGCTTCACTCGCTTCTTCAGCGTGGGGTCGCGGGAGATTTCTCGGATCGCCTTCACCGGATCTTCCAGCTCCATCCCGTGGACCGCGTAGCCTTCCTCGATCATCGACAGGACGAGCGCCGCCGTCCCCACCTTCAGATAGGTGGCGACCTCCGACATGTTGGAATCCCCGACAATGATGTGAAGCCGGCGATAGCGCTCTGCATCGGCATGCGGTTCGTCTCGGGTATTGATGATGCTGCGCGAGGAGGTCGTCGAGGACGAGGTCTTTTCGTGTATGTGCTGTGCCCGTTGCGAAATGAAATACTGGGGCTTGCCCGACACCTTCAACACCTTCCCCGCCCCGCCGAACACCTGCCGTGTGACGAAAAACGGAATCAACTGCTCCGTCACCTTCCAGAAATCGACGTCGCGTCGCATCAGAAAATTTTCGTGGCAGCCGTAGGTGTTGCCCAGGGAATCGGTATTGTTCTTGAAGATGTAAATCTCGCCGGACAGCCCCTCCTCCCGAAGACGTTCCTCGGCCGCCGGCAGGCAGGCTTCGAGCAGCCGCTCGCCCGCCTTGTCGTGGACCACCAGGTCCAGAATATTGTCGCACTCCGGGGTGGAGTACTCCGGATGACAGCCGGTGTCCTGATAAAACCGCGCGCCGTTCACCAGAAATGCGTTGGACGGCCAGCTGTTGGGAATCAGGCCCTCGAAGATATAGCCGAGGACTTTTTCCATGGGAAGATAAATGCGACCGTTCGGCGAGAAAATGAGGCCGTACTCGTTCTCAAGGCCGAAGATCCGCTGCTTCATGGGGCCGGCAGGCATCATGGGGGTTCAACGACAGATTACACGCCCGTTCGGGGATCTTCAACAGAGAGCGCAGAATGAAGACGCGCAGGCTCAGGCAGACAGGAGCTGTCGAATGTCGCCCACCGACAAGCGGCGAAACTTGCGACCGCTGCGGGTGCGATCCAGGACCGCCACCTCCAGTCCTTCGGCCGGCAGCTTCTGGTTGGCCGTTTGTTCAAGCGCGGAGACGCAGAGCGTCAGGGCAACCCCCAGGGATGGGGATCGGTTTGGACTCTTTTCTTTCAAGACCGTTTGCACGGCTTCCGATTTCCCTCCGATCACGGCGAAGTTCTTCTCATCGATGATGCTGCCATCGAACGAGATCCGGTACATCTCGTTCGGGTGGCCATTGACGCCGACCTGCACGACGAGAATCTCGACCTCGAGCGGCTTTATTTCCTGGCTGAAGACGGTCCCGAGGCTCTGGGAATAACCGTTGGCGAGGGAACGGCCGGTCACATCTTCGCGGCTATACATAAACCCTTTGAGATCGGCATGGCGGATGCCCGCCTTCCGGAGGTTCTCAAACTCGCTGTATTTGCCGGCTCCGGCAAACGCGATGCTGTCATAGATTTCGGACACCTTGTGCAGGGACGCGCTCGGATTGTCCGCCGTCAACAAAATGCCGTCCCCATACTCCATGGCAATAATCGATCGGCCTTTGGCGATGCCCTTCTTGGCATACTCCGCCTTGTCCTGCATCATCTGCTCGGGAGAGACGTAATAGGGCATCGGCATGGTTACGCCTCCCTCGACCGGCGCATCGCGATCAACCCGTCATACACGGCCCGTATCTGGTCATCCGACACGTCGGTAATACCCTGCGCGGTGACGAACTTGGCCGTGGGATAAATCCCCCGCACCAGATCCGGGCCGCCGGTGCCCACATCTTCGTCGGCGGCGTTGTACAGCGCCAGCAGGGCCAGCCTCAGCGCGTCGGGCTCCAAGAGAGTTTTCTCAAAATGCTCGCGCATCGTATTGCGGGCGTCCTTCCCCCCGGAACCGATCGCATGATAATCCGACTCCTCATACCGTCCCCCGGTGATGTCGTACTTGAAGATCCGCCCCTCGGCCCGTTTCACGTCGTATCCCACGTAAAGCGGCATGACCACCAGTCCTTGGAACACCATCGGCAGGTTGGCTTTCACCATCTGTCCGAGCTTGTTGGCCTTTCCCTCGCAGGACAGCGGCATGCCCTCCAGTTTCTCGTAATGCTCCAATTCCGTTTGAAACAGCCTGGCCATCTCGACGCATGGACCGGCCGCGCCGGCAATCGCCATGGCGGACAGCTCGTCGATCCTGAAGACCTTCTCGATGCGACGATCGGCTACCTGAAATCCCTCGGTCGCCCGCCGGTCGCCGGCAATCACCACCCCCTGCTGATACTTGAGAGCCAACACAGTCGTCGCATGGGGTACCGCCATCGGTCCCGCGGCACGATTCTGCTCTCGGGTCGGCCGGCCTCCGGCCGTGAGGCCATAATTCCCTGGCGTCAGTCCGGGATAGTGCTTCGACACGTAGTCAAAAAAACTGGACTCATCGTGGTCCGGCAGGTAGGGCAGCTTCATCGTGGGCTCAGGAATTCGGCGCGTCAGGCCTTCAGCTTGTCGAGCAGCGCCTCGACCGAATCAACCGTATCGAGCAGTGTTCCGGTCAACGCTTTCGTGCCGCGATGCGGGTCCATGAGCGGCACTTTCTTGATCGTGGTGTTCCCGACATCGAACAGCAGGGACGTCCAACTGGCGCCATAGAGGGACTTGGCAAACTTGCTGGCGCAGCGGCCGCGGAAATACGCTCTGGTGCCGGGCGGCGGGGTGCGCTCCGCGCCCTGGATTTCATCTTCTCGCACAATCCGCTGGATCAGATCCCCGCGCTCCAACGTATAGAACAGCCCCCGCTCAGGACGGACGTCATGATATTGCAGATCCATCAGTTTCATGCGCGGATCATCCCAGCCACAGCCCTTCCGCTCCATGTAGGACTCGATCAGGTGCCGCTTCGCCACCCAATCCAATTCCCGCACGAGCAGGCGCGAATCCTGTTCGAGCTTATTCAGGACCTCCCCCCAGCGCACGAGGACGTCGTCGGCCACCGAGCGATGCTCATGCGATGCATAAAAATCAGACGCGGCCCTGAGATACGCACGCTGAATCGCCAACGCGGTCGTGGGCCGGCCGCCCACCAGCTTGAGCGTCTGCTTCATATCCAGATCACGGGAGACCTGCTTCAACGCCCGGACCGGCTCGTCCAAATCCAGCTGAGGAAGGTCGGCTCCCGCCTCAAGGAGGTCCAGCACGATGCTCAACGTCCCCACTTTCAGATAGGTGGAGTGCTCCGCCATGTTGGCATCGCCCACGATGACATGGAGCCGTCGGAATCTCGTCTGATCGGCATGCGGCTCGTCCCGCGTGTTGATGATCGGCCGCTTGAGCATCGTGTTGAGGTCCACGAGGCATTCGATAAAGTCCGCGCGCTGTGAGATTTGATACTCGGCGGGACTGGCCTGGTTCTCGGCACCGACTTTTCCGGCCCCGGCAAAGATCAGTCTGGTGACGAGGAACGGCGTGAGCACACGGACGATCTTTTCGAACGGCACGGACCGAGCGACCAGATAGTTTTCGTGATACCCGTAGCTGTTGCCCTTCCCGTCTGAATTGTTCTTATAGAGCACGTACTGCTCGCGCCCGCGCACTTTCACCATTTCCTCGAGACAGTGGGCGAGAATGCGTTCACCCGCCCGTTCAAACGCCACGACTTCGCGAGGATCGGAACACTCAGGCGTGGAATACTCGGGATGGGCGCCGTCGACGTACAGCCGTCCGCCGTTGGCCAGAATCTTATTGAGCTGCCGATTGTAGTCGGGATTCGGACGTTCCCGCTCCCCGTCAACCTCGAAACCCCGGGCGTCCAGAAGCGGATTTTCGTTTTCGTAATCCCAGATCGCGCCGGGGGCCGGCAGCCCCCCGTAATGTCCGATCACGGCAATCGACCCGGACACGGGATCGGCGGCAGCGGCGTCCTTCGCCGCGATCCCGAACTCGGTTTCCGTGCCAAGCACTCGCGGGCGACTCGTCGGTGTCTGTTCCTGCATAAAGTTGGTTAGAGATAGTGGCCGGTGGTGATCGTTTCGATCTGTCTGGATTCCGCCGGGCCGCCGCTGATCGTCCGGATATGAATGATCTTCTCACCCTTCTTGCCGGCGACTTTTGCCCAATCGTCAGGGTTGGTCGTATTGGGAAGATCTTCGTGCTCTTTGAATTCTTCGCGAATGGCGCGGACCAGATCCTCCGACCGGAGGCCCATGCCCTCCTGCGCGATCACCCGTTTTACGGCAAATTTCTTGGCGCGCGACACGATGCCCTCGATCAAGGCCCCGCTGGCGAAGTCCTTGAAGTACAGCACTTCCTTCTCGCCGTTGGCGTAGGTCACTTCGATAAATCTATTTTCCTCGCTGGCAGCATACATGGTCTCGACGGTGAGTGCCGTCAACCGTTCCACCAGCGCCTGGCGGTCGCCCCCATGCCGTTCCAATTCTTCCGCGGCGAACGGGAGATCAGGGGACACGTACTTCGAGAAGATGTCCCGCGCCGCGGCGGCATCCGGCCGCCCCACTTTGACTTTTACGTCGAGCCGGCCCGCGCGCAGCACGGCGGGGTCGATCAAGTCCTGCCGGTTGCTGGCTCCGATCACGATCACGTTGCGCAACCGCTCCACTCCGTCGATCTCAGAGAGGAACTGCGGCACGATGGTCGACTCAATGTCGGACGAGATCCCCGTGCCCCGGGTGCGGAACAGGGCATCCATCTCGTCGAAAAAGACGATCACCGGGTGGCCATCTGCCGCCCGCTCCTTCGCTTTTTTGAAGACCTCCCGCACCTGCCGCTCGGACT
Organism: Nitrospiraceae bacterium; assembly: GCA_052388075.1. Lineage (GTDB taxonomy): Bacteria > Nitrospirota > Nitrospiria > Nitrospirales > Nitrospiraceae > Nitrospira_D. Next base: position 25,585 of record JBQTIO010000031.1, read on the forward strand.
CTCCGACGTACTTGTTCAACAATTCTGGTCCCTTGACATGCAGGAAGTAGCTCCGGATCTCCTTGCCCGCGAGATGGCCCAATTTCTTGGCGATCGAATTAGCCACGGCCTTTGCGATGAGCGTCTTGCCGCAGCCGGGCGGTCCGTAGAGCAGGACACCCTTGGGCGCGCTGAGTTTGTACTCGGAAAAGACCTGCGGATGGAGGAAGGGCAGCTCCACCGCATCACGCACCTGCTCCAATTCTTTTTGGAGGCCGCCGATCTGCGTGTAGTCGACATCCGGCACCTCCTCCAGCACCAGCTCTTCGGCTTCGGACTTTGGCAGCTTCTCAATCACGTAGCCTGAACGGGGATCGTACAACAGATGATCACCGACGCTCAGCCGCTCGACCAGCAAAGGATCCCCCAGGTCCGCGACCTTCTCTTCGTCAAAATGGAGCGTCACCAGAGCGCGGCCCCCTTCCAGCACATCCTTCAGCCTGACCACTTCACCCTGGCTGTCGAACCCTTTGACCTCGATGACGTTGAGGGCTTCGTTGAGAATGACTTCCTGTCCCTTCCGCAATCCGAGGGCTTTGACGGAGGGATGGAGGCTGACCTTCATCTTTCGCCCGGACACGTACACGTTACCGGTGCCGTCCGCGTTCAGGCTGGAGAAAATCGCGTAGGTCGACGGAGGGGCGGTCAGCTTTTCCACCTCGGCGCGCAGGGCCTCCATCTGCGCCTTGGCCTCCTGCAGCATAACGACAAGCTTCTCGTTCTGCTTATTGGCTTGGTCGAGCTGATAGCGCGATTGGTACAGCCGACGGATCTCCTCTTCCATCGACTGAATCTGAACGCGAAGCTTGTCGACTTCGCGGGTGTGTTCGTCGTCCTTGTGAATCATGTCCGTCTCACCCTCGGACAACCGCTTCGTGATCTTCTTCACAGAATCTCGGAGGGACCGCAGCCGGCTTGACTGACCTTTGCTGTCTCCCATATCGGTACTCAACGAATCGCTGCAGCCACTGATGTGCGCGCATCTTGAGGCTTGGGCGGATTCTAACACCCGACCTAGGGGTGGTCAACTACACCGCATGATCGCGCGCGCAATCCGATGCCGATGCACCATGGAATGTCACGGCTTCAGCACATCCAACAACTCGCCGGTCGCTGCGGCAACATCGTCGCGAGCCAGGACCGCTCCGATGACCGCCACGCCGTGCACGCCGGCCCGACGCACGTCGCGCACGCGCTCGCTCGTCACGCCGCCGATAGCAAAGACAGGAATGGTCGATCGCCGACACGCCTCGGCCAGTGCCTCCAAACCGAGCGGCGCTCCGAACACTCGCTTCGATGACGTCTCGAAGACCGGGCCGAACAGCACGTAGTCCGCTCCGTCCTGATTCGCCTGTCCGACTTCCTCGGCGCCGTGCGTTGAGACCCCGACCAATCGACCGGGCCCGACCAGCCGGCGAGCGACGGACACAGGGAGGCTGTTCGCGCGCAGGTGCACGCCGTCCAGGTTCAGCGCCAGGACCAGGTCGACGCGATCATTGACGAGCAACGGAACCGCGCGCGGCGTCGTGATCGCCTGAAGTTCCTGCGCCAGCGACAACAGTTCGGCCGTCCTCAGGTCACGCTCCCGCAGTTGAATCGCGGGCACCCCGCCGTCGACGGCGAGGCGGAGAACGGATGGCAGGGAACGTCCCCTGGTCTGATGGCGATCGGTCACCAGGAGAAGGCGAAAATTAACGGGAGGCATGAGACCAAAGTGCCGAGTGCTCGGTTGAAGGACAACGTCGCATCACAAACTCAACACTCAGCACTCAGAACTCAAACCTGTTCTAGAGCATGCCTTCGATCGGGCTGCTGGCCGTCGCATACAGCTTTCTGGGAATACGACCGGCCTTGTAGGCCAAGCGACCGGCATGGACCGCGTACTTCATCGCTTCCGCCATCGCAATCGGATCCTGCGCGCCGGCGATGGCCGTATTCATGAGCACCGCATCGGCTCCGTACTCCATCGCCAACGCCGCATCGGAGGCGGTCCCGACACCGGCATCGACGATGATCGGCACCTTGACGGTCTCCATGATGATTTTCAGATTGTACGGATTACGGATTCCCAGCCCCGACCCGATCGGCGCCGCCAGCGGCATGACCGCCGGACAACCGATATCGACCAGCTTCTTGGCCACGATGGGATCATCATTGGTGTAGGGCAGGACGACAAATCCTTCCGTGATGAGAATCTTCGCGGCTTCGATCAATCCCGCCGTGTCGGGGAACAGGGTTCGCTCGTCGCCGAGCACTTCGAGTTTTACCAGATCGGACACACCGGCGGCACGGGCCAAGCGGGCATAGCGTACCGCGTCGTCCACGCTGTAACAGCCAGCCGTGTTGGGCAGGATCGTGTACTTCTTGGGATCGATGTAGTCGAGCAAATTCTCCTTGGACCGATCGGTGATATTCACGCGTCGTACCGCGACGGTCACCACATCGGCGCCCGACACCTCAATGGCCTTCTGCGTTTCGACGAAATCCTTATATTTTCCCGTCCCGACCCACAGTCGAGACTTGAATTCACGCCCCGCGATAATCAGCCGATCGTCCACCATTGTGTGCTCCACTATATAATGTGGTGAGACCAGATTCGGCGACCGGTTCGACATCTCACGTCATCACCAAGTCGCCGCTTCGTCCGTTCTTCGCTGCCTCCTCCGATGAAGCTCAAAATCTCGACCCGATCGCCGTCTTCAAGCGGACGCCGGGGGAACGACGCACGATCGAGAATTTCGAGATTCAACTCGACCGCCACGCGTTCGGTGATGATCTCCAGATCCTGCAGGAGGTCGGCGACCGTTGCGCCCCGGCGCCAGGCCCTCGCCTCCCCGTTCACCAAGATGTGGATTGTGTCCGGCATCGTGCGTCATCCTATGGGACGAGAATTCGGCTTGTCAACAAAGGCGGCTTGCCTCCTGGGACAGGAGGGTCGCACAATAGGCTCACGAGGATTCATGCATGCATGAGAAGAATCGACAGCTGGCGGCGATCTTCCGGTCGATCGCCGATCTCCTCGCAGCCCAGCGCGCGAATCCCTATCGGGTCCGCGCCTACCGGCGCGCCGCGGATGCCCTCCTCGCGACCGGAGAGGACGTGGCAGTCGTGGCACAACGCGGTGGCCTGGAGGAGATCGAAGGAATCGGGAAAGATCTGGCTGAAAAAATCAGAGAGTTTCTTGGGACTGGCACCATCCGTTCCCACGAGGAATTGAAAACGCCGCTCCCCTCTGAAGTCCGCACCTGGGCAACCCTACCGGGACTCTCGGATTCCCTGGTGACCTACCTCTACGTTCGACTGGGCATACGGACGCTCCCCGATCTGGAGCAACTCGTCCGGTCCCATCTACTTCGAACCATGCCAGGATTCTCGGGGTCCGAGGAACTCCTACTTCAGGCCATTCGACAACAGACGCAGGACCGCACGGGCTAAGAGGCCTTCAACTCCTTGAAGATCTTCCAGGTCTTGAGCAACTCCACCGCCTTCTGCAGCTGCGCATCCTGCTCAAGCGAGAGGTCGCCGGCTGCGTCGGTGGGCACCACTTGCGGAACCGTCCCGTTTTTCGGAGCGGCCTCGTCGGAAGGCTTCCCGCCGTGGGGACTCGCGTCCCTTCCACTGGACGGCTTGACGGATTTCTGGTCCGACTCCTTCTCACCCGCCTTGTTGTCGGTCGCCTTGGCCACAACCGGGGGCGGCAGCTTCACCACAATGTCGGGAGTGATGCCGGTCGATTGTATCGACCGCCCCTTCGGAGTGTAATACTTTGCCGTGGTGAGGCGAAGCCCTGAACCGTCGCCGAGGGTGAGAATGGTCTGCACCGACCCCTTCCCGAATGAGGTGGTCCCGACGATAACGGCCCGTCCCCAATCTTGAAGGGCCCCGGCGACGATCTCGGATGCGCTCGCCGACCCCTCATTGACCATGACGATCATCGGAAGGTCTTCCAACTGATCCCTGGACTTGGCCATCCATTCGTCCTTCTTGCCCTCACGGCTCTTGGTATAGACGATGAGCTTGCCGCTTGGGAGAAACTGCTCCGAGACATCGACTGCCGCGGTGAGCAACCCGCCCGGATTATTTCGCAGGTCGAGGATGGCGCCCTGCACCTTCTGCTCTTTGAACTGCTTGATGGCCTTGGCGAGATCTTTCCCCGTCGCTTCCTGGAACTGCGTCAGCCGCACGTATCCGAGATTGTCCATCACCCTCGATTTCACGCTTTCAATCTTAATGGTATCCCGGACGAGCGTGAACACCAGCGGATCGGGCGTCCCGTCACGTTGGATCGTCAAGCTCACCTTGCTGCCTTTGGGCCCGCGCATCTTCTGAACCGCGTCCATCAGGGTGAGATCCTTGGTAGAATCATCGTTGACCTTCACGATGAAATCCCCGGCCTTGATCCCCGCCCGATAGGCCGGCGTTCCCTCGATGGGCGCGATGACGGCCAGACGATTGTCCTTCACTCCGATCTGGATGCCGACGCCTCCGAATTCCCCCTTGGTTTCGACCTGCATCTCCTTATACATCTCGGGGGTCATATAGGCGGAATGCGGGTCGAGCGTCGACAACATCCCCCGGATGGCCCCTTGAATGAGATCTTTCGCCTTCGTTTCATCCACGTAATGTTTTTGTACCTGATTCAGGACTTCGGAGAAGGTCTTGAGTTCCTCGTAGGTTTCGCTGGCATGACCAGTCCGCTCCCACCCTTTCCCGATGAACACCCCGCAAAGCAGCGCGAGCGCAATCATCGGCCCGACCACGACAGTCTTCGGTCTCGGCTGCTGTTCCATCATCGTCACATCCCTTCTTGCAAAGATCTGCCTCTGCCGGCCGATTCCGGCTTATCGCTTTGCCAGCCAGTGCATCGGGTCCACCGGTTCAGCTCCCTCGCGCAACTCAAAGTATAATGTATTTTCTCCGATCATGCCCGTGTCTCCGGTCTCACCGATCGCATGGCCTTCCGCGACCTCTTCGCCGACTTTGGCGAGAATCTTCGAGGCATGGGCATACAACGAGAAGAATCCATTGGCATGATCCAGGATTATAACGAGTCCGTAGCCTTTCAACCAGTCCGCATAGACAACCGTACCGGGCATGACGGCATGGATAAAACTCCCCTCCGTAGTTCTGATTTCAATACCTTTACGCTGCACATAGGTGTTAAAGGTCGGGTGTTTCTGCCTTCCGAAGAACGAAACGACCTGCCCATCCGCCGGCCATGGCAGCGCGCCCTTTGCCCCACGATGGCCCCCAGTGCCAGGTGGCGGGCGCATCGCCAGGGTGCGGCGGCGGGCTTCCAATTCGCGCAGCAGGCTATCCACCCGTGAGGCCGACCGTTCCAATTCTTCCAGCGTCCGATTGTAGGAGTCTTTTTCCTGGATGATCTTTGCAAGATAGGTCTTCTTCTCTCTCTGAAGCGCCCCAATGTCGGCAAGTTTCTTTTCAATGCCTCCCTTAAAGGCGACCATCCCGGCCCGTGCTTCCGCGCGTTGCCGTTCCGCCGCCTCCATGCGTGCCATATCGGCCCGAAAGGCGCCGAGCAGTTCGTAGTCTTTCTGAGACACGGCAGAGAGGTATTGCCGGCGCCGCTGGAAGTCGCCGTAGGAATCGGCCGCGAGGAGCGCCTTCACATACCCGAACCGTCCCTCCATGTACTGCACGCGGAGGCGTGCGAGAATGGCGTCGCGCCGCTCCTGCATACTCGTCCGCATCGTCGCCAGTTGTTCCGTAATATCCTCGATCTCCCGGTCCTTCTTGCGCAACTTCCTGCTGATGTCCAGATGGTCTTGACGATGACGAATCAATCGTTCATCCAGCGACTGCAGGCCCTGTAGGACCGACTCCCGTTTCTTCTCCGCTTCACCGGCCCGTTTCCGCTTCTCTTCGATTTTGTCTTTCAGCTGCTCCAGCGTCTTGCGCTCCTGCTCGATCTTCTCGGTGATGGGATCATTCGCCGCCACCGCGACGGACTCCCACCAGCCCGATCCGGCGAGGCACCAGGCCAGGACGGCGACCGAACGCCTCACGCGCGCCCCTCCCCGAATCGACGCAGCGATACGACGCTGCCAGCAAACCCGAGGCCCATCCCCACAAAGACAAACGCCAGACAGATGGACAGCGGAAAGAAGGAGACCATACTCTCAATTCCTTTGAAGCGGCCGGCTGAACCGATCTGCTCTCGAAATAGTTCGAAGCCGAATTTCAGAACCCCCAATGACAGCGCGCTGCCGAAAGCACCCAAGACCGCCCCTTCGAGAAAATAGGGAATCTGGATAAACGCGCGGGTCGCCCCGATGAGGCGAAGGATCTCGATCTCCTCCCGCCTCGAGAACAGCGCGAGCCTGATCGTGTTCCCGATGATCGTCACTGCGGCCGCCGAGAGGATCACGCCCACACCGATGGCCGCAAGTTCGATATACCGGATGAGGCCCGCCAGAGCGTCGATCCATTCCTGATTATAGTCGACCTTCGCGACACCGGCCATGGTGCGGACCCGCTCGGCCCAGCGGCTCACCGCGTCCGGCGACCGGAAGCTGGGCGCCAGCGTCACCACAAACGAGGCGGGAAGCGGATTCTCCCCGAGCCCCTCAAGCAAGTGGGAATCGGACGGAAACTGCGCTCGAAATTCTCCCAACGCCTGCTCCTTCGAGATGAACAGGGCTCCGGCCACCATGCGATCGGACTTGAGCTTGCCTTCAAGCTCCTGCGCCCCCTCGCGCGTGATCCGGTCCTCCAGATAGACCATGATCTTGATATCCTGCTGCAGCCAGCCGGCGGCATTGCGGAGGTTCACGTAGAGGAGGAGAAAGATGCCGACGCAGGCCAGCGTAAAGGCCGTAGTGAGAATGGCGACCACGGTGGTCGTACGGTTGGTCCGCATGTTCGCCCAGGCTTCTCGAACAGGATAGAACAGCCGCCTCATACTCCAACCCGTTCCCCCAGCCGTGGCTCAGGGGCCATGGTGCCCTGCAGCAGGGTGACGACTCGCCGGTTGACCTGCCTCATTACGAGGGGGTCGTGCGTGGCGACAATCACGGTCGTTCCCCGGGCATTGATCAGTTTGAACAGCTCGATGATTTCCACCGTCCGTTCAGGATCAAGGTTGCCCGTGGGTTCGTCCGCGAGGAGGACGATCGGCCCGTTCACGATCGCGCGGGCGATGCAGACCCGCTGCCGCTCCCCGGTGGAAAGACTGTTGGGCGTCTGATCCTTTTTCAGATCCACACCAACAGCCCGCAATGCCTCCGTGACCTTGCGACGAATATCCGAAGTGGACGCCCCCTGCACGATCAGCGGCAGGGCCACGTTTTCAAAGACGGACTTTTTCGGCAGGAGGCGAAAGTCCTGAAACACCGATCCCACCTTCCGGCGAAGATACGGCACCTCCGATTGTTTCAGCTTGGTGACATTCCTTCCTTGAACGAAAATCTGCCCTTCGTCCGGCTGTTCCTCGCCGATCAGCAGCCGCAACAGCGTCGACTTCCCCGCTCCGCTCGGGCCCATGAGCAGCACAAACTCCCCCTTCTCGATTACCAGCGTGATGTCGGACAGCGCCGCCCGGCGGTCATAGTACTTAGACACATGAATCAGCTGAATCATCGCATCCATACCGCCACTTCTCGAAACCGTCTACGACCGCCGATGTTCGGCCACCCCGAAGGCGTCCTGGAGATGTTCAATCCGCCCCTCTTCCAACGACCGCCCCTGCACCAACACCACATCGAAGCGACAGGGCTTGTCCGCCAAGTGCCGCTGGGCGAGATACTGCGACGCCAACCGAACGAGCTTGGCCTGCTTCCGACGATCTACGGCGAGCACTGCGCCACCAAACGATGCCGTTGCCCTGGCCTTCACCTCGACAAACACCAACACCCCGGCATCCTCAGCAACCAGATCCAACTCGCCGAGCGAGGTCCGCAGATTCCGTGCCAGGATCCGGTACCCCTTGGCCCGCAAGAAGCGTTCTGCCAACTGTTCGCTGGCCTGGCCGAACCGATGGCGCGGGTCTAAGCCGGTCATAAGACTGGCCCCGGTTACACCGATGGACCTGTCACTCGTACCCCACCCTGCTTCGCGGGGAGGTTTGACTCCCGCACCGGCGCGAAGGTCCGCCGGTGAATGGCACAGGGGCCATAGCGGGCCAGCCGCTGCAGATGCTCGGCCGTTCCGTACCCCTTGTGCGAGAGGAAGTTGTACTGCGGGAACGCCTCATGGTACGCGGCCATGACACGATCGCGCGTCACTTTGGCGATGATCGACGCAGCCGCAATCGAAAGGGAAAGCGCGTCGCCTTTGATAATGGGGCGCCCAGGAACGGTGACCGCGGGAAGTGTCACGGCATCAGTCAAGAGATAATCGGGAGCAGGCACCAGGTTGTCGAGGGCACGCTGCATCGCCAGGCGGGTGGCTTCCAGAATGTTGAGTGAGTCGATCTCGTGGGCGTCGGCCGATCCGATCCCCACCCCCACGGCCTTCTCGAGGATCACGGTATAGAGCCGATCCCGCTCAGCTTCCGTTAGCTGCTTCGAGTCATCGACGCCTGCCAGCCGGCAACGGACCGGCAAAATCACTGCTGCGGCCACGACCGGACCGGCCAAAGGCCCTCGCCCCGCTTCGTCGATGCCGGCGATGCGCCGATACCCGCATCGTCGGGCTTCTTGCTCAAACTCCTCAGTGGGTCCCACCAGGCGCTCCCCCGATCAGGTGCTCTGCCTGAGACAACCGACCGCCCCCCCTGCAAAGGGGGGCGACTGAGAGGGATGTTTATGCTTTCACCGGCTCTTCTCCTGCAGCCGACGGCGTGGACGTCTTCCCCTCGCCGACGAACTCCCGCTCTTCCACCTTGGCAAACTTTCCCTTCTTCCGCCGCAGATAGTAGAGCTTCGCCCGTCGCACATGTCCTTGTCGGACGACATCGACCTTCGAGACGATCGGCGAATGCACCGGGAATATCCGCTCGACCCCGACCCCGTAAGACACCTTGCGGACTGTAAAGGTCTCCGTATTCAGGGTGCCCTTACGGGCGATCACAGTCCCCTCGTAGACCTGGATGCGTTCCTTCTCGCCTTCGACAACCTTCACGTGGACCCTCACGGTATCCCCGATCCCAAAGCTCGAAACTGATTTTTTCCTCAAGGATCGCTGCACTCGTTCTAACTGGTTCATGGACTTACCCCTCCTCCCCGCATCGCACCGGCACGGTCGACATGCCCTCGCCGATAAGTTCGTTCAATAACCGTTGGTCCTCGCTCGTATGCACCCGGTCTCTCAACAGATCGGGCCGTCTGAGATAGGTGTTGCGTAAGGCCTCTTTCCGACGCCACAGACGAATGGCCTCATGATGTCCCGACAACAAGACCTCCGGCACACCCAGGCCTCGAACCTCAGCCGGCCGGGTGTAGTGTGGATACTCCAGCAGCCAATCGGAGAACGACTCTTCGAGCAAGGACTCTGGATCACCCAGCACGCCGGGCACTAACCGCGTGGCCGCATCGATCAAGACCAACGCCGGCAATTCGCCTCCGGTCAACACATAGTCGCCGATAGACACCTCCTCCGGTGCCAGCAGGGTCCGCACGCGCTCATCGATTCCTTCGTAATGACCACAGAGAATCACCACTCGTCGTTGCTCGCGCGCAAGATGCTGCGCGTACGCCTGCGTGAACGGACGACCATGCGGAGAAGGAAACAAGAGGCGAATCTCCTTGCCGCCCGCCTGCGACTCATTCCGAATGGCATCCACTGCCTGCAAGATCGGCTCGGCCTTCATGACCATACCGGCGCCGCCGCCGTACGGGAGATCATCGGCCACTTTGTGGCGATCCAGGATGAAGTCACGCAGATTGTGGACCTTCACCGTCAGGAGTCCCTTCTCCTGAGCGCGCTTGAGGATACTGTGTCCCAGAGCGGACGCCACCATGTCCGGGAAGAGCGTGAGCACGTCCACCAGCAGCATGCTATTCCCCTCCTCCGTCCAACAGATGCACGGTCATCACCCCTCGTTCGAGATCGACGGCTGACACCCATTCCTTTGCCGCCGGAATCAAAAGCTCGTTGGCCCCCTGCCGAACGACGAACACCTGATTTCCTGGCAATTCCCAGACCTGCTCCAGTACGCCGATCGGGCGCCCCTCGTCAGTGCGAACCGCGAGACCGATCAAGTCGCAGGCATAGTAGTTTCCATCCGGAAGCGCGGGAACGACTCCACGGGGCACCTGTATGAAGCCGCCGCGCCAGGCCTCGGCGGTCTCCGGCGTGGTCACGTCCGCCAGCCCGACGATGAATCCCGTCCCCGTACGCCTCACATGGGTCACGCTGGTCTCGATCGTCATCCCGTTCCTTGCCACAAGACTCACCCGCCTCAGCGCCTCAAGTCGTCCCGGAACGTCGCTCAGCGAACGAACCTTGACTTCGCCCTTGACGCCAAAGGGCCGTTCGATCTGTCCGACCGTCACCAGATCGAGAGTGCTGACCATGACCTACGTCCTGGCGGCCTTGGCCTGCGCCGCCTTTTCGGCCTCAAACTGCTTCCAGAGCCCGGCCCGTCGAAGCAACGTCCGCACGGTGACCGACGGCTGCGCGCCTTGACGTAACCACGTCAACACGCGCTCCTGCTTAATCTCCGGCACCCCGGCTTCCTTCAGCGGATCGAAGATCCCGAGAATTTCGAGGAAGCGACCGTCACGCGCTTTGCGCGAATCGGCTGCGACCAACCGGTACATGGGTCGTTTGTGTCTTCCTGTCCGTGCAAGTCTCAAATGAACGGCCACACTGCCCTCCTTGATTAATAAATCTCCAGCCGACGGCTGTCGGCTTCTGGATCTCACATTTGATTCTGCGCCAGGCTGACAGCCGTTCGCTGACAGCTCAGCGCCATGCATCACATCGAGCGCATGAGTTGGGCGAGCTGTCGCCGGCCCCCTGCGCCGGTCATGGCTTTCGCCATTTTCTTCGCCGACAAAAACTGCTTGATCAGCCGATTGACGTCCTGCACGCTGGTCCCGCTTCCGCGCGCAATGCGCTTCTTGCGGCTACCGTTGATGATCGTATGATCGCGGCGTTCGCGCACCGTCATGGAGTCGATCATGGCGGCCACCTTGCCCATCTCCCGCTCGGGTTTGTCGCCTTCGATGGCGGTCTTCAGCTTCTGTCCGCCCGGGAGCATGCCGAGAAGTTGATCCAACGAGCCGAGACGATTCATCTGTCCCAACTGGGCGCGAAAATCCTCCAGCGTGAACGTGTTGCTCGTGAGCCGTTTCTGGGCCGCTTCGGCCTGCTCGCGGCTGATGTTCTCCTGCGCCTTCTCGATGAGCGACAGCACATCGCCCATCCCGAGAATGCGTGACGCCATCCGATCAGGATGGAAGACCTCCAGCGCGTCCGCTTTCTCCCCGATGCCGAGAAACTTGATCGGCTTGCCGGTCACGGCCCGAATGGACAGCACCGCCCCGCCGCGTGCGTCGCCTTCCACCTTGGTCAGGATGATCCCGGTCAGGCCGAGCTTCTGATCGAACTGGCTCGCCATCGTCACCGCATCCTGGCCGGTCATCGCATCGGCGACGAGCAGCACCTCGTTCGGAGCCACCGTCGCCTTCACGGCCGCGAGTTCCCCCATCAATTCCTCATCGATGTGGAGTCGTCCGCCTGTGTCCAAAATGACGAGATCGAACCCCTGCTCCTGTCCTCGCTCGACCCCGGCCTGACAAATGCGCATCACATCCGCTCGCGAAGCATGAACCTGGTCCGCACGGTGAACCTCGACTCCAAGGGCCTGCCCCAGGGCGCTGAGTTGCTCGCCGGCCGCAGGGCGGCGCGGATCGGCGGCCACCAGCAGCACGCGCTTGCCTTGATTCTTAAACAGGCGTGCCAGCTTGCCGCAGGTCGTTGTCTTGCCGGCTCCCTGCAGGCCGACCATCATGACCACGGTGGGCGGCCGTGAGCCGAGTGTCAACCCCGACCGTTCCCGCCCCATCATCCCGCATAATTCATCCCATACGACCTTGACGACCTGATGCCCGGGGCTGAGGCTCTGCAGCACTTCCTGTCCCACGGCCTTCTGACGGACCCGTTCGATGAAATCCTTGACAATTTTGAAATTCACGTCGGCTTCAAGAAGCGCGAAGCGAACCTCCTTCAAAGCCTCGGCAATATTCTGCTCCGTGAGCACACCCTGCCCCCGGAGTTTCCTCAGAATTTTCTCGAACCTGTCGCTCAGCGCATCCAGCATAGGACCACAAAGAAAGAGGCCATCGAAGCCTTACACCAGATCTCCGATCGCCTCGAAAAATCTAGGAAAAGAGCGTCGATCAGTTTATAGAACCGGTAAAGGCAAGTCAAGAAGGAGGGAGGCGCCAGATTTATTGACATGCCGGGGACCTTCCGATATGGTGCCAAGAGGTCGTCTCGCGTCACGAGTCGTGGATGCGTAACGGAGGAACGGCGCTCGCGTGAGAAAATCACCGTGGGTTCTTCTCATCTTCGTGCTCATCGGAGGGTTACTCGGCGGAATCCTTGGAGAAATTCTCCACGTCATCGCTCCCCAGGGCACGATTCAGAGTATCTTTTCGACGCACTTCACCCCCGGTATCAGCCCTCCGCTCACCATCGATCTGGTGCTGGTGAAACTCACCGTGGGCTTCAGCATCAAAGTCAACATCCTGAGCGTTCTCGGCATGTTCATCGGGATCTACCTCTATCGGCACGTCTAGGATTTCGTCTCCAGATCCTGGAGGCGTAGCGATCGAATCCTGTTGCGCAGTTCCGCGGCCCGCTCGAAGGCGAGTTCCTTCGCCGCAGCTTTCATTTCCGACTCCAGCCGCGCAATCCGTTGCTCCATGGTCTCACCCCCTTCATACTTTCCGACCGATTCAGCCACCAGATCCAGGTGAACGTAATCCATGTCGGCCACGGCATATTGAAGCTCCGGAATGCCTTTCTTCACGCTGGCAGGGGTAATCCCGTGAGCCCGATTGTACTCCGCCTGAATCGCGCGACGGCGGTTCGTTTCATCGATGGCCGTTTTCATTGAATCCGTCACGAAATCCCCGTAGAAAATCACCCGCCCGTCAAGGTTTCGCGCCGCGCGCCCGGCTGTCTGAATCAGCGAGCGATAGGAGCGGAGATAGCCCTCCTTATCGGCATCGAGCACGGCAACCAGGCTCACCTCCGGCAGATCGAGGCCTTCCCGCAATAAGTTGATCCCGACCAGCACATCGAAGAGACCGCGCCGGAGATCCCGTACGATCTCGGCCCGCTCGAGCGTCTTGATATCGGAATGCAGATAGCGCACCCGCACTCCGAGGTCGTGATAATACTCCGTGAGATCTTCGGCCATGCGCTTGGTCAACGTCGTCACGAGCACTCGTCCCCCCCGTGCCGTTTCCGTGCGAACCTGCCCCAGCAGGTGATCGACCTGCCCCGTGGCCGGCACGACCTCGATCGGCGGGTCCATGAGGCCCGTCGGCCTGATGATCTGCTCGACCACCTCGCCCCCGGCGCGCTCCAACTCATAGGGGCCCGGCGTCGCCGACACGTACACCACCTGGTTGAGGCATTGCTCGAACTCGGAAAATTTCAGCGGCCGGTTGTCGACCGCCGACGGTAACCGGAATCCATAGTCGACCAGGGTTCGCTTTCGCGAGTAGTCCCCCTCGTACATGCCCCCGACTTGGGGAACGGTGGCGTGGGATTCGTCGATGATGAGGAGGAAATCCTTCGGAAAATAATCGAGCAGCGTCGGCGGAGGCTCGCCCGGCGCCCGCCCGCTGAGATGCCGCGAGTAATTCTCGATCCCATGACAATAGCCCATCGCCCGAATCATTTCCAAATCGAACTTCGTGCGCTGTTCGATGCGTTGCGCCTCCACGAGCTGGCCATGCTTCCTGAAATAGCTCATGCGTTCGTCGAGTTCCGTTTCGATTCCGGCGATGGCGTGCTCATACCGATCGGGAGCGATCAGGTAGTGCGTATTCGGATAGATCGCGACCTTGGGTAACTTCCTCAGTGACTTTCCCGTGAGCGGATCGATTTCATGGATGACATCCACGACGTCCCCGAAGAGCTCGATCCGGACGGATTTGGCCTCCGACGACGCCGGGAAAATCTCGATGACATCCCCGCGCGCGCGGAACGTCCCCCGGTGAAAATCCGTATCGTTGCGCTCGTACTGGATCTCCACGAGCTTCGCCAGGATCTGCTCGCGTCTGGTTTCCCTCCCTTCTTCCAGATAGACCAGCATGTCATGGTAAACTTCCGGCGATCCGAGCCCGTAAATGCACGACACCGAGGACACGATCAGCACGTCGTTGCGCTGGAGCAACGACGTCGTGGCGGAGTGCCGCATCTGGTCGATCGCATCGTTGATCGAGGCATCCTTGGCGATATAGGTGTCGCTTTGAGGAATGTAGGCTTCCGGCTGGTAGTAGTCGTAATAGCTCACAAAATATTCGACGGCGTTGTGCGGAAAAAACTGCTTGAACTCCTGATAGAGCTGCCCGGCCAGCGTCTTGTTATGGACCAACACCAGCGTGGGTTTTTGCACCCGCTCGACCAGATTGGCCATCGTAAAGGTCTTGCCCGACCCGGTGACGCCGAGCAGCACCTGATGCTTCTTCCCGGCCTCGACACCGGTCGTCAACATGGCAATCGCCTCCGGCTGATGGCCACAGGGTTTGAAAGGCGCTTCAAGTGTGAAGGGCACCGCCACCTCCGGCAATCATCCTATCACCCGCGTCGTCCTCTCGTGTCCCGTCGTTCCTGTACGCCGAACAAAAAAGGGCTGCCGGAAGTTCCGGCAGCCCTCAACCGAACAGAGCGCGATCGGACTAGTTCCGACCGCCTCCGAATCCTCCGCGACCTCCCCCGCCGGAGCGAGGCTCCTGAGGACGCGCTTCGTTGACTGTCAACGTGCGGCCGCCGAGTTGCGTGCCGTTCAATGCAGCAATCGCCGCTTGAGCTTCGGAATCGGACGACATTTCCACGAATCCAAATCCCCGTGACTGGCCGGTGAACTTGTCCGTGATAATCCTCGATGAGGCGACCGTGCCATGTGCAGCAAACAGATCGCTCAGTTGCTGCTCGGTCGTTGAATAGGGCAATCCGCCGACGTAGATCTTCGAACCCATTGGGCTCCTCCTTTGACATGATGGTGTTGTCTTGGACGCGAGAAAGCAACGAGGAAGGAATGGACCGAAGACGTCATCAACACAGCGGCGGCTTAGCTCTGGCTTCCGATCAGATTCCCGGGCGGGACCAAAACAACACTCGTTCAGGCCTTCTCACTCTCAGCGCTTGTTTGCCAGGCCTTTCTCGCAATCAAGCATTGTCATGCTACCCCAGAAGGAAGAAAAAACGCAAGTTTCCGGACATTCCCCGCCGATTGTGCCCTTGTTTAATATGCCGGCGGTGCTGAGAGCGGTCGATGCGAGAAAAGCGGGATGGCATGTAACGTATCGAAAAATAAAGAGGACTCTCCTCGCACCGCCAGTCCGACCTTCCCCAATCCAAGCATCTGATCCTCCGCGGACAGAACCAGAGACCCGTCTACGAAGGTTTCAATGAAATCCTTGCTGATGATGGTATTCCGCTGCACCCGAAGCGAATGCCAGTCCACCAGTTTCAGATTCACGGGAGCCTGAGCCAGCAGCGTCTCGTTTCCCGCCACCACGCGAACCACTTGCACCGTGAGACCGGCCAGATCGACCACTGCCGCATAAAAATTTGCGGCATCTTTCGCCCCGAACACGAGTCCGCCGATCCGAGCGCTTCCCTCCGATGCCCGAAACCGCACCGTCAGGTCGGGGTATTCATAATCCAGGCCATCGGCCAGCAGAAGGTGATAGCAGGCTCTTCCCGCGCATCTGGATGAAACCGCCACGATGTTGGGAGGGGACGGGGCCGTGTCGTCCTCTCGGACGATCCAATCGGCCGGCGGCCCTTCACCAGAGGAGAGTGCGACAAACCCAGCCGGAACCGAATCGGGGCGATCCTGCTCGAAGGTCCACTTCTGAAAGAGTCCGCCCGTTGCTTGTTGCTTGAGATTGGCTTCTTTCTCCTCAGGGGTTTCCCGCTGAACCGCCCGGACCTCCCCGCCGATCACCGCCAGGCCCACGCCTGTCAGAATGAGACAGCAGGCCAGTGACCGGAGCCCCGTTGCCGCATGGATTATGGAACATGGCGCAGGCATAACGAGTCCCCGACTTCCCCATGCCCGAGACCTGTCTGGTCCCTCACCGTCGGCTCCGTAAGCACCATCCGCTACCCGGCCCTTCCTGTTTTCTTGATCTGGAGGATTTCCTGCTGCAACCGGTCCCGTTCGGCGAGAATTTTCTTCCGCCGATTCCAGCGATCCCACGTCCACCAGCGCAGTTTCTGACTGAACGTGACCGTCGGTGGGGGCGCGCTGCCTCCGGGAGCGTGTTGGAAGGAATAACCCTGGTGGCTGTCGCGTTGCTCGAAGAAACGCCTATATAAGTGGTCGTAGAGACCGTTACCCGATCCGCCACCAGCCACAGACACTCCCTTCTTACTAATAACCCCAACAGTCCGCGTTCCACACCCTGCGCGGGTGGGCATAGTACCGTGCCTCCCGGAAGCGGTGCAACGGGTCT
>JBQTIO010000032.1:0-4278 GCA_052388075.1 Nitrospiraceae bacterium
CCGAAACTCGTCACATCGAAGCCTTTCATCTTCAGCGAGAGCGCCGCCAGCAGGCCAACCGTACCGGCCCCGAGCACGGCCGCCTTCTTGGGCCGCCAGATCTTGAGACGGCGTTGCGCTTCGTAAGCCTGGATGATGCCCTTCTCGATGATCGATGTCGGTTCGAGCAACACGCCCACGTCCTTGAGTCCTTTCGGAATCTTCACCAGGTACTCCGGATCGTCGACGAAGAGCTCAGTCAGATACCCGTGCCGCAGATTGATGCCCCGCTCGTAGTAGGTATCCTCCAGCGTCATGTCGTACTGGCCGATCTGGTCGTAGAAGCTGCCGCCGGGCCGACGCACGGTCGGAACGACGTAGTCGCCCGGCATGAATTCCGTCACGTGGTGACCGACTTCTACGACACGACCGAAACACTCGTGGCCGATGACCAGAAAATCATCCCCTGGCGGAGCCTGGCCGTACTCCGCGGCGTTGATTTCTTTGTCGGTGCCGTCGACCCCCACGCGCAACACTTGCACCAGCACACCACGACCGTTGGGAACCTCGTGCAAGGAGGGCTTCGGAAGGTCGGCGAGATGGATCGAATTGGGCTTTCCTGGAAAAACTGCGACGGCTTTCATTTGTTCCTCACGGCGGTTCGCTGCTGCAGTCGCAAACGGTGCTGCGTTCATGACGACCAGGAGCGTTGTGGCCTAGCGCTTACGGTGCTGCGCCGCAAACGCCTGTCGCAACCGATCAGGGTCGGCCGGCATCGTGCCCACCTTGGGCAACAACCCGACGAGGTCCCGAACTGAGGCAATTTGTTTCACATAGGCCTCACAGCCGGCACAGGCGGCCAGGTGCAGGGCGATGCGAACATTGCGATCCTCGCCCGCATGTGAGTCGAGATACGCGGAGGTCCACTCGGCGACCTCTTGGCACGTAATCTCCGGTGTTGCCTGCTCGTTCGGGTCCTGTATCATAGGGGGAGCGTCACATTCACCCTCTGGTCGTAAGTCTCCTCTTCCCCGAAATCCTTACACCTCTCGCGAACGACCCTCCAGGAATGCTTCGACGGCTTGCCGCACCCGCTCTCTGGCCCGATGCAACCGCACATAGAGGTTGGTCTCCGTGATCTTCAACAATTCGCAGACTTCCGCTGACTCTACCCCCTCCATGTCTCGCAGTATCAGCACCGCTTTCAGCGTGGGAGGGAGATCGTCGATCGCCTTGTTCATAGCCGCGATCGTCTGCTTCGAAGCCAGCAGTTTCTCAGGGGTTTGCTCGTCCCACGGCTGCGGCGGAAAGGCCCAGTGACCAGCCCACTCGCCCGACCGATGGAAACGGGCAGGGTCCACCGCTTCTTCGGACTCATCGTCATGCGATTTAAAGGCCGAGAACGTCGTGTGCCGCTTCTCCCGCACGCCGCGGTCTTTGGCTTTATGAATTAGAATCCCGAAGATCCAGGACCGCAGCGAGGATCGCCCTTCGAATCGTGCCAGGCTCTCGATCACCACCATCCAGGTGTCCTGCACCACCTCCTCCGCCACTTCACGATCGGCCACAAAGCCCATTGCCATGCGAATCAGCGCGCCATGGTGCCTCGTGACCAGGTCATTGAACGCCGCTTCATCGCCTCGGCGGAGCCGAGCAATCAACGTTTGTTCCTCCTCCGCCAGCACGGCCCTGTTCACGCACGCTATCGAGGATGCCGCGGGGGCACTCAGTCCCGCCGACCCGGTATATGTAGTGGAGACGCCCTTCATGATCTGCCTCCTATCTGCAGCAGCTCCGTGATAAAACCGGGAGCGCTCATGAGCAAAACTTGTTTGTCCGGCAAACTCCTCAGAACTTCGACCCCTCTCCCATCGATGAAATTGACGTTCGTGCAGTCCAGGTACACCGCTTTCTTGTGTCGGAGATAGGCTCTGCATTCGCCGTCGAGGAGGGCCGCCCACTGCTCAGTGATCTTGCCTTCCAATTTGATCAGCACGTCGCTCCCGCTTTCTTGAATCTTCGTAATCTTCAGCATCGTCGGCGTCTCTCCTCTCGGTTCGGGGTGATGCTCCGGTATTCAGCAACAGCAATGCCACAGCGGCAACACCACTGCCAGGATGACGTAAGTGATTGATGTCGATAGCGAAGATGAGCGAGGATCAGCAGCGAGGCTGGAGCAGGTGGGAGGGTCTGATTCCTAAAATATTGGGAGCGTCCCAATTAATTGGGAAAGTCACGCGTGAATCGTGACGCGAGGAGCTAGAAAAGCGGGACTAGCGAGAAATGCGAGACGGGCTGATGAGGTAATCGAAGCGAGTCCTGCCTTTCGCGCACGTCTCGCCCTTCCCGCACCGTGAGATACGCTCAGGCAGGTCTCTGAATGCCCAGCTTTCTCATCCGTGCTTCGAGCGTGGTGGCATTGAGGCCAAGGATCTTGGCTGCACCTTTCTCGCCGCTGACGCGCCAGTTGGTTTGATCGAGGACTGCGATGATATGGGCCCGCTCGACTTCTTCCAACGTGGCTGATCCTCCATTGCGAGCGGCTTCGGTACTGCGCGGCATCCACTCACCGAGCTCGAGCTCGGGTCCTTGATTCAGAATCACCGCCCGCTCGATGACGTGTTCCAACTCCCGGATATTCCCCGGCCAGGTGTAGCTCTTGAGCAGCTCCATCATCGCACCGGGTATTGACTCGACTCTCTTGCCCATCGCGGAAGAATATTTCTTCACGAAGTAGGAGACCAGCAGCGGGATATCCTGCTTCCGGTCTCGCAAGGCGGGCAAGGCGATAGGGAATACTTTAAGCCGATAATACAGATCGGAGCGGAACCGTCCCTCGCGCACCTCTTTTTCGAGATCGCGGTTCGTCGCGGCGATCACCCGGACGTTGACCTTAAGCGTCCTGGTACTCCCCAACCGCTCGAACTCTCCCTCCTGCAGGACGCGCAAGAGTTTCGTCTGTAGCTCCAGTGGAATTTCGCCTACTTCGTCCAGGAAGATCGTCGCTCTGTCCGCCAGTTCGAACCGGCCGATTTTCCGCGCCAGCGCGCCGGTGAACGCGCCTTTCTCGTGGCCGAAGAGCTCACTTTCAACGAGGCCAGCTGGAATGGCGGCGCAATTCACTTTCACCAGCACACCGTTCTTCCGTTGGCTCAGGTTGTGGAGGGCGCGCGCGATTAGTTCCTTGCCCGTGCCGGTTTCGCCCGTCACCAGCACGCTCGCATCTGTCCCCGCCACCTTCTCGATCGCCTGCAGCACCTTCTTGATCGCGGGCGATGTGCCGATGATCTCTTCGAAATTGTGCTCCGTCTTGATTTCTTCCTGCAGATACACGTTCGCGGCTTCCAACCGCGCCTTTTCCTGCTCCATCAGCACCCGCTCGGTGATATCGACGAACATGGTACGGGTATAGGCGCCACCGGGGTCCGGCTTCGACCACCACTGAATCCAGAGCGGTTTGCCGTTGTCCTTCCGCCGAAGCTCCAGCACCACGCCGCTTGTGTCGGTTCCCCTTCCGAT
This sequence comes from Nitrospiraceae bacterium, assembly GCA_052388075.1. Taxonomy (GTDB): domain Bacteria; phylum Nitrospirota; class Nitrospiria; order Nitrospirales; family Nitrospiraceae; genus Nitrospira_D. The sequence goes on from JBQTIO010000032.1 coordinate 3,499, forward strand.
GGAGTCGAAGGCCTCCTTCAAGCGACGTTGCGCCTCCGGCGTGTCCGGGATGAACGACCTGCCGTAGGTGCCCTGAACTTCATCCGGAGCGATACCCAGCGTCCGCATGGCCGCGCGGTTCGCTCGGATGAACTTCGAATCCAGGCCTTCATGCACGTACGCAATCGGCGCCTCGTCGAACAGGTCACGTAGCCGCTCTTCATTCTCCTTGAGCTGCGCATCCATCCGCTCCCGTTCGAGTTCGGCTCCGGCCCGAACGCCGAAAATCTTGAAGATGGACAACACCCGCTGATCCTCGGACATCGGCTTCGTATCCATCACCGCCAGATGACCCATGACCGCGCCGGATCGGTCGGACACTGGAATCGCCAGATAGCTCTCGACGCCGAGTTTTGCCAGATCCTCACGATGATCCGGAAACAACTCCTGCACCTTTTCCGGAAAGAGACAGACTTCTCCGGCCAGGACGCGCTCACAGGGCGTGTGGGGCAGGTCGTATTCGAAGTTATCGAGGAACCCGTCCCCCTTCCAGAAGGCCAATGTCCGCACACGGGTCCGCTTGTTCTCGACGAACTTGGAGACGAACGCATACTTCGTCTGGAGGGCTTCCGCCAGGCTCTTGACCAGCGACGGGAAGAATGCCGCGCCGGTCACCGCCGCCGTACCCTCATCGATCTTTCGTATCGTGAGGTCGCTTTTCCGCAACGCGCGCTCGAACCGCAACCGGTCGAATTCCGCCGCCGCGCGATCGGCGAAGATGCCGAGGATCGAGGTGGCGCG
>JBQTIO010000033.1:0-6350 GCA_052388075.1 Nitrospiraceae bacterium
TCGATTTCTAGGATTCCTGAGGCGGAGGAAGTGATGGGTTGGGATCCGTCGTCTGAGCGTAGAGCAGCCCTGAGGCGTTCCACTGCCAGCGTGCGACCGCAGTCCAGCGGTTCTCGACGCCGCCCAACTTCTGGTAGATGTTCTTGAGGTGCGTCTTTACCGTGTTCAGACTCATGTGCAAGATGACGGAGATTTCCCAGTTTGTTTTTCCCTCCGCCACCCATCGCATGATTTCTTCTTCCTTCATCGTGAGGGCGGAAGTGGCAAACTGAGACTCTTGGTCCGCGAGCTGCGACGTGCCACGCAAGTAGGCCAGGTGATAGTGGGGAGCGAGAATTTGCATCAGCGTGCGTAGCTTGCTTTGCTGCCGCTTATCGAAATTACTGAAGGCGAAGTAGGTGCACACGCCCACGACGCCGCGCACGCCGACCGAAAGGCAGGTCTTGATCCCGAAATCCAATTTCAGGCTCGTGACTTGTCGGGGTTCGACGGTATCCAAGCAATCCTGATTCGAAGTGATGCTGAATCGAGTGGTCTGTAGGAGTTGAATCGAAGGGTCGAACACGAAGCCTTGACTGACATAGAGATGAGCAAATTCTTGACCGTAGGTTGAGTGCCCCACATTCAGGCTGCATCTGCGGAGACTGAAGAGACCGCAGGCTGAGTACTCGTGGGGAGCAAATCTGCCGATGGATTCTGTCAGGGTGGAGAGCTTCTTGGGGGAGTCGACCGCGCGGGCCTCGTGCATGACCTCTCCCAGAAGCTGAAATTCCTTCCGGGATGGATATGTAAGATGGTCAACTCCTCGTAACAGCACTCCCAGACTCCATATCATTATCAGGAAACATTCGATAGTGGCACTATGGCACATCCGTACGGCGTACTGCTAGCGGATTTTGACGATAGAGCCGAATGTATCTAGCGATAAGGCCGATTTGGCCCTTGCTTTCCGAAGGGCATTCGAGGAGCCTACGAGCCGCTCTGCGACACCTTTTGTTTTCGAGGTCATTTGACTATGCGAGCTGTCATTCTCTTTGGTCTCTTATTCGGATCTGTTCTCTTGCCGGCGATGGCGACCGGCCAGGCATTTCGATTTCAATCCCAGAGCGCGAGCGCGGCTGGGCAAGGCAATGTGTTTGTCGCCGATGCCAGCGATGCTTCCGCGATTCACTACAACCCTGCCGGCATGGCCCAACTGAAAGGAATTCAGACTTCAGGGGGAACGAGCTTGGTGGGGTCCTCCATTACGTATAGGAGTCCGACCGGAGTCGATGTCAGTGGCGATTTTGGTGGTATGGTTGCTATTCCTCCCCCGAGTCACGGTTATATCACGGTCAACCTGAAGGACGTGGGGTTCTCGGCATTGGGCGATCTCTCCGCCGGTATCGGCATCACAACGCCATTTGGTCTGCAGACACGCTATCCAGTTGATGGCCCTTTCAGGACTGCAGTAACCGGTGTCAATCTTCCTCTCATCGACATCAAGCCGACACTCGCCTATCGGCTGACTGACAGCTTTTCATTCGGGGTTGGCGCGGACATCTACACGTTCGCGAGTTTTCTTGGTCAGGGCCATGTGGAACAGCGGTTCATCTGGCCGGGCGGTGGCGGTATTCCCGCGGGGACCCCGGCCGAGATCAATGGAAAGGGACCGGCAGTCGGGTTCAACATCAGTTTCCTGTACACACCGTTCAGGAACCAGGACGGGAAGCCCCTCGTGAACATTGGTTTCGTGTACCGAAGCCAAGCCACTGCGCATCTCGACGGTACATTTCTCGTGAACGGTGTCCGGGTCGCTGATGCGCGAACCACGGTTGATCTCCCTAGCGTGTATACGGGAGGGATTGCCGTGTGGCCGGTTCGAGACCCGGCTCGCGAGTGGAAAGTCGAGCTCGATGTTGATTTCGTCGGCTGGCATTCCATTCGGAACTTCGACACGCATCTTTCGACGGGCGGCATCATACCGCAGCCAGCCAGCTGGAAGAATGTGATGGTCATTCTGATCGGGACGGAATACCGATGGCTCAAACCGGAATTGCTGCCGAATTGGGAAGTCGCGCTGCGTGCGGGTTACTCGTTCACCCAGAATCCCATTCCTGATACCACATTCAATCCCGGGATCCTGGGACTCGATTTGCAGGAGTTTTCGGTTGGTACCGGTTTGACCTGCAAGGATTCCGGCCGATTCCTGGGGCTGGTTTCGTGCAACGCCGGGGCCGGCAGATTTGCCCCGAAGGCGATCGGCCTTGATTTAGCGTATCGGGCCTGGCTCTTCGAATCCAGGACAGTGACGGGAAATATCAATCCTACCGTGAACGGGACCTATGATGCGATCGCTCACTGTGGCGTCGTGACCCTACGCGTAGCTTTCTAACCGCAGAGCACTCGAGGCTGTGATGCCTCGGGAGAAAGCTTGAGGGCTCGTTATGAGCACAACATCCAACACGCACACGTTCAGTCTACTGACGACCGAGGCGCGCGCAAATCCCTATCCCATTTACGCAACCCTTCGCAAGGATGATCCTGTGCACTGGTCCGAACCGCTTCAAGTCTGGGTCCTCACTCGTTACGACGACGTGCTTGCGGCATTACGTGACCCTGCATTGAGTTCTGATCGCTTGAAACAATACGCCGCTCATCAGTTACATGGGCTCGATCTCAGTATCGTTGCCGATTATTTGCGCGTGGCGAATCGCATGATGATCATCAAGGATATCCCGCTCCACACTCGCTTGCGCCGGATGACGAGCGAAAGCTTCACGAAAAGTGCGTTGGATGTCTGGAGGCCGATCGTCCAAAAGGTAGTGGACAGACTGCTGGATCAGATCCAAGGCACCGGACGCATGGACCTGGTCTCGGATTTCGCCCAACCGCTGCCAGCTCTTGTCATCGCGGAAATGTTCGGGATTGCCGAGGAGGACCGGGACAGCTTCCAACGCTGGTCCGATGACATTTCAAAGTTTTGGGGTGGAAGCTTCGGCAATATCGAGGAAGACGGCCGTCGAGCCAATGAGGCGATGGTTCGGTTGGAGCAGCATTTTCTTCATATTATCCGTATGCGCCGTGACCAGCCCGGCGATGATTTGATGAGTCACCTGATTGCGAACCAGGAGAAGGGTCGAGTGGATGCCGAGGAACTCACCGCGCAATGCGTGTTGATCCTGGTGGCTGGGCATGTCACAACCATTGATCAGATTTCCAACGGTCTCTACGCATTGCTGATGCATCCGGAGGAACTACGAAAGCTTCGTGAACAGCCGGATGTGATCCATTCCGCGATCGAAGAGATCCTGCGGTTTGACTCCTCCGTGCCTTTCATTCACCGCGTTGCGAAGGAGGACGTTGTGATTCGAGGGCGACGCATAGCCAAGGGGCAAGTGGTGTTTCTCGGATTGGCTGCGGCCAATCACGACCCCGAGCAGTTTGTTGACCCAGACCGCTTAGACGTCGCACGTCAGCCGAACAAGCATGTCGCTTTTGCGGTGGGGCCGCACTTATGCCTCGGCGCAGAACTGGCGAGGCGAGAACTGGCGCTCGGGGTGGCGGGGCTGTGCAACCGATTCCCCGCGTTGCGATTTACCAATGAGCTGCCCGAACGACGCTATGACAGTCTGATGTTCCGCGGGTTCAAGTCGATGCCGTTAGCATTCTGACCTGGTTGGAGCAGTCGGAGTGGTCTACGGGATTTGTCTGGATATTCAGACTTCGCTTCGAGTTGAGGAACCCCCGCCGGCAATCTGAGTGAGTGGTGGAGCCACGAGGGCTTTCGCGCGGAGTTTCCGATGAAACGTAATGGCGAAGCGATGCGCTTCATCGCGGATACGTTGCAGCAAATGTGTGGCCGGAGATTGCGGCATGAGGACAATCGGGTTCTTCCGACCCGCCAGGAATACACGTTCCTCCTTGTCGCCCCGGGCCTTGGCGAGACCTAAAATCGGGATTCCCTGCTGACCCACCTGTCTAAGTCCTTCCAACGCAGCAGTCAACTGGCCAAGCCCTCCGTCGATGAGCACGAGATCCGGCCGGGCGAGGTCTTCCACCGCGCTGTAGCGTCGTGTCACGACTTCTTGCATGCTGGCAAAGTCATTGGCGCCGATCACCGTCTGGATCTTGAAGCGGCGATAATCCCCCTTCTTCATCTGCCCCTCTTCCCAGACCACCATCGAGGCCACGGATTGATTACCCATCGTATTGGAAATGTCGAAGCCCTCGATCCTCCGTGGCGGCCGATTTAAACGGAGCAGTCGCTTCAACTCGTCGCCCGCCTGGCGATCGAGCTCTTCATCGCGGAGATGGTCGGCGACGGCCGCCGCCGCATTCTCCTCGGCCAGCAGGACCAGCTGATGTTTGGCGCCCCGTTCGGGGGCGAGGACGCGAACCGATTCCCCGCGTTTGCCGGAGAGCCATTCCTCGATGACCGTGGCGCCTTCCAGGTCGGTCGGAACCAGAACTTCCTTCGGCGGCTGGCCGTCCTTGTTGTAGAACTGTTGGATCGCGGATTGCACGAGTTCTTCGTCCGTCGCGTCGGCCGACTGCGGCCAGAAAAAGTCCTTCCGCCCGATGAGTAACCCGCCGCGTACGAAGAGAATCTGAAGGTCGACCGCCGCGCCTTGTCGCGCCAAGCCGACGACATCCTGATCGGTCGCGGAGGTCTGGGTGATGCGCTGCTTCTCCAGCATCCGCTCGATCTTGAAGAGGCGGTCGCGCAAGCGGGCAGCTTCCTCAAATTCCTCGCGCCCGGCCGCCGCCTCCATCTTGGCCCGGATGTCATCCAGCAACTCATGGTCCCGTCCTTCCAGGAACTGACGCACCTGTTTGACGATCTGATGGTAGTCCTCCTTGGATTGGTGGCCCGTGCAGGGGGCCATGCAGCGCTTGATCTCAAATTCGATGCAAGCCCGCTCGGCCTTCCCGTCGATGTCGATCGAGCAGGTCGCCAGGGGGAAGGCGTGCTTGATCACTTTGAGGGTTTCCCGCAGGGCGTTCGCCGGCGTATAGGGTCCGTAGTACAACGCGCCGTCCTTCTGCACGCGGCGTACGATCGAGAGCCGTGGGAAATCGTCCTTGATGGGCAACCGCACGTAGGGGTACTGTTTGTCGTCTCGCAACACGACGTTGAAACGTGGTCGATGACGTTTCACCAGGTTGCTTTCGAGAATCAGGGCCTCGAGCTCGGATCGGGTCACCATCGTCTCCAGGTCGGCCACCTGGCTGACGAGCAAACTGGTCTTGGGACTGTGGTCGGCCCCTTTCTGAAAGTAGGACCGGACACGGTCGCCAAGCACCGCGGCTTTGCCGATGTATAGGATCTCCCCCTGCGCGTTCTTGAACAGATAGACGCCGGGATTGTCGGGGAGATGGGCAAGTTTGGATTGAAGTGCGTCAGTCGTCATGCGTCACACGTCAACCTTAAGGATAGCAAGAAAAGCGGTGGGATTTCTCGTCGGATGACAATTGACGAATGACGGTTGACGACCGTACTACTTCAGCCCACGCACGAACGATGGACTCAACGTACCGCGCGCGACTTCGGCCACCGGCCCCTTCATCGTGAGGGTAAAGTCTGCGGCCACCTCGATGTTGAGCGAGCCGCCAGGCATCGTGACTGTCACGGGACTCTTCACGAGTCCCAAGCGCACCGCGGCGCTGGCCGCGGCGCAGGAGGAGGAGCCGGACGCCTGCGTTTCCCCCGCACCCCGTTCCCAGATCAAAATGAAGATTTCCTTCGAACCGGTCGGGACTGCGAGTTGCACGTTCGTCCTTTTGGGAAAGAGCCTGTGATTCTCAAGCGCGGGTCCGAGGGTCAGCAGATCCTCCCGTGACCAGGATTCTCCCGCTGGCCTGAATACGACGCAATGGGGATTCCCGACGCTGACGCCGGTGAAGGTCAGCGCGCGCCCGGCGGCTTCAATAGGTTGTCGGATGAGTTCCGTCGCATCGAGCGAGCAGGGCAAGGCCTCAGGCTTGAACGTGGCCCGGCCCATCTCGACGGTCGCCGCGCTTGCGTCTCCGTGCCGATCGATGTGCAGGGCAATCGTGACCAGCCCGCCTTTGGTCTCCACCGTAAAGTCTTTCTTCTTGGTCCTGCCGGTGGCGTGGAGGTAGCGGGCGAAGATTCGAAGGCCGTTCCCGGATTTTTCCGCTTCGCTGCCGTCCGGGTTGAAAATGCGGAGACCGAAATCGGCTTTCCTCGACGGGACCAGCGCCAGGATCCCGTCACTACCCAGGCCCCAGTTACGATCGCACAAGGATTTGATGTTGTTCGGGGTGAGCCTGAACGTCAGCTCCTTGGGATCCACCACGATATAGTCGTTGCCGAGGCCATGCCCGCGGAAAAAGCCGTTCTTCAT
>JBQTIO010000034.1:0-16977 GCA_052388075.1 Nitrospiraceae bacterium
TGGGTGGGGCCGGCGGAAACCAGGACCTGCTGCCCGCGCCAATCACCGTGATGGGTCAATGTACGGTGGACTGCATCGAGTATGCTCGACTCGGCCGCGAGTCGCCCCTGCGCGACCTGACCCGACGCCAGCGGTCCTTCTTCGGGATCCAGCACGACCACGCTGCGTGCCCGGAGGATTCTCACATGTTCGACGACGGTCGGATGCGCCCACATCTGCCCGTCCATGGCGGGAGCCACGATCAGCGGGCAGTGGGTGGTCAGCAACATGGTGGACAGGACATCATCCGCCAGTCCGAGCGCCGCCTTCGCCAGGAAATTGGCGGTCGCCGGGGCCACGAGAATCGCATCGGCCCCCTCCGGAACGGACAGATGCTTCATCTCTTCGTGCGCCTCAAACAGTTCCGTCGTGACCCGTGCTCCCGACAGCACCTCGAACGTCAGAGGCGTCACAAACTTCGTGGCAGCCTGCGTCATCACCACCCGGACGGAGGCGCCCTCGCGCGTCAGGGCTCGAAGCAGGCTGACCGCCTTGTAGGCGGCGATGCTTCCGGTCACTCCGAGAACGAGGCACTTGCCCCGCAGGGGTTCCTGCGATCGGTCCAGGTCCACTCACTACTCCTCGGACGAAGCCGGTGCGGGCGCAACCGTGTCGTCCACATATACGCTGAGTTCCTTCTTGATTTCTCGGGCATCTTCCCCGGTCATCATGGCAAGACGTTCAGTCTCGCCCTCTTTCCCTCGTTTGGCTTCTTTCATCGCATCCCGCGCCTCTTTCCCGGTAAGGTACGTGATCTTGCCCCGCAACACTTCGTCGAGCGCCATGGTCGTTTCTTTCGTAAAGCGCGAGGGACCACTCAGTTTCGCCCCCTGGGTCAGATGTTTAGCGCGCTGCGCCGCGACGATCACGAGCCGGTGGCGTGAATCAAATTCGTTGGGGGTATACTGCGGTAGCAAACTCAGCATGTCCATCATGATGGTCAGCGCTCCCTGCTATTTGGTGGTTGAGGTGTCTCGAGTGATCTGCTTGGTCTCTTTGTCGAGAATAAAATTCTGTTCCAGCCAGTTCATGTTCAGGCGTTTGGTCTTGAGCCGCTCCGCAAGAAAGATGCACTGCAACTCGCGAAGCGACTGGGTCAGGTCGTCATTGCGGACGATATAATAGTATTCGCGATAGCTCCAGACCTCTTCCTTCACTTTTTGCAGGCGGCGCAGGATCTCTTCCGGAGAATCCGAGGCCCGGCTTTCCAGCCGAAGACGCAGGGCATCCATCGATGGGGGCAGGATGAAGATATAGACTGCATCCTCGATTTTCTTCTTGATCTGGAGCGCACCCTGCACATCGATTTCCATCAACACGTCGATCCCCTGCTCCATCCTATCCATCAACGCCTTACGCGGGGTCCCGTACCAATTGTCATAGACATGCGCGTATTCCAGAAACTCATGGCGCGCGACCATGTCCTGGAACGTCTTCTCCTCGACGAAGAAATACTCCCGTCCGCTCTCCTCCCCAACCCGTGGTTTTCTGGTGGTGACGGACACGGAGTGCCAGAGCCCCGGTACGGACGTCGCAATCTGCTTGCACAGCGTCGTCTTCCCTGTTCCGGACGGGGCCGAGACAATGAAAAGAATGCCACGACGTTCAACGACAGGGTGGTCCCCTGCGGAGCCCGACGGCAGCGCGCTTATGGGCATGGCGGTGGTCATTCGACGTTCTGCACTTGTTCTCGTATACGCTCGAGCTCAGTCTTCATTTGGACGACCGCAGCCGAGATCGTACTGTCGTTGGCCTTCGAACCGATGGTATTGACCTCCCGGCCCATCTCCTGAAGGAGAAAATCCAATGTCTTTCCTGCCGGCTCGACGCCCTGTATCCTCTGCTCAAAATGTACCATATGCGCGTCCAATCTGACTAATTCTTCCGTAATGTCGCAACGATCTGCATAGAGGGCCAGTTCCTGGTGGAACCTGGAAAGGTCTGGAATCTCACCGCCGAGCAACTTTTCCACTCGAAGCTTCATCCGCGCAAATGCCTCCTGCGCAATGGCGGGCGCCCGTCCCGCCACCAACCCCTTTAAGTCCCTGAGCGTGGTGAGACGGCCCAGGATGTCATGGGCGAGCAGCGCTCCCTCTTTCTTCCGCATCCGGACCAGGTCGCGCAGCGCCTGCCGACCGAGCCGTTCCACAAGCTTCGCCAGCTTCGGGTCATCCATCGGCTGATCCGAGGGCGCGATAATCTCGCGAAATCCTGCGATGAGTCCGATGTCAATGGAACCTCCAAGCTTTAAGGTCCGTTGGAGGATGCGGAGGCTGCGATGGTACTGCTTCGCCAATTCAACGTCAAGTTGGAGAGTGCGCAGGCCTCCTCGTCCCCCCTGCAGGAGTACCGTCAGATCAATGCGACCCCTCGTACAGTGCCCTTGCACGATCTTCTTGAAGGTTTCTTCAAGGTGACCCATCGATTTCGGCAAACGGATTCCGAGCTCCAGAAACCGGTGGTTCACGGAACGGGCTTCGACGGTGATCATGCTACCCAGCCAAGTGCCCTGTTGCCTGCCGAATCCCGTCATGCTCGTAGTCACGACCGTGGTTTTCCTTTCCAGGGGCAGACGACGGACAACGTACAATCTCCACAGTTCGGCTTGCGCGCAAGGCAGACATACCGGCCATGGAGCAGCAGCCGCTGGGAAACCCCTGTCCAACGCTCTCGCGGGAACAACTGCTGAAGATCGATTTCGATCCTCTCGGGATCGCTCGACCGAGTCAGGTCGAGGCGGTTGGCCACGCGTTTCACGTGGGTGTCGACGACGACTGCCGGTTGGCCGAAGACTGCGCCGAGGAGGACGTTGGCGGTTTTTCGCCCAACACCGGGAATCGAGACCAGTTCCTTCATGGTCGAGGGAACCTGCCCCTTAAATCGTTCGGCCACGGCCTGACCGCACCCCGTCAGGTTCTTGGCTTTGTTCCTGTAGAATCCGGTCGTCTTGATCAGAGATTCCAGCTCTCGCGGCTGTGCCTGAGCGAATTCGAGCGGGGTACGGTATCGCTTGAACAGGGCCGGCGTCACTTGATTCACCCGTTGATCGGTACATTGGGCCGAGAGAATGGTGGCGACCAACAGCTCCCACGGCGTACGGTGGGTCAGCTCCATTACCACGGTCGGCATGGTTCGGTACAGGATCGCCGCAATCCGGGAGGAACGTCCGGCACTACGCGGGATGGGAGGCGTTCGGAGCGTCATCGCAGTCTGGATGATGGCATGGGAGTGACGAACGATATCCCTGTGTGGGCACCCGGTCCCTGGTGGGTGACCCGATATCCATCCTCGCGGCCCTTCGTAAGGGACCGGACGTGCGCTTCCATGCCGGCCAGAAGCGGAGGCAAGGTCGACGGATCGAGGGCAGAAATACCGATGGCGCAGTAGCGGCGGCAGAGCGGCGCGATCTCCTGGGGCGGCAGGCGATCGCACTTATTGAATACCAGCATGCGCGGAATCGTGTCCAGGTTGAGCTCACGAAGGATGTCGATGACGGCGGTGATTTGCACTTCGATGTCGGGGGCGCTGGCGTCCACGACATGGAGCAGCAGATCGGCCTCACGCAACTCTTCCAGCGTGGTGCGAAAGGCGCCGACCAGTTCTTTGGGGAGGTCCCGGATAAATCCGACGGTATCGGTGATGATCACCTCACGGTCATGCGGAAAGCGGAGTCGGCGGCTGGTGGTGTCCAGCGTTTCAAAGAGGCGATTCTGAACCGAGACGCGGCTCTTGGTCAACACGTTCAGCAGCGTGGATTTCCCGGCGTTCGTGTATCCCACCAGGGACAGAACCGGCAGACCGTGACGCCCGCGGCGCGCTCGACGCTGGTCCTGGTGTCGCGCGAAATGGGCGAGCGCGCGTTCCAGATGCGTGATCCGGTCTCGAACGCGGCGGCGATCGGTTTCCAGCTTGGTTTCGCCAGGCCCTCTGGTCCCGATGCCGCCGCCCAGCCGCGAGAGCTGCGTGCCTTTCCCCGACAGCCTTGGCAGAAGGTAGCGTAATTGCGCCAGTTCAACCTGCACTTTCCCTTCACGGCTGTGTGCCCGCCTGGCAAAAATATCGAGGATGAGCTGAGTGCGGTCGATCACTTTCACGTCGGTAATTTCTGCAATCGCGCGTGACTGAGCCGGCGAGAGCGTCTGGTCGAAAATCACCATGTCGGCGCCTTGATGGAGCGTCTGGATAAGCACTTCCTTTAATTTGCCGCTCCCCAACAGATACCGTTGATGGCTGTCGCCGGTACGCTGCGCCATGCGGTTAATGACGGTCACCTCAGCCGAGCCCGCCAGGTCGGCGAGTTCGGCGAGACGCTCCTCCTGCTCGGCGCGTCCTTGCGGCGACGCACTGACAAGAATCGCCGATTCGGCCACATCCTTGACGGCATGATGGGCGCGCGCCAACTGCATCTCCGCTTCCAATTCTTCGATGAACCGATCGAAGGGCAGTGAACATTGATGAAACGGAACGGCCTTGAGAATCTTGCAGAGCTGGCCGCTCCCGTCCAGCGGCAGAAGATGCGCGAGGTACAGATGGCCCGCCCCCCCGTCCGGCAAGAGGGAAAGGGTGCCGATCAGATCCAGACGAAGAAACGCGAGATCCGTCAGCGACTCCTGGCTCAATGGCTGATCCTGCAGTTGCGTTCGGATGAGCCTCAGCCCTCTCAATGATCGCGGGCCAGTCCTGAACTTCGCCAGAGTCGCAGGGGACAGTGTAAGATCCGTCCCCACGATGATGTCCTGCACCAAGCCGCGGCGCGTCAGCAACACCCCGATCGCACGCTGGATCTCGATGGTAAGCTGGCCCATCGTTCTGGCCAGCTCCGGAGAGAGGATTTTGTCGTGCGGGACACGGCGTCGGTACAACCGCTCAAGAGCGGCGACCTGGCTCGGCCGAAGTCCTGCGATCTGGCCACGGATTTCAGGAATGGGCCGCCTCCTTGCGAGGGACGGGTGTTCGCACGGGCTCAATCTGTAGCGCCGGTTGAATGTCGAGGTTGCCGGACGACCGCCGGTCGGACAAGAGCGCTTGCCGTCCAGCAGAGGCGATCATGGCCGCGTTGTCGGTGCAATAGGTCATCGGCGGCAATGCGAGACGGACCCCCGCGCGTGTCGCTCGCTCCGTGAGGAGTATTCGCAATCGGGAGTTTGCCGATACTCCTCCCACGACGGCAAGAGCCGAGAGCCCCTCCCGGGTGAGGGCCGAGAAAGCTTTGGACACGAGCACTTGGACGATGGCTTCCTGGTAGCCAGCCGCCAGGTCCGCAGCCTGTTGGGTTCGCGCCTGAGCGTTCATCTCGCGCAGTTTGTACAGCAATGAGGTCTTGAGCCCGCTGAAGCTGAACTCCAAATCGAATTTCTTCCGCTGGAATCGGGGGAACCGGATCGCGGCCTGGTTGCCCTCGTGTGCGAGTTGGTCGATCGCCGGTCCTCCCGGAAACCCCAGGCCGAGCATTTGCGCCCCCTTATCGAACGCTTCTCCTGCGGCATCGTCCCTCGTGCAACCGAGAAGCGCGCAGCGCCCGTCCGCGTCCCGCCGATACAAATGCGTATGCCCTCCAGATACGACCAAGATGACACAGGGAAGTGGAAACGCGGGGTCAGCAAGCCAGGCGGAGGCGATGTGCCCTTCGAGATGATTGACACCGATCACTGGAACGCCCAAACCGTAGCTCAAGGCTTTCGCATAGTTGACCCCTACCAGGAGGGCGCCGGCCAATCCGGGTCCCAGGGTGACGGCCACTGCTCCCAGGTCCTGTTTGCGAACCCCTGATTGCGTAAGCGCGTCGTTCACCACGGCATCGATCATCCCCAGATGGGCACGGGCTGCCAACTCCGGGACGACTCCGCCGAATTTGGCATGGACGGCAACCTGTGAGGAAATCACGTTCGAGAGCACCTGCCCCTGCCCGTCGATGACGGCGGCAGCCGTCTCATCGCACGAGGATTCGATTCCAAGGATGGGGCTCGGTTGCCATCTGGAGTGGGCCGGGGACCTGGGCTGACTGATTGGGACCATCGGTTCTTACAGACGGGATCGGATGTGGGTGAAACGACGCGACCCCTGCGGCTGTCCGCCGCAGGGGTCGCCGACTGTCGCATGATACGCGTGCGCTGTAGTGATCACAAGCTGCTGACTAGACCCCCGCCATCGCCTCCTGCTCGATAAAGGCCGGGGCGCCATCTCGGAGCACCACCTTGACCTTGCGGCTCTCCTTGAAGCGACCCCTGATGAGCTCATCGGAAAGCGGGTCGCCGATCGCGCGCTGGATGGCTCGGCGCATAGGTCTGGCGCCGTACTGTGGCTCATAACCCTCTTTGATAAGCCATTGTTTGACCTCGTCGTCGACTTCGATTTCAATTCCCTTGTCCAGAAGTCGAAGATTCAACTCACGGAGCAGAATATCGAGGATGCTATAAAGCTGCTCTTTCTCCAACTGATGGAAGACCACGATTTCGTCGATTCGGTTCAAGAACTCCGGACTGAACGACTTGCGGACCTCTCCGAGGACCTCCTCCTTCTTCTTCCGCGCCGCTTCGCCTTCTGTGCTTTGGAAGCCGAGGGACACGCCTTTCTGGATCATCTTGGTCCCAATGTTGGACGTCATGATCACAACCGTGTTCTTGAAGTCCACCTTTCGACCGAGACTGTCGGTGAGCACGCCGTCGTCCAGCACTTGGAGCAGGACGTTGAAGACATCGGGATGCGCCTTTTCAATTTCATCGAACAGAACGACCGAATAGGGGCGGCGGCGAACCTTTTCGGTCAGCTGCCCTCCCTCCTCGTAACCTACATAGCCCGGAGGGGCACCGAAGAGCCTGGAGCTGGTGAACTTCTCCTGATACTCGGACATATCGACCCGGATGAGCGCGTCCTCGCTGTTAAAAAGAAACTCGGCTAAGGTTCGGGCAAGTTCCGTCTTTCCGACTCCCGTCGGACCCAGGAAGATGAACGAGCCGATCGGCTTCCGCGCCTCCTTGAGGCCTGCGCGGGAACGGCGAATCGCCCGGGCAACCGCCGAAATCGCTTCATTCTGACCGACCACCCGCTTATGGAGAAACTCCTCCATGCGCAGCAGCTTATTGGATTCTTCCTCTTCGAGCTTGAACAGCGGGATGCCGGTCATCTTGGAAACCACATAGGCGACGTCTTCCTTGCCGATCACCGGCTTGTTCTTCTCCTGATTCTTCTTCCATTCCCGCTTGGATTCGTCCAGGAGCTTCCGCAGCCGTTCTTCCTCCTCGCGATGGCGTACGGCTTCCTCGAAATTCTGCATCGAGATCGACAGTTCCTTTTCGCGCGACACCTTCTTGAGTTCCTGTTCCATCGCTTTCAACTCTGACGGCAGCGCATAGGTCTGCAACTTGGCGCGCGACCCGGTTTCGTCGATCAAATCGATCGCCTTGTCCGGCAGGAACCGGTCGGTGATATAACGGTCCGACAGCTTGACCGCCTCGACAATGGCATCTTCCGTGATTTCAACCCCGTGGTGTTCTTCGTACCGATCCCGCAGTCCTTGAATGATCAGCACGGTTTCATCGAAGCTGGGCGGCTGAACGTGAATCGGCTGGAATCGCCGCTTCAAGGCGCCGTCCTTCTCAATGTGCTTGCGGTACTCATCCAATGTCGTGGCGCCGATACACTGAATTTCTCCTCGTGAGAGTGCGGGCTTCAGCATGTTCGACGCATCGATCGACCCCTCGGCGGCACCGGCCCCGACCAGTGTGTGGAGCTCGTCGATGAAAATGATGATGTTCCCCGCCTGCACGATCTCCTTCATCACGACCTTGAGCCGCTCTTCGAACTGGCCCCGGTACTTCGTGCCCGCCACGAGCGAACCGAGATCTAACGCGATCACCCGGCGGGAGAGCAGGTTGTCGGGAACCTCCGATTGGACGATCCGTTGGGCAAGCCCCTCGACGATGGCCGTTTTCCCGACCCCGGATTCGCCGATCAGCACAGGGTTGTTCTTGGTTCTTCGGCTGAGTATCTGCAGTACGCGCTCGATCTCGTCGGCCCTGCCGATCACCGGATCCAGTTGGCCTTCTTGGGCCAGCTGGGTCAGGTCGCGCCCGAATTCATCAAGCGCCGGCGTATTGCTCTTCCGGTCGCGTTCCCGCGGGGCTGACTTCCGGAGAAAGGTCACGGTCAGTTGCCGGGCCGTAAGCAGATTGGCCCCCAGACTGCGGAGAATCTTGCCGCCGATCCCTTCCTCTTCCCGGAGCAGGCCCAGGAGCAGATGTTCGCTGCCGATATGGTTGTGCCCCAGCAGGCGGGCCTCTTCGACCCCGTATTCGATGACTTTCTTGACGCGCGGGCTGAACGGAATCTCGCCGAAGGTCATGGTGGTTCCCCCGCCGGGGAGATTGCGCTCGATCTCGAGACGGATCTGTTCCGTCGACAGCCCCATCTTCTTAAGAATCATCAGGGCAATGCCATCGGACTCACGGAGTATCGCCAAGACGAGGTGCTCGGTCCCCAGATAGTCATTCTGGTGCCGCTCAGCTTCCTCACGTGCGAGAATAATGATCTTTCGACCTTTGTCCGTGAATCGTTCGAACATCCTGCCTCCTTACTAGTGGGTACGAGTAGTGGCCGTGTCGAGCAAAACCCATGGAAAAACTTGACCTAATTCTAACCAGACCGCCCTGCAGAGTCAAGGTTGCACGGAAAAGTGACGACTCCATCGCTCGAGATCACGACATTTTTCTCACGCGGGCCCCACGCGCACGGAGTTCCAGCGGAGGTTGCGTTGACATGAAAAGAACCGTCCCGATACAATCCCGGACCCACTCAGGCAATTCCAGAGTCTGGCACCCATGAAGAGTAAGAGTATCGGGATCCTGACCAAACCAAAGTTCCCTGAAGTCAAGACCACCCTGCAAGGCGTGGTGACTTGGCTCAGGGCCCGGAGCATCGAAGTCCTGCTCGATACGACCTCGGCGGCGTTGCTGGGCGAACCAGGAGGATTTCAGAAAACGCAACTCGCCGGTAAAGCCGACGTCCTGCTGGTCTTGGGCGGCGACGGAACCATGCTCAACGCCGCGCGGCTGGCAGCGGAACGAAGCATTCCCATCCTGGGTGTGAACATGGGGGGCCTCGGATTCTTGACTGAGGTTCGACTGGACAATCTCTATCCCTCTCTCGATCGGGTGTTCGCGAATGATTTTGTCCTCGACGAGCGGCTCATGTTGAAGACTCATGTCCATCGACATGGCGAAACGGTGGCGCGGGGCACGGTGCTGAACGACGTCGTCATCAGCAAGGGCACCCTGGCGCGAATGATCGAACTGAAGATTGCCATTCAGGGTCAGTTCGTGACGAATCTCAGAGGTGACGGTCTGATCGTCGGAACGCCAACGGGGTCCACGGCGTATTCGTTGTCGGCCGGAGGCCCCATCCTCAATCCGGCCGTGCAGTCCCTGATCCTCACGCCCATCTGCCCGCACACGCTCACCCATCGGCCCTTGATCGTTCCGGGAAATGTAGAGGTCGAGGTCACGTTGACCAGCAAGGATGACGGCGCGATGGCCACGCTTGACGGACAGGTGGGTATTGCAATGACGCAGGGTGATACGGCCGTGATTCAGGCCTCTGATCATCGCACGAGACTGATCCGGTTTCCCGAAAGCCACTACTATGAGGTGTTGCGGGAAAAACTGAAGTGGGGAGACGGCTGAGGCTGGGCCACCCCTGCCGCCTCGACCGATCCTAGCGCCCGCCCGGTTCGATCAGGCTCAGCATGTCCTGATTAGCCGCAAACTTGAATTCACCGATACAATCACTTGCTCCGGTGTGAGCCTGTTCCGCCGCTTCAAGAGCGCGGAGCCCCTGTACATCCACCGGAAGGCTCCTGCGGTTTTTCAAGAGGCCATGCAGGTTGTCGAGGACGACCTTGGCCTGGTTGGCGACCGGCCTCGTCGCGAGGTATCGCCCCACAACCTCCGCACACCAGTCCCCGTCCCGCTTCGCTACTCCGACAAGACCTTCGCTCGCCTTCCTGGCCCAACCTGCTAAGAACACCCCGTCCAGTACCTTCCCGGTGGCATCATCATAGGCCTGGAACAACGCATCGTCCGGATCGTTCCCCGTCTTGTTGGGATTCGTGACGAACATGCTTCCCTTGTACGGCAGTCCTACGGTCTCATCGACTTTGTCGCCCACGGCAAAGATGACCGAGTCGCACGGGAATTCGTAATACTGTTTCAATCCGACAGCAACCGTATCCTCGCCCTTTGGGTCGAGCCGGTTGTCTTCCATTTCGAGGCCGCGCACGCGATGATCCGCATTGACCAGGATGCGCTTCGGGGAGGCCAGAAACCGGAAGCCCATCCTGGTATCGCTGATCTTTGGCTCGCACTTCGTAAACTCGTCGATCAAGCCCTTCAACGCTTCATCGGACTTCTGCCCCACGGCAGCGAGACGATCCTTGATGCGCTCGAACTCGCCCTTGATGCCCTCAATGTCCATGTTGGCACAGACGGCCCGAATTTCCTTAGGATTGTACTTACGCTCGACCGGTCCCCGGCGAACGATGGCCGTCACCCGCTCGACCCTTTTGTAGCGAACCAGCCAGTGTGCGATATCGACCATGACGTCGCCGGCCCCGATCACAGCGACATGTTGACCCATCTCGAATGCGCGATCCCCGAAACCGGGCAAGCGGTTGAAATGGTAGACGACATCCTTTGCGTGGTACACGCCCTTGGCGGAGTCTCCCTCCACACCGATGGCTTTGGTGCCTTGCGCGCCGATCGTGAACACCACGGCGCTGGCGCCGAGCTTTCGAACCTCCTCGACCGTGAGATCCTTTCCGTTTCCGATCGACACATTGCCGAAATAGTGGACATTCGGTCGCTCGAGCAACTCCCAGTACTGTTTCTTGAGCCCGCCGCGGAGCTTGAGTTTCGCGGGGAATATTCCATATTCAGCCAAACCGCCGAACTTGATGTCGCGGTTGAGAATGATCACCTCATGGCCGGCCTTTGCCAAGCAGCTGGCAACTGCCATCCCTGCTGGTCCGGCCCCAACCACAATAATGACATGTGGGTTCGTTGCGCTCATGCGTCGTTCCTTTAAGGAAAATCAATGGCGAGAGGCCTAGAACCTCAACAGTTCCGCGGACTTTAGCACAGCCCTTCGCTGGCTGTCAAAGCGCGCCGTGCGGAGGACGGTCGAAGGCTGAAAGAGTCAGGGCACTTCTGTCCCTGCTGGATGCTCTGCTTGTCACGGTTCTGCCGGTACTCTAGAATAGTGCCCTTCTTAGGGGCAATTGCGCGCTCGGTATTTCCACTTCATGCCATCCACGTCCTTATCCCATCGCGTTGAATCATGAAGTGCTGGGCAAACAGCAGTTCGCCCTGTTCCTTAGTTTCAAACCCTTTGCGATGGGCATGCGCTTGATCGTTGCCGTACTGATGTTTCAATCGAGGAATACGGCAAACCTTGCTTTGAACCCGACCTCAGCGGCCGCCTATGCCAAATAGCTCTCCTGCATCGCCCCTTTTACCCGACGCAGAGCAAACCAGGGTTCGCTATTATCCGGTCGACAATGTCACCGGGTTGACCGTCCAACCAACATTGGAGTCCGGAGAAGCGTTCGTCGTGCCGAGTTTCGAGGTGGCCGAGGCGTTGATCGCCCGCGGCGCCGACAGCGCTCGCATCGCGATCAGCCGGATCGATCCTTCCGACGCGGACTATCCGGGATATGCCCAGGCCGCTTCGAACAAGCCCCTCGTGCCGGTCGTGCCGTTCCGGTTTGACCGTTCCATCCTGATCGTGCTCCCCACCTACAACGAACGCGAAAATCTTGAAGCGCTGGTCAGGACGGTCGGCCAGTATCTGATCGCCGATTTCCTGATCGTCGACGACAATTCTCCGGACGGGACGGGACAACTGGCCGATGAACTGAGCCGCCAACACCAGCATGTGCATGTCCTGCATCGGACCACGAAGGAAGGACTCGGCCCGGCTTACATCGCAGGGTTTCAGTGGGGGCTGGCCCGTGGCTATCAGCTCATGCTGGAAATGGACTGCGATTTCAGCCACCCGCCCTGGGACCTGCCGAGGCTGGTCCACCGGAGCAGGACGGCTGACCTGGTCATCGGAAGTCGATACATACCCGGTGGAGGGACTGAAAACTGGGAGAGGCGCAGGCGCCTCGTGTCGAAGTTGGGCAATGCGTATGTCCAACTCTTCCTGGGTTCAAGTATCCACGACTGGACCGGCGGTTTTCGTTGTTACCGACGCGAGCTGTTAGCCGACATGAACCTCGAGACCGTGCAGGCGAAAGGCTATGTCTTTCAGGTTGAAATGGCCTGGCGGGCATGTCAATTAAGAGCGAAAATCTGTGAGCTGCCCATCCGTTTCAGCGATCGGGTTCAAGGCCAAAGCAAGCTTGGATGGCCGACGATAGTCGAAGCGTTGCGGGAGGTGCCGAGAATGTATTTTCGGGCACGGGCAACGCGGGTCATGAAGCGGTGAGCTAGAAGAGGTTCGGCGTCGACGGCGCGGGCGCTGATTCCGGAAAGGCGAGCTTGCTCATATCGAATACCAGTTCATCCCTTGCGTTGGCGATCAGATCGTCAAACAGACTGCTCTTGAGGGGGTGCACCGCCTCGGCCGGCTCAAAGACCAGGTCGAACCCTTTCGCCGCGGTCGGTCGCATCGGATAGCGCCGATCGTAAATCATGCCGTAGGCGGGAATTCCGTAGACGATCTTCCAGTTTCCCAGGATCAGATGGAATTCCGTCCCCTGGACATAGACCCCGCCCGAAGTGACCACCCGCTTCGCTGAGGTCTGGGGCCGGCTCAAGTAGAAGGTCACACGTTCGTTGTAGTTGGCCTGGGCCAATCCCTCAGCCACCTGTGTCGACAACAAAGTGAGTTCCTCCTCGTTAAAGGCCTGCACCAAAGGCGCCTCACCCTGGATCCAACGCTGGGGAGTAATCCGATGTTCCCGAACTTTCAGCCCCGACAAAATGACTCGCACTTTGTCCGGTCCCATCGTGTTGGGATGGGAAAAATGGCCCTGCGGCCATTCCGGCAACACTCGCTTGTCTTCTTCCAGACGGATATAATTGACCGGATCTTCGTACACAATCCTGGACGGCACGTGGGGAATGGCGCAGGCAGAAAGAACAACTACGAATGACCAATTCAAAATGCAAAATGAAACAGTGATGAATCTGCTCCTGAAATATGTCATGTTGAACTTCTCATTCCACAGGTTGACGATCAGCTCTCGCTGATCGTCACGGTCATTTCCACGCGCTCCAGCGGATTGTCCCGCCCGTCGCGCTTCATAGTGACGACCTTGTCCGCCACATCCATGCCACTGACGACTTCACCGAACACGGTGTACTGCCAATCGAGGAAAGTCGCCGCCGCCACGCAGATGAAAAACTGCGAACCGGCGCTGTCCGGATCGTTTGCCCGCGCCATGGATACGATGCCGCGCTTGTGCGGTCTACTGTTGAACTCAGCTTTCACTTTGTACCCCGGCCCGCCCGTTCCGTGGGTTGTGCGGTCCGCATTCCGGCTGTTGGGATCTCCGCCCTGAATCATGAACCCGGGAATCACACGATGGAAGGTGGTCCCGTTGTAAAATCCCTCTCTTGAGAGCTTCACGAAATTATTGACATGGCCGGGAGCCACATCGGGGAAAAATCGGAGGACGATCTCCCCCATCGGCAGCCCCTTGCTGCTCACGGCAATTCTGGCCTGGGTCTTCGCAGTTACGTCGGACATCGCTCGATCCTTTCATTGATCATCGAAACAGAAAGGGCGGCGGCGCCGTCCCTGCTTCGAGGCCTTGATTGACGGCGGTCCATGTCAGACCGTCGTCGCTGCGAAAGACCCCTGCACTCGTGCCCGCATAGAATCCTTCGTCCCTGGACCCGATCAACACTTGAATGGCGAGGTTCGTGAGCCCGTTGTTCACTGGAGTCCATTGCTTCCCCTTGTCCACAGTTCTGAAAATACCGTTCCCGGTGGCCACGATCAAGCCCTGGTCGATTAGGACGATCCCGCGGATGGAATCATTGGGCAAGGCGCGGCTGATCGGACGCCAGGTCGCGCCGCCGTCGACGCTGCGAAAGACTCCGCCGCCGAAGGTGCCGGCAAATATGCTCTGGTCCTGATCGATGACCAGCACGCGTATGAAATTTTCGATCATCCCTTCATGATCCTTCAATCCATGCTGCACGCGCACCCAGCCGGACGAATGACGTCTGAAATGGAGGATGCCCTTGCCGGAGGTTCCGGCGTAGAGCGTCCCGTCCGCCGATCGGGCCAGCGCATGCACCAACACGTCATCCAGCCCCGTCGTCACCACCGACCAACGATCACCCGGCTCGTTGAGCCGGTACACTCCGTCACCCGTGCCGGCGTAAAGTTCGTCGCCCGTGGCCATGAGCGCTTTCACTTCCAGCCGCTTGAGGCCGGCGTTGACCGTCTGCCACGACTTCCCGTCATCGCGCGAACGGAACACCCCGCCTCGAAGGGTGCCGGCATACACCGATCCGCCTCTCGCAGTTGTGAGGCTCAGCACAAAGGGGTCGGTCACCCCGCCCCCGACCGGAGCCCACGTCGCGCCTCGATCGATCGTGCGAAAAATCCCGTGCCCGAAGGATCCGGCATAGACGGCGCCCCGCCCCGCCATCGTCAAGGCCTGGACGCTGGCCGCCGAGTGATCGAACGGCCCCGGCGCCGCCTGGTCTCCTGAGGCCGCTGGCAGATCTGCAACGCCTGCGGAACCAAGCAGCCCCCCCACGATGAGTCCGGCAGCGGTAAGACGCCGCATTCCCTGCCTCGCCTCGAACGCTTTCGTCATTGCACCCTCGTTCCCGCCGTCCCCATCGGCAGGTCCGGATCGAGAGGTAAGTCGATCCGGCCTTGATCCTGACCACGCCCGAACCAGCGGGCCCCGAGAATCCCGATTTCATACAGCACCATCATCGGCACCGCCATCAGCAACATCGTGAACAGCGTCGCGTCGGGTGTCACGACGGCGGAAACGATGAGACACGATAAGATGGCATGTCTGCGATAACGGGCGAACAACCCCGCCGGCACGATCCCCGCCATCGCCAGCAGGGTCATCACCAGCGGCAATTCAAAGGCGCAGCCGAAAATCAGCAGAAACTTCACATTGAAGTCGATATAGGTACCGACACTCAGTTGCGGGGTAATATCCCGTTCGAGCCCGAAACTCACGAACAGGTCGATCACCAGCGGAAGAATCACCAGATTGCAGAACACCAGCCCCAGGAAGAAAAGGCCGCCGGCCAGAAGAAACAATGGAATCGCCCAGCGCTGCTCCTTCGGCAACAACGCCGGCTCGACGAACTTCCAGCATTGATAAAAGATGACGGGCAGACTGACGACGACAGCGGCCAGAAACGACACTTTGATGGAGGCGAAGAGCGCTTCCGTGGGCCCGTAAAAGACCAGCTGATTCGGGAACGGCCGGTTCAGCCAGGCCACCATCTCGGCGGAAAACGTGAAGGTGACGATCAGGGCGGCGAGGATCGTCGCACCCATGACGATCAATCGCCGCTTGAGGGCTCGGATATGGACGGCAAGCGGATTGATGATCTGATCCATGGCAGCGACGCCAGCGGTCCGTCAGGCCTCCGGCTGATCGACTCGTTCAGCGCGCAGCAGGCTGCAGCCCTTGCTCGCGGGACAAACGGATCAACTCAGCCAGCCGGTCTTTTTTCGCCAGCTTTTCCTTTTGAATCCGTTTCTTCTCGAGTTCTTCCGCCGGGGTCAGCACATGGCGTTTCTGCAACTCATTCAGCTCAAGATCCAGGCGATGGTGTGACGCTTCCAACTCCCGGAATTCGGTGTTGGATTGGCGAAGCTGTTCCGCAATCGCGTCTTCCGTCAACATGCGACACCTCCTCGGTTAGGTTAGTGTGCTGAGACCGATCCACCTCCGACGACAGGCTCGCGGTCGCGCCGCATCCCTGTCTGCATGACAAGCGGAGCCATTTCCATGAGCACGGCATCTTCGACGGGGTTGGTGTAATACTTGGGGCGTGTGCTGGTCTGAGTGAAGCTCATCCGCTGGTACAACGCCCGCGCCGCTTCGTTTGAGGCACGCACCTCGAGGACTGCCCGGCTCGCTGACTGCTCCAGTCCCATCCTCAGCGCCTCGGTGACAAGGGCCTGCCCGATCCCGCGTCTCCGCATCGATTCGCGCACAGCCAGGTTCATCAACCGCAGCTCTTCAAACACGATCCAGAAGCAATGGTACCCGACAATCGCGACGTCCGTTCTCCCCGACGTCTCGTGATCGACCGCCACAAGAAAGTGGGCGAACGGGTTACCTGTCAGTTCGGCTTCGAGCATTTTGCGCGTCCACGGGGCCGAGAAGCAAGCCTCCTCTAACCGGAGAAGCTCCGGTAACATTTCCAGAGTGGCCGGCACAATCTGGACATCACTGGTCATGCAATGGTTTCGGCAGGACTGCACGCCCCGCCCCGCGGCGTCCCCGCTCCAAACGCGCGGCAACCTTTCGGGTAACCCGTTCCTGTCGACGCGCGACCGGCGAGACGCCCCCTGACTGTTCGTATTTCAGTTCTGCTTCCGCCCGCTGGACATATAATGGTGCGACCCGGTCGCCGGCGACTTCGCCCCGTTGGAGTCGCTGCATGCCGAGCTGCGCCACGCTGACCGCCGTCGGCTCGGTCGCCTCCCCCGGTCCCACCGAGACGGCGACACGGTCAGGGAGTGCGGATCGAATCTCCGATTCCATCGACGACCAGCCCTTGCCAAAGATGAGTGTGGGTTCTGTGAGGGTCCTGGCCAAGGCTCGCGGCGCCCCGACGTGCTCGGCCAGCACGCGGACAACTTGGCCCCCGTTCGTCCAGCGAAAAATCGCCCAATACACTTCCTCTTTGCGACTCGTCAACACGGGACAAACAGGGAGTGTTG
>JBQTIO010000035.1:0-2625 GCA_052388075.1 Nitrospiraceae bacterium
CACGCAGGTGCTAATAGAGGACAGCAGTCGGTGAACCGTCCAGCTTCGATGGGGCAGCGAGGTTATCTGTTCCGTCGGTCAATCAGATCGCCGAACGATCCGAACGTGAGACCAAGCCCCCGGCAAACTTCGACTTGCCGGTCGAACCGGTTCTTGGCCCGAATCATCTTGCCTAGTGCGCCGAGCCCCACGCGTCCCCAGGCGGCGAGGTGAAACACGGACAACGGATAGTCGGTGCCGAAGAGGAGCCGCTCGTGGATTTCCGGATAGCGACGCAGGTGCAGGAGCATCCCCAGACGGTTGGGTTGTGTGAGTGCGGAAATGTCGGCGTAGAAGTTTGCATAGCGCCGTGACAGGTCTCGCAAGGTCGGGAGAAACTTTTCGTACAGTATGAGGCCGTAGCTGCAGGCATGGGCCGCGATGACGGTGACGCCTTCGTCGAGCGCCAGGCGGAGCCGGTCTGGGTCCCCCACTGACTGGTCCTTGCCGATCAGGCTGAACTCATAGCCGACGTGACTCAGAAACGGAAGCTTCCGTTGGGCCAGCGCCCGATAGAACGGGATGTATCGAGGGTTAGCAGGATTGAAGTGCTGGGCGTTGGGCAGCACCTTGATCAGCACCGCACCGGCGTCGGCGCAGCGATGCACCTCCTCTACGGCGTCTTCTCGTTGGGGATTGATCGAGGGGCCGGCCAGAAAGACATCCGGATGCTCCCGCACGGTCTTGAAGACATAGTCGTTGCTGATGAGAAAGTCCGTGTGTTGACGATTGAGCAGGCCGGTCTGGTCGTAAAACCCGTCCATGCCGAGGAGCACGGCTTTCTGCACATGCCGGGAGGCCCGCAGCTCGGAAAGAAGATGATCGAGATATCTCCCGTTGGCCTCGCGCGGATGAGCCGGCGAGAGTTCGTGTTTCCACAGCAGAAAACGAAACAGCGGGCTTCGGAGAAGCTTCGGCGAGATGAAGCAGCCGTTGTCGCCCTCAGGCAGGGCCGCGAGATGGACATGGCAGTCGATCAGGGACTTGCTGGTCGTCATACGTCGAACGTCATTCGTCAATCGCCCGCCCCGAGTGCAGTAGAGGTGTCGCTCGTAAAGCGTAGTCCCGCGTTGAGAAGTTTTTAGTTTTGAGTTCTTAGTGTTGAGTTCAAACTCAAAATTCAACACTCAAAACTAAGAATTCAACACTGGGCTTTACCCCTGACCCCTTACGCCTCACGCGAAGAGAGTCGTTCCATTGCCATGCGCTTGATTCCGCGCAGATCGAGCTTCCCCGTGCCGAGCACCGGCAAGGCGTCGACCTTCACGAACTGATTCCGCGCGGGAATGAACAGATTCGGCAGTCCATCGGCGGACAGTTTCTCAAGAATACCGGGAATGCGGGCTTCGTCCCACGTATGCAGCACGGCGAGGCGCTCGCCCTTTCTTTCGTCGGGGATCCCAGTGACGGCGAAGACCTGGACCTCGGCGCCGGCAGCCTGCTGTAGGGCTTCTTCGACGCGCCCATGCGGGACCATTTCGCCGCCGATCTTCGAGAAGCGCGAGAGTCGGTCGGTGATCGTCAGAAACCCATCCTCATCCAAGGTCGCAATGTCTCCGGTGACGTACCAGCCGTCGCGCACGGCATTGGCGGTGAGATCTTCGCGCCCGAGATAGCCGTTCATGACGTTGGGGCCCTTCACCAGCAGCATGCCGGATTGGCCCGGCGGGAGCAGCGCAAACGTGTCGGGGTCGATGATGCGGACGGACACGCCGGGAAACGGTTGCCCGACGGTGCCGCGACGCGACGCCACTTGATAGAAGCCCGACGCGCGGAAGTCGGGACAGTTGGCCGAGACCACCGGTGCACATTCCGTGACGCCGTACCCTTCGACCGGTGCAATGCCGAACTTGTCCTGGAAGGCCTGATGGAGGCGCATCGGCAGTTTTTCCGCGCCGGTGATCACCACGCGCAGGTTGCTGAACTGTTCCGGCGTGCAGCGCCGGTGGCACAGCTGGAGAAAGGTCGGCGTCGTGACCATCAAGGAAATTCGATAGCGGTCGCAGAGTTCTCCGATGGCGCCTGCGTCGAGAGGCGAGGGATGGAAGACGATCCCGGCGCGATAGCGCGCATAGAACCAGAGCAGCATGTAGCCGAAGGAATGGAAGAAGGGGAGAATGCCCAGGGCACGGTCGGTCTTGCTGAGATGAATGACCTGAGCGGCGCCTTCCACGTTCGAATTAATGCTGAAGTGGGAGAGCATGACGCCCTTCGGCTCGCCTGTACTGCCGCTGCTGAAGATGATCGTTGCCAGATCGTCCATGGTCGTTTTGCGGGTTTGGCCGCAGGCGAGTTCAATCAGGCGCATCGGAGCGCAGAGTGCCAGGAGCATGGCCGCCAGCCTCCTGCCTGTCGTGATGGTCTTCGCGATGTCTTCGAGCCAGAGCACCGTGATGCCCTGAGGAATGTCCAGTTTCGCCTTCGCGACGAAGAGCCGGCTCGTCACGACCGTCCGCAGCGACGCCAGCGAAGTGGCCGACTCCAGTCCTGCACGCCCCGCGGTGTAATTCAAGTTCACGCTGGTCTTGCCGCACAACGAGACTGCGATGTTCACCAAGGCGCCCGCCACGCTGGGCGGCAACAAGA
>JBQTIO010000036.1:0-10375 GCA_052388075.1 Nitrospiraceae bacterium
GCCAACCATTGATGGATCGGCAGATCGGCCAGGCTGGAGAGAATGACGGCGAGCTCGGCCACGGCAGCGCTGTCTCCTTCCACTTCAGAATAGGTCTGCTCGAACGTCAACGAGGCGCTCATGGCAAAGGGATGGGACCCGGCAAACTTTCCGGCGAGATAGCCGGCCAGCGTCATGACTCCCTTGCTATGGACCATGCCGGCGAGTTCTGCCTCGCGCTGAATATCGATCACGCCCTTGGTCCCGACATAGGTCCGAGCCGTAATGCGGGTTGGGCGGCCGAAGGAGTAGTCGCCCAGTTGATGGACGGAGAGTCCGTTGACCTGCCCCACGACCTCGCCGTCGAGATCGACCATCAACGTACCTTCCTTGATTTCATCCTGAATCCAGTGCTCGGCCAGGTTCGAGCGGTGGCGTTTATGGGTAACGGCGGCGTCGACGTCCGCCCTGGTCACAAAGGCATGGCCTTCTTTCCTGGCCCAATATCCCGCTTCTCGGATGAGATCGCTCACGAGACTGAACCGGAGCGAGAGTCGATCGTGCCGATCGGCAAAACGAAACCCCTGCCGGATGATCTCAGCCACGGCATCGGCTCCGAAATGCGGCAGCCCTTCCTCGCGGCAGAGTTTGGCGATGAACCGGGCATATTGGCGGTCCTGCCGCTCGCTGCGAACCACTTCGGTGTCAAAGTCCGCCTTGACCTTGACCAGCTTGCCAAAGTCTTCTTCGTAGGCCTGGAGGAGATGATAGAGCATGGGCGGCCCGACTATAATGACTTTCACATTCACTGGAATCGCTTCCGGCCTGAGCCCTGCCGTTGAGAATCCGTAGAACTCGCCGGGATCTTCGATCTTGACCTCCCCCGTCTTGATCACGCGCTTCAACGCATCCCATGAGAAGGGTTGGCGCAACAGGTCCAGGGCGTTCACGATCAGGTAGCCGCCGTTCGCCAGCAGCACGGCGCCCGCTCGAATCTCGGTAAAATCGGTGTACATGACGCCCATGTGCGCCCGTCGTTCGATCTTCCCGATCAGATTCGTGTACGTGGGATGGGATTCGTCGATCACCGGAGCGCCTTCCGTGGCATCGTGTTCCACGAGGAGATTGACGAGGAAACGCGTCATATCGGGACGCCGGAGCTCCAAGCCGGGAATCGGCAGAACGGGCCCCTCGCGAGGCAGGAAATCTTTGTAGTGGTGGACGATATCGTGATGGACGCGTGCGAGGTAGGCCGCGACGGCCGGCAAATCCTGATAGGTCCGGCGCATGGTTTCATAGCGGCCCTCCAGCACGTTGGTGACCAGTTGGCGGTCAAGATTGCGGAGTTGCTGGTCCGCTTCCTTTTCCAGCCCGTGGATGCGCACGTGGAATTCGCGGATTTCGCCCTCAAGAGTCTTGCGCCGGTCGGTCAGGTCTTGCTGCTCCTGCTCCGTCATCGCCTCCATTTCTTCGTCTGTCATGGTATGGCCGGCTTTTAACGGGACGAGTCCGAAGCCGGCCGGTGTTTCCTCAAAACCGAATCCTCTGGTCCGGCTCAATTCGGTCAGGTCGCGGAACAGGGATTTTTTCTTCCCCTCTGTGTCTTCATTCAACTTGGCTTTGGCGTCCAGGTACTTTTTGCTTTCGAAGGCGCCGGGGATATCGCGACGCAAGCTCTCGATGAACGTGGTCATCTCCCGTTTGAAGGCGCACCCCTGGCCGGCTGGAAACGACAGGCAGACCGGGCGCGACGCATCTTGAAAATTGTTGACGTAACACCAGTCGGACGGGGCAGGGGCCGCCTGCGCCAGCCGTTTGACCATCTGGCGAACCAGCGTGCCTTTGCCGGTGCCGACCGGACCGGAGACGTAGAGATTGAACCCCGCGCTCTTCATGCCCAGGCCGAACTCCAGGGCTTCGACCGCCCGTTCCTGCCCGATGATTTCGGTGAGGGGCTCAAGCTCGCCCGTATCCTCGAAGCCGAGTTGCCCGGGATCGATCATCGGGGAGAGCATCGAGACGGGGACTTTGGATTTCTCCGTGGTCATCTACGACACCTTCGATGCGATGGGGGGTGGAAGCGTGACCACCGTCGCCTGAGGACCTTTTTTCCCTTCTTCAACGCCGAACACGACTTCCGTTCCATCCTCGAGTCGCTCGAAGGATAGTCCCTGCAACGCATTCGCATGAAAATAGACCTCCCCGCCCCCTTCTTTCAGGATGAACCCGTACCGTCCTCGGGGAAAGAGCTTGCAGACCACGCCACGATAGGGCGGCAGGGGAGCGAGTCGGACCTCCGTCTTTGCGCGTTTTTCGCGATACTTGCGGAGCTCGATGGAGAGGGCGTGAAACGAGGACCGGATGGCTTCCTCGAAGGTCTTGTCTTCCTTCCTGGCCGTCATGGTGTGGCGTCCCGGCAGCGTAACCACGACGAGCACCTCCGCGACGTTCGCGAGCTTCTTGTGGTGACGATTCTTCGTCAACGTGACACGGCCGTGAATCAGATCCTCATGCCCCCGTTGCAGGTCATCCATACGGGCTTCGATTTCGGTCTTCCACCGGGGGGTCATTGCGATATTGCGGCTTTCGATTTCCAGTTCCATTGTGCCTCCACGTGGTGTTGATTCGGTCCTTCCCCCACCAGGATCAGCAAACGATATGCCGACGATTGTAAGAGCCGTGAGACGAGCGGCCAGGGGCCGGAGGTTGATGTTTCGTGCCTCTCTCTACCGGCCTTCCGCTGCTTCTTCTGACCAATGTGATGCTTTTTTCCACAGTGCCGCTCCAACAGGTGGAGCCCAATGCGCCAGTTCCCCCTCCTGAATTGCCCTTCGTGACAGGGCTTCAGCTCGACCCAGGGTGGAACGTGATTTGCCTGTTCTATGTGTATGCCGACATTGAGCAAGCAGGCCCTGAGCCGGTACCTCCGGGCTCGCTTCGGTGCCGAGGCCACGCTTCTCTCTTATGGAACGATCGGGAAGCCCAGTTCGAAAAGGGAGCAGAAGCGGTATGGATACGGCACGCCGGTCAAGGTGACCTTCCGCGTCGGCCACCGGGTGCGGTCTGCCGTGCTCGAAACCATGAAACCGGGCCCCTTCGGACACGAACACATGGCCGACCGGGCCCAGGCGATCCTGTGGGACTATGAGTCCTACGCCCGGCTACCCCGCCATGTGAAGGCGCTCGATGTGGGTGCGTTCGACGGCAGGCAGGAGCTCTTCTCCGTTGCAGACGCGCGTGAATTCTTCGTGCTGAACGAATGGGCAGAAGGCATCACGTATCATCAGGATCTCGCCCGGCTTGCGGAGGGGGCGGCGCTCCGCAAACTCGATCGCGAGCGGACGATCGCACTTGCGCGCTATCTGGCGCAGATCCATGCGACCAAACGCCGGGATGCGGATCTCTACAGGCGCCGGTTACGCGAATTGATCGGTCACGGCGAATGCATCATGGGACTGACCGACAGCTATCCGGCGCAGTGCGGCTTCATCACCGGCGACCTATTGCGAACGATTGAAGAGGCTTGCAACCGGTGGCGGTGGCGTCTACGCGACAAAGCCAACCGGCTCTCCCAGGTGCACGGGGATTTCCATCCGTACAATGTGCTGTTCCGGACCGGAACGGATTTTTCGGTGCTGGACCGGTCGCGCGGGGAATGGGGCGAACCGGCCGACGACGTGACCGCGATGACGATGAACTACCTGCTCAACTCGCTGATTCGATGGGGCAGGCTCCAGGGCCCGTTCGAGGTGCTGTTCCGATTGTTCTGGGAGACCTATGTGGAAGCCAGCGGCGACAGGGTTGTGACCGGAACCGCGGCACCGTTCTTCGCGTTTCGCGGACTGGTCGTCGCGAGTCCGGTCTGGTACCCCAATCTATCGATCGACGTCCGCCGGAACCTCTTTCATTTCATTGAAAACGTCCTCGACGTGCCGCGTTTCGAGCCAGACCGGGTGAACGAATATTGCGGTTAATGAAGGGGCGTCATCCGTCAGCCGTCAGTCGTGATCCGTCAAACGGAAGACAATCTGGCCGAGCCGAAGCGCCATCGACAATGAAGGTCCTGATCAAACGATTGACGAATGACCAATGACGATTGGCGGTGCTTCAAGAGGCTTCGCTATCTGGCTCACGGGATTGCCCGCTTCGGGGAAAAGCAGCATCGTTGCCGCGCTGGCCCCGCAACTTGAAGGCTTGGGCTGTTCGGTCGAGGTGCTGGAGTCCGACGCTGTCAGGCGGATACTTACGCCCACCCCCAGCTACTCGCCAATGGAGCGGGATCTCTTTTACCGCGCGCTGGCGCTCATGGGCGCGAAGCTGGTCGCGCACGGAGTCACAGTGATCTTCGACGCGACAGCTACCAAAAGGGCTTATCGCGATTTTGCCCGAAGCCTTATTCCGAGATTCATCGAAGTGGCGGTGGAATGTCCGTTGGAACTCTGCATGCAGCGCGACCACAAAGGGACCTACCGGCGCGGGCAACGAGGGGAATCATCCACCGTGCCGGGCTTGCAAGAACCCTATGAAGCACCGCTTACTCCGGATCTGAAACTCGATACGACGACGAGCTCGGCCAAGGAAGCCGCAGGGATGGTGGTGGACCTGGTGAGGATGCGATTTTTTTAGCGGCCTGCCTTGCTACTGTGCCGTCGTCCCATCTCGACGAACATACCGCTGGAACCATCTCCCTGCCTGTTCCGCCACCTGTTCCAGCGTGCCAGGCTCTTCGAAGAGGTGGGTGGCGCCGGGAACGATGATCAGTTTCTTTTCACAGGTCAGCAAGTCATAGGCGGACTGGTTCATCTCGATGACCGGTTCGTCCCAGCCGCCGACGATCAAGAGCGTCGGCGCGGTCACTGAAGGCAAGTAGGGTTCCGCCAGATCAGGCCGTCCCCCTCGTGACACCACGGCGTTGACGTTTGACGGCTCTCGCGCCGCGGCCTGCAAGGCCGCCCCCGCGCCGGTGCTCGCGCCGAAATAGCCAATCCCCAGCTTGCTCGTCCTGGGATCCGACTCAAGCCAGGTTTTGGTCAGCAAGAGTCGATCCGCCAATAGATCGATGTCAAAAACCTTGCGTCGGTCGTTGGCTTCCTCTTCGGTCAGCAGATCAAGGAGCAGAGTGGCCAGGCCATTCTGCTGCAGGTGGCGGGCGACGAAATTGTTGCGAGGGCTGAACCGGCCGCTGCCGCTTCCGTGTGCAAAGACGACCACACCGGGCGAACCGGCGGGGACACCGAGAAGACCCTCCAGGTTGAGCTTCCCTCTTGCGATCCGTACGGCTTGCTCCGATCGTGCAGTCATGGCTGTTTTTCCTTCTTCCTGGCCGTCGCGCAAGGGGCGGGGCGGCTGAGGTCCGGTGGCAGTCGTGTCTGGTCGTCGACGCACGCGGTATCGAGCTGTGCCTGCGTGAGGCCGATCACGGAAATCAGAGTCGCGCCCCGCATATCCGCCGACTCGAGACGTGCGCCGGCAAGATCGGCTCCGGCCAGAGTGGCATCCCGGAGGTTGGCTTCTTGGAGATTCGCGTGAGTCAGGTTGGCGTCGTTGAAGTTCGATCCACTCAGGTCTGCCCCGACGAAATTGGCGGCTTCGAGATTGGCCCCGTTCAATTGGGCTCGCCGGAGTGAGGCTTGCGGAGCATAGATCTCGCTCAAATCGCCTTTTGTGAAGATGGTATGCGAGCCCCGCGCTCCGATGAGGACAGCACGATTGAGGTGTGTGCCATGGAAGTCGGCTTCATCGAGATCGGCGTGAAGGAGAATGGCCATCCGGAGCTTAGCCGACTGCAGATTCGCCTTGACCAGGCTGGCCCCTTCCAGATTGGCTCCTTCCAGGTCGGCTTGACGCAACCCCGCTCCACGCAGATTGGCGTACCGCATGTCCGCTCCGCGGAGAATCGCGTCTCGCAGGTTGGCCCCCTGCAAATTCGCTTCGTCCAGATAGGCGCTTTCCATGTCGGCTTCGACCAACTGAGCGTGGTCGAGCTGCGCACTGTCGAGCAAGGTTCCCTGGAGATTGGCCTGGTGAAAGTTCGCTTTGGTGAGCACGGTCCGCCGAAGGTCGGCTCCTGTCAGATCGGCCCCGGAGAAGTCCGCGCGCTGCAGGGTGGCTCCGTAAAAATAGCTCTCCATAAAGTTGGCATTGGTCAGATCGGCGGATGAGAGGTCGGCGCCTTCGAAATGGGCTCGTTCGAAAGTAGACTCGTCCAGTCGTGCCCCGACAAGTACCGCGTTGTAGAGGGCGGCTTCATCACCGATCGAACGGAACAGATTCGCGCCGGACAATCGGGCATGCCGGAGATCGGCGCCGGAGAGGTTGCTATCTTCCAAGACGGCTTTGGAGAGATCGGCTCCAGCCAGGCTCGCTTGGCCTAAACTGCTTTGGTACAGGTTTGCTTTCCGGAGGATGGCCCCTTCGAGCCGTGCTCGTTCGAGGTTTGCCCCCGCCAGGGCCGCCTCTCGCAAGTCTGCTCGGCACAGGTCGGCACGCTGTCGCTCGGGATTGTTCCGATGCTCGAGCCACAGTCCGTGGGATGCCACAAGGGCGCGGAGGGCCTTCGCCGAAATCGGCTTGTTCTTGTAGGGGCTGCTGCACTGTCCGGTATGGGCCGTGGTTGAACTAGAGTCCCCCGCGTCGGTCACGTTGATGGAGCCGATTGTTAACCATGCGATCAGAACCGTCCGGACAATTCCAGCTCTCATGGATCCGCTTTTCATCTGATGTCTCCTTGGGGGTCGTGGTGATGACTAGGCATAGCGATCTACGGTACGTGCAAGGTCTTGCAAGGGGGCAGAAATCCGCGTTTCATAGGCGGGAGCGTCCTCAAGGTTGCGAAGCGAGGTGGGGAGCCGCTCCAGTTGCGCTGCGGCACGTTGGCGTAGTTCGGTCAAGCCTGGCGAGGGAGTGAGGCGGCGACCATTTCTCATGACGGGTACGAGCAGCGGTTCGCCTGGCAGATGATCGTCGTGCGTCGTGACGACGTCGTGGTCGAGGCGACCATCGTCTGCATAAGACCGGTAGACCTGCTTGCGGCCGGGCCAGGTGGCCTTGCCTTCTGAGCGTTTGCGACATGGGCGGCCCGCATATTCCTGGAGCTTGTAGGCACAGTCTAACGAGGGCGCATCGGCGGACGTCGTCATAGCCGTGCCGACGGCGAAGCTGTCGATCGGTGCGCAACTGTCGATCAGCTCTTTGAGCCGGTATTCATCGAGGTTGCCGCTCGCGAGAATCTGTGCGTGGAACAATCCTCCCTCATTCAGAATGCGACGGACCTTTCGGGCATGGTCGGCGAGATCTCCGCTGTCCAACCGCACCCCCTTCACGGTAATTCCCTTGGCGCTCAGCGCCGGGGCTAACGACACGACTTTTCGCGCAGCTGCTTCCGTGTCGTAGGTATCGATCAAAAGGACAACGTTGTCAGGTTGAGCCTGCGCGAAGTATTCGAACGCGATGGCTTCGTCTCTGTGGGCCTGCACGAACGAATGGGCCATCGTGCCATACAGGGGGACGCCATAGGCCATGCCAGCCAGCACTGTGGCTGTCCCGGCAAAGCCGGCTAGATAGCTGGCACGTGCGGCGAGGAGGCCTGCTTCGGCCCCGTGCGCGCGGCGTAAACCGAAGTCGATGAGCGGTTTTCCACCTGCGACCAGCACCGACCGTGCGGCCTTCGAGGCGACCATGGTCTGGAAGTTCAGCAGATTCATGACCCGGCTTTCGACGAGCTGGGCCTGCGGAAGCGGCGCCACGATTCGGAGCATCGGTTCGTGGGGGAAGACGATCGTTCCTTCCGGCATGGCATCCACGTCGCCGGTGAACTGCAGTGTTTCCAGGTAGCGAAGCAGCGCCGGTGTGAATCGCCTCGATTGGTCCAGCCAGCCGAGTTCATCTTGCGTGAGATGCAGCCCTGAGAGAAAGTCAAGCGCCTGCTCGAGGCCGGCGGCGACCAGAAAGTTCCGATGGAGAGGCAATTTGCGGACAAAGAACTCGAACGCCGCCAGCTCCTCCATCCCCTGTTCCTGGTAGGCCTGGGCCATGGTGAGTTCATACAGATCGGTCAGCAGAGCGCTGGTCGAAGGATTCATGCTGCGAGCATCTCCAATCGGAGAGGCACGGCTCCCAGGCGGATCATCTCCTGTTCGGCGTGACGACCATCTTCAGGCTGGAGGTTCACCGCCTGGATGCCGTCCATCAGCAGGCACACGTCATATCCCAATGCCCGAGCATCCTTGACCGTGTTCAACACACAATAGTCGGTCGCCAGTCCGCCGACGAACAATCGGCGTACGCCCATCGCCCGCAGATGGCGATCCAACGCAGTGTGCTGGAAGGCCGAGTAGGCTTCTTGGCCGGGATCGATTGCCTTATAGATGATGACGGCCGATGCGGGTGCCTCAAATGACGGTGGCGGCAAGGAACCGGACGAACCGGCGACACAGTGCACGGGCCACAGCCCTCCATGGCTGCGAAAAGAACAGTGGTTCGGAGGGTGCCAATCGCGGGTGAGATAAATCGGGAGACCTTGGACGTGGAATCGGTGGAGATACCTCAGGAGGATCGGAATGATGTCGTCTCCGCCGCTGATGCCGAGCGCTCCACCGGGGAGGAAATCGCCCTGGATGTCCGCAAGGAGTAAGGCGTCGTTGGCTGTCAGGCGCTCCACAAGTCACATCACTGCCCCTGTTGCGACAGGAGGCGGACGTACGCCAGCACGTCCTGCATTTCTGCGTCGGTGAGCTGCCCTCTCCACGAATGCATGGGGCTGAAGACGACGCCGTGCTCGATCGTACGCAGCAATTCCTCATCCGATTTCAGAAAGGACCGGAATCGGTGAAAATTCGCCGGCGCCACTTTCAAGGAATCCGCAGCCGGCCCGTCTCCCCAGCCTCCGGCTCCATGGCATCTCAGGCAGTGCCGCGCATACACGGCTTTCCCTCTCGTGAGGTCGGGAGGATAGTCTTGGGCGTACGGAGAGGACCTCACCGGACTACTCAAAGCGAGCAGGGTGAAGAGTCCGACGAAGATGCGCGGATTTCGTGCGTAGCGAGACGGTAGCATCGTGTTCACGCTGCTAACTCTTCTTGGCGGTGTGGGCAATAAAAGGGCTAAAGAGTTGCTGCAGCTTCTTGCTTCCACACGCCGGGCACTTGACATCACCTTGTTCATGCTCCTTCAGTGTCACGACGATCAACGATTCTTTTCCACAGTCCAGGCATTTGTAGTCGTACATCGGCATAGATCGTCCTCCCTCTTCCTAGCCAAAGATCATGAGCGGATAGGCTCCCTGGTGGAGGAGCGCATGAGAGACGCTGCCCAACACCATGCGTGTCAAACCCTGTCGGCCACGGGAGCCCATGAGGATCAGGTCCGGATTCAATGCCTTAGCTTCCTGGAGTATTCCTTCCACCGGGGTTCCCAGCGCGGTGGCAACGCGGGTTTGATAACCCATTGCCGTGAGCTTGGCAGCTTGTTCGTCAAGGAAATCTCGCGCATCGCGAAGCGCATGGGCTTCCATCTGCTCGGCGGACGCCGTATCCACCGGCCATGGCGGCCTGGTGTGCGGCAGGACCGTAAACAGGGTAATGGTGGCCGGCTCACGAAAGATCTTCTGTTGTAGGAAGCGCAGCGCATGGTCCGCGTCGTAGGTGCCTTGCACAGGGAGGAGGATCTGCTTCAGCATTTTCAGCGGACCGGGCAAAATGAGTTTCGCGCCGGGCGCAAACGTCAGGACGCGATGCGCGACGCTTCCGATGAGCCGTTCTTTGACCGGCCCGAGGCCTCGGGTGCCGAGCAGAATCAAGTCCATTTTGTGTTGTTCCGCCAACGCAACGATCTGGTCTGCCGGAGATCCGGTGACCAGATGCCTCGTGACCGGTCCGGCGTCGAGCGGGAGGAGCGAGACGATGCGATCCAGCAAGCGGCCGCCGTCTTCGCGCATCGTTCGCTCGACTGTGTCGTACAATTCCTGAGCCACTTCGGGCATCATCATCGGATACGCTGGGGTCGGGACGTCGAGCACGTGCAAGAGGTGCACTTCATCCGCACGAGCCAGGTATTTGAGGGTACGAACCGCTTCATACGAATGGTCGGAACCGTCGACGGTGAGCAAGATTTTCATAGGTGCCACCTTCTACTCGTGGAGTGGTAGATCCATACCATCATGCATGCCGGTGTCACGCCGGAATCAGCGCGGTTGCGATCATCGGGTAACTCCCCACGCTCAAGATGTCTTGAACGGCGGTGGCCACTGGTCCGCTTGCCAAGGCGGGATCAGCTCCGAGACGCGCCAGTCCCAGCGGAAGGAGGCTGGCCATGTCGCCGACCGTGAGGTCCCTCTCGCCGCGGGGAATGTCCACGGTCATGAGCTCAGCGGCAGTCGTCATCTCGCTCCCTGTGGCTG
>JBQTIO010000037.1:0-13709 GCA_052388075.1 Nitrospiraceae bacterium
ATGGAGCTGGCGAGAGGAATCGAACCATCCAACCGTCGCCGGCTTGGCTCTGACGCCTGCCTCACCGGCTCCTGCAGAGGGGGCCAGCCCCCTCGCACACTCCCCACGAAGGGGACACATCCCCTTCGGAACCCCTAGGTTGGAGGTTCGCTTGTTTGTGGAGCTGGCGAGAGGAATCGAACCTCCAACCTGCGGTTTACAAAACCGCTGCTCTGCCGATTGAGCTACGCCAGCCCTGTTGTGATTGCGCACAACCAAATGCGAAGGTTCGATCGCACAGTATCAACAGGCCGAAGAGCCTGTCAAGAAACGCCGTGCCATTGGTTGTCGGGTGCGTTCGATCGTAGACGGCTTGCATTGATTGCGGCGGGTCATTATCCTAGGAACCCGTCAGCTCTTCAGCATCCGAGGGCACCATCGATGAATCAGACACACGTGCTCGTCATTGACGACGATCCGGCGGTTCTGGAGGTCCTCCAGGAAACGCTCACGCAGGAAGGGCATGCCGTGTCGCTCGCCAGCGACGGTGCACAAGGGATCCAGGTGGCGAAGGACACCCCGGTCCAGATCGTCGTCACGGACTTTCAGCTGCCCGACATCGACGGGCTGGAAATCATCGATCGACTCGCCCGACTCGACGCGAAAATCATTCCCATCATGATGACCGGATTCGGGACCATCGAATCGGCGGTGCGCGCCATGAAATCCGGTGCCTTCGATTTCATCACCAAACCGTTCGATCCCGAAACCGTGGCGGTGGTCGTGCGCAAGGCGGTGGAATTTCACCGGTTACGACAGGAAAACCATCTGTTGCGTAAAGCCGTGCGCGAACAATACCGACCGGAGCAGCTGGTCGGGGTGAGCGAGCCGATCAGGCAGGTGCTGGATTTTGTCCGCAAAGTGGCCGACAGCGACAGCACCGTCATGATTCAAGGGGAGAGTGGCACGGGAAAGGAGCTGGTGGCCCGCATGCTGCATTTCAACAGCCTGCGGAAAGACCGGCCGCTTGTGCCGGTCAATTGCGGCGCCATTCCTGAGACTCTGCTCGAGTCGGAACTCTTCGGGCATGAGAAGGGCGCATTCACAGGGGCGACACATACCAGGATGGGTCGGTTTGAATTGGCCAACGGGGGAACCATATTTCTCGATGAAATCGGAGAGATGAGCCTTTCGCTGCAGGTCAAGCTCCTCCGCGTGTCGCAGGAACGGGTCTTTGAGCGTGTGGGAGGGAGTCGAACCATCCAGGTGGACGTACGCATGATTGCCGCGACGAATCAGGACTTGGAATCGCTCGTCGAAGAGAAGCGGTTTCGTCAGGATCTGTTCTACCGACTCAACGTGATACCCATTGTCATCCCCCCGCTCAGGGAACGCCGTAGCGACATCCCGCTCCTGATCGACCATTTTCTGACCCGCTTCAATCAGAGCAAACATACCGAGATTGCCGGCATCGACCCTGAAGCACTGCGCCTGTTAACGGCGTACGACTGGCCGGGGAACATCAGGGAATTGGAAAACATGATCGAGCGCCTCGTCGTCCTCAAGAAGCAGGGGACACTGGTCGTTGAGGATCTTCCTGAGAAGATTAGCCGAAAACCCGCCGCCCCGGACATCAAGGAACAATTCATCCGTTTCAGTGAAGGTGGAATCAATCTGTCCAGAGAAGTTGAGGAGTACGAGAACCATCTCATCATCGAGGCACTGCGCAAAGCCAACGGAGTCACGACCCGCGCGGCGCAGCTGCTTCATCTCAATCGCACCACCCTCGTCGAAAAGCTGAAGCGCAAGGGTGTCGATCCACGGTCCCACTCGGAGAGCTTAGCGAATTAGCCTGCCCTCGTTTCGTCAAACGATTGACGACCTGCCAGAAGAACTGTCGTCAATTCTGACGGGCCACATCACGATCTCGAATCCAGTCTTCGGATTTTCCCTCACTTTACTCATATTTTTTGATAGCTCGTAGGGCACGGTCTTTGCTGAACCTTCCTTGCCGTGCATCTTTTTCTACCAAGAGATAGTCCGCTGCTTCTTTTGGCCATCGTCTGGATATTGGTCTCGACTCAGGGAAAGGGCACGCAGATTTTCCTGGACCTGCCAGCTCAGTGAGCGAAGAAAGGAGTGCCCGATGAAACGAATCCGTCTCCTGCTGGTGGACGATCATGAAGTGTTTCGGATGGGACTCTGCAAGTTGTTCGAGAAATCCAAGACGATTCGCGTGGTGGGGGAAGCCAGCACCGCGGCCGACGCTGTTATACAAGCAGACCGCCTCAAGCCCGACCTGGTGCTGATGGAACTTCGGCTGCCCGATGGATCGGGCATTGAGGCCTGCCGACGTATTCGGTCCGCCCATCCGCACCTGCGGGTCCTCTTTCTCACCTCGTTCCAGGATCAGAGTGCGCTTGTAGAGTCGACCTATGCCGGAGCGAGCGGGTTTCTCATGAAAAAGATTGCCGGCAAAGAGTTGAGCCGTGCGCTTGAAACCGCTGCGACCGGCGGTTACGTCGTCGACCCGGCCATCACAAACGTGATCATGCACCAGATGCGGGCTCCATCGGCGTCGGCTGCGGTCGATCAAGATATCGTGGTATTCCCGCCCCAACAACGGCGGGTTTTGGCCTTACTGACAGAAGGCAAAACCAATCGGCAGATCGCCTCGGTCCTCGCTCTCAGCGAAAAGACAGTGATCGGCTACATCAGAATTATCTATCGCAAACTCCGGTTAACTCGCCGGTCGCAAGCGGCCGTATATTTCGCCAAGTATGAATTGCGAAAAAACTCCCAGGACAGTTCTACTCTACGCCTAGGGCCATAAAACCTCCAACAGTACGGTAGAACTTGTCTACCTGACTTTTCTTTTTCGGTTACCTTTTGCGTATGCCGATCGATTGCTACGGGTTGTATACGTTGTATTGATACATGGGGCTGGTCGTTGATCTACCAGGGCTATCCCGTCGCAATTAAGGGGCACGGCACATGGCCAAGGTTCTGATAGTTGATGATGAGCCTATGGTCATCCACCTACTAAAGACGATTCTTACGCGTCTTGGCCACAACGTGCTGGGGGCTGATGGAGGCAAGGCTGCGCTGCATGTATTCATGAATCACCGACCCGAAGTCACGATCCTCGATCTCAACATGCCTGACATCAGCGGCATCGAAGTTCTCAGAGTTATCCGCGCGGTCGACCGGCAGGCACCCGTTATCGTGTGGTCGGGGGCGGGCACGGGGGCGCTGGAACGGGAGGCTCAGGAACTCGGCGCGACCGAATTCATAAAGAAGGGCTTTTCGCTCCATGAACTGGGACAAGCACTGAAGCGAGTGTGTGAAGCCTCTGGTGCGCGGCAGACCAACACCCCTGGCGGAAAGATTGCCGTATGACCGGGCACGTACCCGTGGAGGCATCTGCGCGCTCGACGCCGCTCCGCATCCTCGTAATCGATGACGATGTGGTGATTCGGACGATGCTTCGACGCCTGCTCGAGCAGGCTGGATATGCTGTCATCGATGCGCCCGACGGACAGGTTGCTCTCGCCGCGGTGCGTCACCAGCCGCCGGATATTGTGCTCACCGACATTTTTATGCCCGAGAAAGACGGCATCGAGGTCATTCGAGAAATTAGGTCGAGATGGTCGAAGTGCATAATCATTGCGATGACCGGCGGATCCCCAGTGGACCCGTCTGGGTCGGTCGTAAAACCCGCGGCGCTTCTACTTGGCGCCGATAGGATCTTGCTCAAGCCCTTCAATCAGCAAACGTTGCTGTCGACAATTAAGGAAACGCTTTGACTGACCAATGCCGGGAAGCCTTCTGCATGAACCGTCGCAAACATGCGCGTTTTACGGTCGACTATCCGTGCCAATATTTTGGCGAGCATTTTGCGGGTGAAGGCAGATTGCAAGATCTCTCTAAAGAAGGCGCCCGGCTGTGCAGTGATACGCCGGCCTCTAGGGGCGACTATTTGAAAATGGTGGTGGCCTTGCCGAACTGCGGAAGGTTGCTCCGCATCGACTTGGCCACGACCCGGTGGGCGAGGGCGAGCGAATTCGGGGTGGAATTCATCCAGATGGATCGGCAGCAGCAACAACTGCTCCACGATTGTTTACAGGGCCTTACACTGATGTTGACCCAAGCCTATGCGATGCCTGCGGGACTGGCGATGACGGGAACCGTCACGTCGGAGGGTGATATGGGGCCGACCGGAGGGTTGTTCGTCAAGCTCGTTGCGGCGGAGCGTGTCCGCATGCGAACCGTGTTGATATCGTCAGCGTCACCTGGGGCCTCGGATAGCCCAGCCGTACTTACCTGCTTGAATCGCTCCAGTGAGCTCGGTCGCGGAAGCCTTTCGACACATGATGAACTGTATCCAGACTTTCCATCAGTGGACCTCTTAGCCTGTCGGTAGTGGAGCCTCGTAAAGCCATGAACTTCCGTTCTCGGCTCAAGGATGTCGCCTCGGAACGCTCCCAGGGCTTGGTACCGACGACAGCACCGACCCGCTACCAGCTGATCCTTCTTCACTCACTCGTGACCATCGTTCTGTGCTACCAGTTACTGTTCAGCAAGACGCCGCTGGTCGCTCAGTTTTATCTGGATCTCATCGCCCTCGGTTTATTGACCACCGTGGTCGGGTTGCTGGTCGTGCCGATCAAGATCATCGCATCCACTTGGTCCGTCGCCGCGTTGGCCTTAGGCGACACGATCCTGACAACGCTGAGCATCTATTTATCAGGCAACGCAAGCTCGGATCTGTACATCACGTACTTCCTGATCATGCTCATTGCCGCCTTTGCGCCGACGCAAAAGCAAATGATCGGGCTGTCCATGACTTTGTGCTTCGTTTACGCAATCGCTCTGTTCCTGAGCTTCGACGAAACGAGCGAACTGGACGGAGGCCGTCTGCTGCATATCCCCATTCTCCTTCTGCTCGCCGTCTTTTACGGGCTGACCAATGAAGCGGCGCGAATGCTCAGCCGCGATAAGACGGTTCTGCTCGACACCATGAGTGAGCAACGGCGAGCCGAACGGGCTCTGCGGGACAGCGAAGAACGCTATCGCTGCCTGGTAGAAGTCTCGCCAGACGCCATCTTCATCACCAAGCAAAATCGCATCGTGTTCATCAATCGCACGGGCATGGCACTCCTGGGCGCGACGACGTCGGAGCAGATTATGGGCAGATCTGCGTTCGACTTTCTCCATCCCGAACACGACCCGGCGATGAACCAGCGAATCCGTCACGCGCTGGAAAGCGGCAGGCGCATCCCGCTTCTGGAGTGCAAGATGCTTCGGCTCGACGGAACGATGATCGATGTCGAGCTTGTCGGGTCTCCTTTGACTGATCAGGGATCCCCAACGATCCAAGTCGTCGTGCGGAACATCACCGATCGCCGCGAACTGGAGGAGCAATTGCGGCAGTCGCAGAAGATGGAGGCGGTCGGGCAACTGGCGGGCGGCGTCGCCCATGACTTCAATAACATGCTGCTGATCATCGGAGGATTCAGCGACCTGCTCGCGAACGATCCTGGGCTCACGGAGGACCAGCGCAGCAGTGTCGAACAGATCCGGCAGGCGAGCAATCGTGCGGGGAGGCTGACGACCCAACTGCTGGCCTTCAGCCGTCGGCAGGTGCTCCAACCGAAAATTGTCAGCCTGGATAAGCTGGTCGGTAACCTGGAACCCATGTTGCGGACGCTGGTGGGTGAGGGTATCGAGTACCGGTGCGTGTCAGATCAACTGCACGGGTGCGTCAAAGCCGATCCAGGCCAAATCGAGCAGACGGTGATCAATCTGGTGGTGAACGCTCGCGACGCGATGCCCCGAGGCGGTCGGCTCATGATCTCCACGGACAACGTCGATCTCCAAGAGGAGACGATCCGGAAGGATCATCTGGACGCGAAGCCTGGACCGCACATCCGGCTCGTCGTGAGCGACACGGGTGTCGGCATGGACGTCGACACGATGACCCGAATCTACGAGCCATTCTTTACCACGAAGCCGAAGGGCAAAGGAACGGGGTTGGGTCTCTCCACCGTCTACGGCATCGTGAGGCAAAGCGGCGGGTGCATTCACGTCAATAGTTCGGTGGGTCAGGGTACGACGTTCTCGCTATATTTCCCACGAGTCGAATGTGTCATCGACCCCACGGGGGATGAGGATAATCAGGGATCGACGGTAGCTGGGAGTGAGACGATCTTAGTGGCGGAGGATGAGCCGGGAGTGCGCGCTCTGGTTTCCCACACTCTGCGGCAGCACGGCTATACCGTTTTGGAGGCTTCCCACGGCGCCGAAGCCTTGGTCATCAGCGAACAGCACAAGAATGTCATCCACTTGTTGTTGACGGACGTGGTGATGCCGCAACTCAACGGACGCGAACTCGCGGAACGCCTCGTGGCCAAGCTGCCGGAACTCCAAGTGCTTTACATGTCGGGATACACGGACGATGCCGTGCTACGACGTGGGCTCATCGCGGCGGATACAAACTTCCTCCACAAACCGTTTACCACGGGCCTGTTGGCCAGCCGAGTGCGCCAGGTCCTCAACACTCGCCCGCTGAGTTCGACGAGCCTCACGAACTAGGAGCGGCGATGCTGCTACCGCTCCCGTTGAACGGATGATCCATCGCGTAGTATGTGGGCCCCTGTCCGGCGCGCTGGGCTCGGGACGAGTCGGCTATTTCGCGAATGGGATCGTCGCATTTCAGCCCATAGACTGAAGATGGAACGACACGATGAATGATCACAACCAAGCAAGCTTTCACGCCACAGGCACCACCGTGCATCGCCAGTCGTCTCGCCAGCCGTACTCCTGGCAGCATCCCCTCATCATCGCAATGACTCTCATCGCACTCCTGGCCGGAGGCCTGGCCCTGCGCTACGTAGAGGCGCGTCTGGTACAGAACACTGGGGAAAGTCTCGCCTTCGCAGCGGTCAGCGCAGTCGATTCCCTGGATCAGATGCTGGCCGAACGTTATGGCGATGTGCAGATGATGTCTTACGTCACGGCCGGTCAGAACCGAAGTTCGGCTGCACAGGCAAGATACTTTCAGCGGGTTCAAGAAGCCTATCCCGTCTATCTGTGGATCGCCGTTACTGACCGGGACGGTCGTGTCATGGTCGCAACGGATGCGGCAACCATCGGGCGGGATTGCAGGGCGAGCACCTGGTTTCAGGCTGGCCGGCTCCTCCATGCCCCTCACCTGGAAGATGCAGCTCCTTCTGTATTGGGAGACGGTAGCCCGGTGGTCACCATGACCGCTCCCGTTCTGAATAGGGCCGGGGAGTTTGATGGCCTGGTGGTGGCGGAGGTGGGGATTCCTGTGTTGGAAGATGTCGTCACACGTAAGATGATCGCTCTCCAGGACCAAATGGGAACATCACAGTCCCTCGAATGGCAGGTCCTGAATAAACAAGGAGACCTAATTGTCGATTCGATCTTGCGACAGGAGGGAATGGCGAATCTTCAACAGCTTGGTCTTCCCTCCGCGGAGCTGATCAGCACGAATTCATCTGGATATGTCGAGGAGCACCATGAGCGGAGGGACCTTACGGTGGTC
This sequence comes from Nitrospiraceae bacterium, assembly GCA_052388075.1. GTDB lineage: Bacteria > Nitrospirota > Nitrospiria > Nitrospirales > Nitrospiraceae > Nitrospira_D. Next base: position 7,550 of record JBQTIO010000037.1, read on the forward strand.
ACGGGATATGCCAAATCCAAGGGGTTGCCACAGTTGCCTGAGCTTGGGTGGGGCCTGCTTGTCCGGCTGGATCGCGATGCCATCGTAGCGCCCACCAGGGACATGCTCAGAAATCTTGGAATGGCGGGAATGCTCGGGTTTGGCCCGCTGTGGGGACTCCTGCTCTGGTCGACGAGACGCTTGAAAAATGAGTATGTCCGAGCCGAGGCAGACCTCTTGCGACGCACGCAGACAGAACAGAAATTCAGAGGCCTGTTGGACGCTACGCCCGACGCAATGATCATTACCGATCACGGAGGTCGGATCGTGATCGTGAACCGGCAGGCTGAAGCCTTGTTCGGATATGCGCGTGAGGAATTACTGGATCATCCCGTCGAGATGCTGTTGTCGGCACATCTGAGCGATACCCATGGACACCACGGGGCCGGATATGTTGCCAACCCGCAAGTCCACCCGATGGGAATGGCTCGTGAGTTGCTCGTTCGGCGAAAAGACGGCAGGGAAATCAACGTGGAAGTGAGCTTGAGCCCCTTGACGACCGGGGAGGGCCTGTTCGTCATCGCCGCGGTTCGCGACATCACCGAGCGCAAGCGGGCGGAGGCGCAAACAAATTCCTACGTGCAAGAAATAATGGACAAGAATTGCACGCTGGATCTGTTACTTGCGCAAGCTCAGGCCGCCGCGCAAGCCAAAGCCTCTTTTTTAGCCATGATGAGCCACGAGATCCGGACGCCGATGAACGGGGTGATCGGGATGACAGACCTGTTGCTCGAAACGGACCTGACCGATGAGCAGCGAGAGCAGGCAGAGATCGTGCGCCGCTCCGGCGAACATCTGATGGGTATCCTTAATAACATCCTGGACTTCTCGAAGATCGAAGCCGGCAAGGTCAATCTGGAGGTCCTCGATTTCGATCTCCGGACGCTGGTGAACGATGTCGTCACGCTGTTGGCCGAACAGTCCCGCGCCAAGGGGCTGGAGCTGAGTACCCTCGTGCAGGCTCCCGTCCCGACCGCCCTGCAAGGCGACCCGGGACGCTTGCGACAGATTCTGATGAATCTGATCAGCAACGCCATCAAGTTTACCGAGCGGGGCGAGGTGATGGTGCGAGTTGGGCTGGACGACTCGGAGGCCGGCGAACCGGAGGGCACGGTGGTGCTGCGGTTCGAAATCAGCGACATGGGCATCGGGATGACGCCCGAGGAATGCGGAAAACTGTTTCACCCCTTCGTGCAGGCCGATGGGTCCACCACCCGCAAGTACGGCGGGACTGGGCTGGGCTTGGCGATCTGTAAGCAACTCGTGGAACTCATGCAAGGCAGGATCGGCGTCGAGAGTACGGTGGGCCAGGGCAGCCGGTTTTGGTTCACCGCTCAGATGATCCGCCAGCCAGAGCCGCCGATTCCCTTGCCGGCATCCCGGGCGGTCTTACGGGATCACCGGGTGCTGATTGTGAGCGATCATGCCACGACCCGGATTCTTCTCGAGGAACAACTGCTGGCGCAAGGCATGCGTCCCGAGAGCGTGGCCGATGGGGAGCAGGCGCTTGCACGACTACGGAGGGCAGGAGAGATGGGCGCTCCGTTCGAGGTGGCGATTGTCGATATGGAGCGGCCGGAACCGGATGGCTTGGAAGTCGCGCGGCGGATTAAGGCCGACCCGGCCGTCGCCCCGGTCCGGCTCAGCCTGCTCACCGCCCGCGGGTATCGCGGTGCGGCCCAGGCCGCTCAAGCAGCCGGCTTCGATGCCTTCCTGATGAAGCCGGTCCGCCCCGCGCAGCTCTACGAGTGCCTCCGCACGGCTCTGGAGGGCCTGTCAACGCGGCCAGGGTCTGAGGGGTCCTGCCCCATCCCGCTCATCACCCGCCATACGGTCAGTGAGGCACAGACGAGGCGCTGCGCTCGAGTGCTTGTGGTGGAAGATAACGTCGTGAATCAGAAGGTCACGGCCAAGATGTTGGAGCGAGCGGGTTACCGCGTGGATGTGGTGGCGAACGGCCGCCTAGCGGTAGAGGCAGTGGCGCGGGTCCCCTATGCGCTGGTCTTCATGGATTGCCAGATGCCGGAAATGGACGGGTTCGAGGCGACCCGTGCGATCCGCCGGCGAGAAGCGATGGGTTTGGATCCTGCGGCCGCGCGTCGGATCCCGATCATCGCCATGACGGCGAATTCGCTGCCAGGCGATCGCGAGAGGTGTCTGGAGGCCGGCATGGACGATTATGTCCCAAAACCGGTGCGGCGCGAGGACCTGGCAGCGGCCCTGGCGCGTTGGGACGCGGGCCGTGCCGATCCCTCCGGCGAGGGGCCGGCGTCCCAGTCCGAGGAGCGCGGGGCGGGCGTCGCCGCGGTCGATCCGGCGGTCCTGACGGATCTGCGGCAGTTGGATGAAACAGGCGCGTTGCTGACCACTCTCATTAGCGATTTTTTGGACGAGACGCCCCGCTTAGAGGAGCAGATGCAGGCCGCGGTCCGCCGGAGCGATGCGACGGGGTTGGTAGAGGCGGCGCACAAGCTGAAAGGCTCCAGCGGCAACCTGGGTGCCGGGCGCATGCAGCAGCTCTGCGGCGAACTGCAAACGCTCGGCCGCACCAAGGCACTGGCGCAGGCCGGCGCCCGCATCGCCCAGCTCGAAGCGGAATTTATGTTGGTCCGAACGGTCTTGCTGCGCGAACAGGAACAAGTCGCGGCCCTGCATCAAGCGGAACCATCCAGAGGAAGAAAGGAGTCGGTCTGATGGCCAAAAAAAAGATCCTGATCGTCGACGACCATGCCGAGACGCGCCTGCTCGTGAGCGCCCGGCTCCAGAAGCACCAGTACGACACGGTGTTTGCGGCGGATGCGGTGCAGGCGATCGCGATCGCCCGGCAGACGCAGCCGGATGCCATCATTCTAGACCTTGGTCTGCCGGGCGGGAGTGGGTTTGTTGTGTTGCAACGGCTGAAGGCCAATACGGTGCTCGCCAGCATTCCCGTGATCATTCTGACGGCCGACGAATCTCTCGAAAGTGAATTCAAAGGGCTGGAAACCGGCGCGTTGGCCGTTATGCATAAGCCGGTGCAGGAAGAACTCCTGATCACCGCGTTGGAGGGTGCAGTCGGACGGTCAGAATCTCCGATCGTAAAGGCCGAGCTGGAGTCCTGAGCGGGCGGCTTCGAGAGGTCCGCCGCTGACCGTTCCTCGAGGGACCTCGGCCTAGAAGTCCTGCGGGCAGGTGGGTTTGCATCCTGATGGCCACAGCAGGAAAGGAGCTGATTCCATGGCAAACACAACGATCGTCATCATTGACGACAACGTGGACTCGCGAGTCCAGCTGAGTCCGCGGCGCCAATATTCACGCGCTGTTGCCAGTGTCTCCTTCCAAAGCGGAGGCCACCGGTGTGTAGGCCGCGTGACCATGTATGTGGCCCAACCCCTAACTTGTCCGTGCTGTTGACCGTAAAGGAGGTTGTCATGTCGATGCAAATTGAAGAACGTCCGGTTCCGAACGGTATCATTCTGGAGATGGTCGGTGATCTCACCTGCGACAATCGCGAGCAGTTCAAACAGGCCGTAGAATCCATCCGCGAGAGGGGCTGCCGGCATCTCATTCTGAACATGGCCAAGGTGCGATTTGTGGACAGCTCCGGTCTAGGCTTGCTGGCCTTCGCGTCCCAGAATTTCAAGTTGCACCAGGGCAAAGTGAGCATGCTGAACCCGCAATGCTATGTGCGGGAAATCATGAGTCTGGCGAATATCCCGAAGATCATTCCGATGTACGACAACGAGCAGGATGCGTTAGCAGGCCATCAACAGGCGGCGTAGCCGGATGGCCACACCGTCGCCTCACGAGGCCGCCAGAACGACTCCTCCCACTGTGCTCGTCGTGGATGACGAGCCGGTTACACGCGTCAGTATGGCGGCCCGTCTCAAACGGCTCGGCTATCGCGTCATCGAAGCCGGCGACGGCAAGACCGGGCTTGAGCTACTTCGCCGCGAGCGGCCGGAGCTGACGATCCTCGACTGGATGATGCCGGGAATGGATGGGCCCACATTCTGTGAACAGGTCCGGCGAGATCCAGCCATCCAATCCAGCCAGATTCTCATGATGACCGGCCACGATCAGCCTGAGCAGATCGCCGAAGGGCTCACCCGTGGGGCGGATGATTTCCTCAGCAAATCCGCTAGCAAGCAGGAAATCACCGCGCGCGTCGGGGCCGGTCTACGAGCCGCTAGTCTCGTACGCTCCCTCGAGCATGCTCGAGATGACATTCGGCATAAGCAGGAAGTGCTCGAGCGAGAGCTTCAATCCGCCGCGCGGTATGTCGAGTCGCTGTTGCCGATCCCCGGAGCAATCCTTCCCGGCGTGCAGATGTTCCATGCGTATCGGCCTTCACTTGCCTTGGGGGGAGACCTCTTCAATATCCTGTCCTGGTCTGAGGATCTGCTCGGTCTGTACTTGCTCGATGCTTCGGGCCACGGTGTGTCGCCGGCGCTGCGGTCGGCGTCGTTGTCGACGTTCCTGCGAGGAGTTAGCTTCCTGAATCAGGTAGGATCGCACGATCCTGGCGCTATCCTGACGGAAGCCAATACGCAATTTCCGCTGACGGAAGACGGGAACTATTTTACGGTCGTCTTTGCACGGCTCAACATCCGCTCACGGACACTCTCCTACGCCACGGCCGGGCATAATGGCGCGTTTCTTCATCGCCGCTCCGGGGAGATTTCCTGGCTGACACATTCGAACCTGCCGCTCGGATTTGATTGTGCCAACACCTATACCACCATGGATGTTTCGGTGACGCCTGGTGACCGGTTGTATTTGCTCAGCGACGGCCTCTACGAAGTTCCTGCGCCGACCGGTGAACTGTGGGGACAGGCCCGCTTGGAAAAGACAATCTGTGAATTGGGCCGTCGACCGTTGACCGATGTGATTTCAAAAACGATCGATGAGGCGGCACGGTGGCTTGGACATGACCACTTTCCCGATGATGTCGCGTTGATGGGACTTGAGATCCTTTGAGGTCCTGTTGACGAACGTCTGTTTGAAGGAGTCGACCGCATGAGTCACGAGGCGATCTTCAACGTCGATGAGGCATTGGCCCGAGTCGATCATGACAGAGATTGTTTTCAGACGATAGCCGAGTTATTTGTGGAACATGGGCCGAAGGACTTAGCGGAAACCCGGGCGGCACTAGCCGCACAGGACGCAGAGGCCCTGGCCCGATCTGCCCATCGTTTGAAAGGCGCTATCTTACAGTTTTGTGCGCCTGCCGCCCTTGAGGCTGCCACACAACTCGAGGCATTGGGGAAAGCTGGCGACCTAACGTCCGCTGTGGCGGTCTATTCCACGCTGGAGACGGAGCTCTTCCGGCTGCTGGCCGCACTTCGCAACGTGCTCAACAAAGGGCTCGCCGCATGACCTCGCAGATTCCCCCATGCACGGTGCTGGTCATCGATCCTTGTCGGGAGACCCAAGCGCGCATTGCCGATCACGTGGAGGGAAGGGGATTTTCCGTCGTCGCAGCCGCGGATCCCTCCACTGCCCTGACCACCATCGGCCTTGCGGCTCCGGACATCGTGATCACTGATCTGTTTCTTCCGGAAGGGGCGGGTCTCGCCCTGACCAAAGAACTCCGAAGTCGTCATGAACCATGCCTCGTTATTGTCATGGCAAAGGACGCACCGGAGCCTGCGGTCGTGCAGGCCCTCCGCGCAGGAGTGGTTGACTGTCTACACAAGCCAGTTGCTGAAGAAGAACTGGCCCATGCTCTGCAGCGTGCGCGAGACCAGTTGCCGGAAGGTCTGGCCGATATCGCCGGCATCCGCCGAACGGAGTACCGGTTGTCCATGGATTCGCATCCGAACCACATTCCCGCGGTGGTCTCCTGGCTGATACGGACCACGGCCTCGACGCTTTCCGAAGCGCAGCGGCTGCGTGTGCGCGGCGCGCTGTATGAGCTGCTGCTCAACGCCGTGGAACATGGCAATCTCGAAATGTTCCATCAGGCTAAACAGAAGGCGTTGGCGGAAGGGCGGTATGAGGGACTACTTCTGGAGCGGTTGAACGACGCCCGCCTCAAAGACCGGCGTGTCGCGATTCAGGTCCTCTACGAGAAGGACGCCCGATGTCTGACCTATCGCGTGGCCGATGAAGGAAAGGGGTTCATGTGGCGCCGTTTCTT
>JBQTIO010000038.1:0-44421 GCA_052388075.1 Nitrospiraceae bacterium
GCCATAGGCAATACCGGCCACTGCCGCAATCAACGCAAAGGTGACAATCGCTGAATCGCTCACGGGATACCCTCCTGGTGATGAATCCAATGTCTTATGTCACACGGCTCCCCGTGGCTTCAACCCATCCAACGTACGTGAGGCGAGTGGGGAAACCGTAGAATGGTGCAGGTTGAGTCGTGCAGCTAACTAGCCGAAAAGTTGGGCCATTCTATACAGGTGAGGCAGGAGGATCAAGATGAAATACACCGGATGCGGAAAAATCTCCGGATCGCTCGGCGAACCGGGTCGACCCCTAGACCTTCACCATCGTCGATGGCTGGAAAGGGCGGTTTCGTCGCGGAGTCTGCTTTGCAGACCACGCACAGACTTGCTATAGTGCGCCACGGGGAAGCGGACGATGGGATTCGAACCGAGTTACATCATCATTGACGGACAGAACTTCAGCAAGGCCAAACTGGCGTTGGATAATCACGTCTACAAGAACTGCCAGATCGACGACTGCGACCTGTACTACAGCGGCGGGCAGTACGAACTTCTGGACAGCCACATTACCAATTCACGCCTCATTCTCAACCACCCGGCCAAGGGGATTTACAGCGCTCTGCAGATCTTCAGGATGAAATCACCCGGCTCGCGCATTATCTTCGAATAGTTCGTGAAACGTAAAACGTTAGACGGGGCTTAATTGAGCCTCATTCCGAAGACGTTTCACCTTTCACGTTTCACGTCTTACGCCTAACCGGTTACTTGTTTACGGGAATATTCTCCGTCCGCCTCGCGATTTCAATCGCCTGGAAGACGGGGTCCTGCGAGCCTTTGGCGGATTCGGCTTCGACGCGCTCGAGAAACGCAGCGGGGCCGGTGATTGGCCCGTAATTGAGAGCGACATCGACGTCGAATGTTTTGGTGTCTTTCGGCGTTGGGAACGAGAAGGTTTCGATTCGTGCCTCTTCAGGCTTCAACACGGTGTCTTCCAGGACTTTTACCGCCTCAAAGTCAAACACGGTCTTCTGTCCGTTCGCATCGGCGTAGGTCCGGCCATAGACCCGGTTGTCCGAAAACACCGTCTTGAGATTCTTTCCCTTCACCTCAAGACCCAAGACCACTGTGGCCCAGGCCGGGTGGGTCGTGGGCACATTGTGCGGCACCAGGCTCTGGACCTTCACCGTGACGGTCGTCTTGTCGCCCTCGACCTTCGTCAGCACGTCCAGCTTCGCCGCCTCCTGCCGTAGTTTGCCGATGCGCCCGGGAAACGTGTGGTTGGCGACCTTGCGTTTCTTTTCCCCGTTCGCCGACTCCCCGACCTGCTCGGGCATGTGACAACTCTGACATTCCTTGCCGGACCTCACGGCCTGACTCTGATCCGAGCTGCCCAGCAGATCGTTGGCCTTGCCGAGATTGGTCGCGGACGGCACGGACTGGTGGCAGTTCAGGCAGAGATCGGATTTCTGAAACAGGCTCGACTCCATCGACTGGTGCGCGAGGTTCTGGACAAAATCCTTGTACGGTCCATAGAGCGTCTTGCTGCCGATTTCATACTTCGGCTCCGGTGGATGCTTGGCGCGATCCACTTGTCTGATCAAGTGGCATTGCGAGCAGGCCACCCCGTCAAGCGTGGGGTCCCCGGACTTTGCTTGATCAATGAACAGCTGCGTGTGATCCGTAAATTCGCGCACGTGCGGGGCATGGCAACGGAAGCATGCGGCCTGGTCTTTGCTGGCCGACGAATTCAGATACGCGTTGAGGGACGCGCGGAATGCCGGGGAATGAATCGACTTTGACAGCGGCGAGGTTTCCCATTCTTCATAGACTCGCTCGTGGCAGCGTTTGCATTTGGTGGAATGGGGGAAGGCCTTCTCGATGAGCGCTTGAGCCTTGACCTCCTGCGCCAGGCCGGGAATGTTCCCACCGCCAAACGCAACCAGCCAGCTCGTTAACGCCGCCGTGACGACTCCCGCAACCGTCAGTGCCCTGGCTGGCCCCACGATCTGTGTTCCTTCCCTACAACGACTTGACGCGATAGGTCAGAATGTGCGGCTGCGTATATTCATCGATGATCTTCTTCGCCTCATCCCGGTCCTTGTCGCTAGCCAATGTGGTGAGGTACTTCTCCCTCAAGGCTGGTTCGGGAGTCGGAATGAGTGCATAGTTGAGGACCGCCTCCACGGACGCGGCGGTCGTGCCGGCCGGCCACGTCTGGGCAAACGGGACCTTCCTGGTGTTGCCGCCCTTGATGAAGGGATCGGGAATCGGACCACGCAAGATCTTATTGTACGGCAAGCCGAACTGTTTCGTCTCCTCGGCGAGCACCTTGCCCTTCGCATCCTTCGTCGTGATGGTCAGCAAGAACTGCTTCAGCACTGGATCGCCGTCGGGAAAGCTGTGCGGGAGGCTCCCGATCTTTACGAGCGCGAGTCCCTCCAGGGCAGTGCCGGTGCTTTTTGTCACGTCGATATCGATGCGGGGAATCCACTCGGCCTGGAGGTTGCGATTCCGCAACATGGTGCCGGCGACCACAACGCCGCGAAACCAATGGCGGCCGATGGCTCTGGTCATGGCGCCGCGCCGCGATGTCGAACTCCCTGTCGAGGGCTCCATGTGGCAATCCTGACAGATCGTGCCCTGGAGAATTTCTCCTGGCAGGTCCTTCTGCGTCACATCTTTCACTTTGTCGAAATGACATGACGCACAAAAGGCGGCCTCGCGAAACAGCTTCGACTGCTGAGCCGAATGGACCAGGTTCTCTTCCGGATCAGCGTAGGGCCCATAGAGTACCCTTCCCGGCTGCACCTTATAGGTTGGCGGCGGGCTCGGCGTTCGTTCCACTGCATTGATCAGATGGCAGGACGCGCAGCCGATCCCCTCGACCTGAGGCTTGCCGGCCAGGATCTGCGCCACAATCTTATCGGCATGCTGCGGGAATACGGTTGTGGAGGGCACGTGGCAGGACAGGCATCGTCGCCGATCATCCGGAGATGGATTCGTCTGCATCCACAGGCCCAGCACCGTCCGAAAGACGGGCGATTCCAAGGAGGTGCCGTGTAAGAGAGCCGCATCAACCCGGCCGAACATCTTTAGGTCCGGTGTCTGCTCCCTGACACCCTTCCACTCCTCATAGTGGCGGTCATGGCACTGCTTGCAATCTTCCGAGCGGATGAACACGTGTTCGATTTCGGCTAGCCAATCGGCGGGAGCCTGGCCATCCGGTTTTTGCGCGAACGCCCGTTCATGATCGTACGCGTAGAGGCCCGCGATCATCACCACCACCCAGATCGCCCGAACGGTTCGTCGTTTCGTCATGCCCCGCCAACCCTTCGCTAATCCCGCTTACAGCCGACAAAATGGAAATTGACGCCCCACCCAACCGGATCGCCGGGGTCCGCCGTTTCATAGGTTCCGACGGTAAAGTTGCATTCTTTCATCGCCTTCTTGATGGCCTGTCCGAAATCGGCCATGTTCCGGATTTCGTGCTTGTCGATTTCTTTGATGACCGATCGGACCTTGATGCCCGCATTGTCCGCCCGAGAATTGCCGATCACTTCAAACACGGCAACGCCTTGCGGCTGCTGCAGCTTCAGCTCTTGTTGGATCTCCTCATCCACCGGCCCGACGACGATCCCGAACTCTTCCCCGAGCCGCGCTGCCTCCTCCTCCGTCATCCCATTGGGCACGCCCGCACCCTGCGCGACTCCCACGCTGGCAAAAAGGAGACTACTCACGATAACAACACTCACCGCAATTCCCTCTTTCACATTCCTGCCCCCAAACCAGATGCCGAATGTTTCTGATACGCAGGGTCGTCAAAAAGCCCGTCCAGCTATCCCGCAAGGAGACGGACGACTGAGAACCACGCTGGCGGACTTTTTCACAACCCTGCTAGAGTTTGGCGCTGGGATCGATCGCCAGCTGAAACCATGGCGCCACGGCCTTCTGGCCGTTGCGTTCTTTGTTCTCCCCGTTCCAGACGGCGAATGAGACGGTCTGCACACGGCCGGGGACCAGCTTGGCTTCGTTCTCCGGTTCTTCGCTCAGGAGCGGACGGCGCATCACGACATACCAGACGCCGTCTTTCCATAATGCCTTGCCCTGCACGCGTCCCTGCTTTTCCTTCGTCGTCAACGTACTGAATCCCCCTCCGATCAGATCTTCCACGGAAGAGATCCGGCGAGGAATGACCTCAAACGTTCGCACACCACCCTCTTTTTTCTCGGACATCCGCGCCGCCCGTCGATCGATGTCGCTCTGCCAATCCGCCTTCCAATGCCAGATATTGATGTAGTGATCGAGCTGTCCCATACAGAAAAAGGCCGGCGCGTCGCCGAGAGGAAGACCGATCGCCACGCCGTCCCGGAATGTCCCCGGCGTCAGCCGATCGTTCTTGGTGTTATCCTGCCACTCGAGGAGAAACGCCATGTCGGTCCCGTTGTGCACCGATCGCACCACCAAGGCCCGTGCGGTCGGCTCCGGCCAAACCGGTCGCGTAATCACTTGCCCGCTGAGCGGGAGGGTCATCGGCGGGACCTTGCTCCACGCCGAATCATCCGGCGCACCGGGTAGATCACCTTCAATCCAATAAGATCGGATCGTGATACCTTCGGAACTGACAAGGGGAATCCCGAATCCACCGAGGAGGATGGCCGTAAGAAGAAGACTCGACAGGAACACGATCAGGAAGGGACGGGACCGGCAGAGAGTCGTCATTCGCACCATGCAGTACTTCCGAGAATCGACGGAATCTGTCCAAGTCAACCCCCGACTGCCACAACAGCCGCGTGAGACACAGAAGAAGGACGATGAGGTTGACAATTATGCGAGCTTCAGCCGACGGATTTTGTTTTCTCCACGCTCGCAGATATACAGATGCCCTTGCCGATCCAACGCCAATCCCACCGGTGCATTCACCACCGCCTCGATCCCCAGGAGACCGTCGCCATGCTTGAGCATCCCGGCCGATTCCTTGGCGACGAACCGCGCGGCGCCGCAGCCGCCCATATGCTGATCTTCGTATCCGCTGTCGCCGTTGCCCGCCACCGTCGTAATGATGCCCGTGTCGGCATCCACTTTGCGAACCCGGTGATTCATCGTATCCGAGATGTAGAACGTGTCCTCGCGATCGAACAGCACAGCTTCCGGCGCATGCAACATGGCTCGGGTCGCCGGCTTATCGTCACCGTCGTACCCGTATCGGCAGACGCCCGCGACCGTCGAAATAACCCCCGTGGGCGCATCGATCTTCCGTACGCGGTTGCTGCCCTTATCGACGAGATGCACGTCGCCCTTGTTGCTTACCGCGATGCCGACGACGTCATAGAGACGCGCGTCCAACGCGGGCTTTCCATCATCCAGATACATCGACAAATCCAATCCGTCCGAACAGACCGGCATGAGCCATCCGTGATCGTCGCTGAAATCGATGCCGATCGCATCGCCCGAAAGGACCACGAGATTGCGGGCGACCAACGGCTGTTCGCGCGCATCATCCTCCGCGGTCCACGTTCCGGCGATCGTCGAGACCATTCCGGTCCTCGGATCGTACCGCCTCACCTTGTGCGCCTGGGTATCGGCGATATACAGGACGTCGTCCCGATCGAACGCGATCGCGGACGGCCAGGTGAGATTCACTTCCAACGCCGGACCATCCCCGTTAAAGCCGTGCTGGCCCGTGCCGACCACCGTCGTAATGATGCCCGTCTCGCGATCGACCTTCCGAATACGATTGCTTCCTGAATCGCAGATGTACAAGTTGTTTCGGGAATCAAACGCGACATCCAGCGGCAGGTAGAGTCCGGCTTCGCCACAGGGGCCTTCGTCGCCACAGTAGCAGGTCTCGCCAATCCCGGCAAAATTGTGCAGCGTCCCCGCATTCAGATCGATGCGCCGGATGCGGTCGGAGCCGGACTCGGCGACGTAGAGCCATTGCCCTTCCTGGTCGAGCGCGGCGTGATGCGGGAGCGGAATCCCAGCTTTCACCGCCCGTTTGCCATCACCCGTACTCCTGGCCTTGCCGTTGCCAGCAAACGTTTCGATGTAGCCCTCGGCCAGCCGCAGTTCTGTGTCCATAGGATGCGACGTACGCCCCCTCGCTCACCGTGAGTGATTCGCTTACCCGCGCGTGGCCGGCTGGACGGTCGCAGCCGGCTGGTCCACGGTCACAGGCTGGGCCGGCTGCGCGGCGATGGATTGGGGCGGCGCCACGACATGTGGCTGAGCCGCCGACTGGGCTTCGGCTTCAATCGCATCCGCCTCATGCACGGACTTCTTGAATCCCTTGATCGCCTTGCCCAACCCTTCGCCCAACTGCGGCAGCTTCCCCGCTCCGAATATGATCAGAACGATGACGAGGATCAGGATCAGCTCTGTAAACCCAAGACTCCCAAACATAATGTGCTCCTTCGTAAAGGGTGAATCAGGCCCCGGAACCGTCTTTCGCTTTCTTTGCGAACCGCTCTTTCAGGCGCTTGCGCGCCTCCTCGGCCTTCTCGAACATCTTGCACTTGTCATAGACGCTGATGAGATTGTAATAGGCCAACGGCTCATCCGGATTGTACTCCACGGCGTTCTCCATGACCGTGATCGCCAAGTCCGTTTTCTGGTGATTGAGGGCGATTTCCATCAGCTTGAAGCTCGATTCCAAATGCTTCGGGTCCAGTTCCAACGTTCGGAGATAGCACTGAATCCCCATGTCGATCGTGTTGTAGTCGGATACTTGTGGGTTATCCAGCTCGATATACACCCCGGCCAGGTTGTACCACGCGATCGGATCATCCGGGGTGATCTCAACCAGGCGCTCGTAGTACTCTTTCGCCTCCATGTATTTCTTCTTGTCCGCGTAGACCCGGCCGAGATTGAACAGCGCCAGCACGTCCTGCGGGAAAACCTCCAACGCGTGTCGAAACTCGGCCTCGGCCTCATCAGTCATGTTCTTCGTCGCATAGATGGTCCCGAGGTTCGAGTAGTACATGGCGAGCGAGCGGTTCATCTCCGCGCGCAAGGCTTCGGCCATTTCTATCGACTTTTTCACTTCCGCGAGGGCATCGTCGAGTCGGCCCTTACTGAAGTAGAGTTCGCCCAGGCGGCAGCGAGCCTGAAAATCGTCCGGCTCGGTCGCGAGCAACTTCTCGATTTCGGCGATTTCTTCTTCCGCCGACAAGGGCTGATCGCCCGGGTCAATTGCGACGACGGTCTGAGTCGGTGCTGACATCGGTGTCGGTGTATCCATAGAATTTCGATCCCGGTGTTCGGTACCCTGTCACGCCTCTCGGATGATGAGTCCATCGGGTGATCCCACTAACGGACGGCCGGCGGCGGGCACGGATTCCGTTACAGTCGGCTTGACCCGATCGAGCGTGAGCAGCATCACCCCCAGAATCACCATCAGAGTAAGGTTGGAAAAGAGCAACGCGTACCCGGCCATGAACATGAGGCCGATGCCGTAGCCCGCCAACCGTCCCATCCTCAGCAGCTTAATCACGGTGTACGACCAACAGAGCAGACCCCCGAGGTAAACCGCGAACGGGAGATAGAACGTATAGCCCATGCCGAACTGGAAAATCCAACCGATCCCTTGCGAGGCTTGCCTCACCGCCGAGGCCAACGCCGGATCGTACAAGTCCAACAGGTAGTCGGTGAAGATCAGCGTCGTAAAAAGCGCACCCGTAGTCGCCCAAAACCAAATCGCCCGGTTCCGCTGCCGCCGATTCCTCGTTCGCAAGGACACCCCCGGTCCAAATGCCATGAATGCGAGCATGCTTGCCAGGACCATCAGCGCCTCGCCGACCCGATGAGATTCATAGACGAAAGGCGGAGCCGCCAGCGTTCCGGACAAACCATAGATCGTCGAGACGATCTGATAATACAACCACCCTGAAATCCCGAGAAAGTACGTCACGACGAGAAGGCGTTGCGCCCGCTCCTGATGGGTGGTCAGATATTCCAGCACCAACAACGTGAGCGTGCCCAGCGCCAGGCCGTTATAGATGATCGCGCCCAGCATCCCCGGTTGTACGATCAAGAATCCGACGGTCAGCAGCAGTAGCAGCGTCGTACCCGCCAAGGCCAGTTTGGTCAGGCGGCTCGTCCCATATCCCACTCCTCGATTGACCAGCGTCAGGGTGAGGCCCAGGAACAACAACACGGCCACAATGTTCAGCAACCAGGCTCCCACCTCGGTCAAGGCAGTGAACGTGGGTGTGATCCACGGGTGGGCCACCGCCATCTTGCTCACATGCATCCCGAGGCGGGAGACCAAGCGATACAGGACCAGCTCCAGGAAAGAGGTCGCCAGGACGAGCTTGACGGTGTACTCGAACAGGAGGCCAAAATCCCCGATTTTCCCAGCCAGTCGCTCACCGGTGGTTGCTGCCTTGATCACGAACGGCCCCTCCGTGCGCGAGGCATTATATCGTTCGGGAAAAAACAGGGTCAATGCTATCCAGTCGGCAGCGACGGACCGCACAGGCTATCAGCCGATCGGTTGAGGCGCCTGTCTGGTCTCTGCTTTCGCCTTTGCGATGTACAACAACCCGTCGGCCATCGAATAATTGAAGGGCAGCTCATAGACCACTTCACTGACCCGTTCATAGACGTACTGATAAAGTTTTGCGGCTTGGTCCGGCGTCATGCCTCCTTGCACTTCATAGAAGAACCCGAGGCTGAGATCCTCTGCCGCGGGGCGCATAATACGCCTGATCCCGTACCCGGCCGGATCGCTCATGATCGGCGCTTCCTTCTCGAGATCGAACAGGCACGGTTGGCAGGAGAACCCGTATGAATCGTGGAGCTTCTTGTTTTCCACGATGAAACTCATCGTCTCGAGCGCCTCCGCTTCGGTTTCCGTGGGGAACCCCACGATGATATAGCAATGCACCGCGATGCCGAGATCGACACAATCGTCCGCGATGCGTCGCACCCATTCTTGCTTGATCCCCTTTTTCATGAGATCCATCACGCGCGGGTTGAAGGATTCGAGGCCGAAGACGATCTTCAAACACCCGGCGTTCCGCATCGACGCCAGCAGATCGCGGGTGAGATGCTTCTCGAACCGCATTTCGCACGTCCACTTCACGTCGAGTCGCTTCTCGATCATCTGCTGGCAGAGTCGCTTCGTGGGCGACAGGGCGAAGCATTCGTCGGTGAAAAAGAAATGTTGCGCCCCGTATCGTTGCTTGAGCCACTCCAATTCTTCGATCGTTCGTCCCGGTTCCTTTTGCCTGAAATTTTGGTGATCGAGCGTCAGCGCGCAGAACGCGCAATCTTTGTAGTAGCAGCCGCGCGAGAACTGGATCGGCAACACCGGCTCGGGCGATAGGTAGCGGCCGAGCGGGAATCCATCGTAATTCGGGGCAGGCAGCTGATTCACGTTTTCGGAATAGAACGGTTGGTTCACCGTGATCTTCCCGTCTTGGCGATAGATCAGATTGGGAACCTTGCTGTAGTCCTTCTTGCCGGCCAGCTGATTCACCAATTCCAGCAGCGCCGTTTCTCCTTCGAAGACCACGAAATCGTCGGTCAACTCGAAGAGACTCGGGCAGCGGCGCACGTTATCGACCAGGCGTGTGAAGATGCTTCCGCCGATCGTCACGTGCAGATCCGGCGCGACCTCTTTGATCAATCGGCAGAGCGTCAGGCCGGGGATGATCTGCGACGTCGCGGTGATCGACACCCCGATCAAGTCGGGACGATCGTTGACAATCGCTGGAATGAACATATCGCGGAAGAGGCTTCGATAGGGATTTTGCGCCTCGTCACGAACGACCGCCATCAGGTCCTTCGAGGAATAGATCGAGTAATTGCCGAACTGATTATCGACGACGGTGAGGCGGGTCGGAAAATAAACCGATGAGACCACCTCCAGCCACTTGTCGATCATGAACAGGCTGGCCCGATACGCATCGGGATCGTAGAAGTTGTCGCTGTGCAGTGTCTCCTTGGCAACCTCGATCCGGTCGATCAGATATGGAAAACGATCCAGCGAATCGGTGACCTTGGCGTAGTGCTCCCGACTGCCGGCACCCGTCTCCCCCGACCGAGCCCGCTCAAGCTCGCGTTGCTTCTCGATCAACTGGCGATGAACTTGAACTCCATAGGATCTGGTGAGCAGGCCGTCCAAGAGTTCAATGCCGAGGTCACGCTGCAAGACATTCGACACGCCTCCCTGGTGGAGAAATCCCGTCAGGGACGGCAGGCTTAGGTAGGGTTGAGAAGGATGCCAGGTCGGCGGGAAAAGCAGCGAGACTTTCATGGCAGCTCTGTTTCCAATTGCATCGAAAAATCAGCTGGTTTTGAGCGATATTCTCTTAGGCTTATACCCTCCGCGCTCCTTGAAATGCAACCCGGCATGGCGCCGTCCACGCTGGCGCCAGAGTCGCTTCACTCGTTCAGAAAAAAGAGAAGGCCCCGGACCGCCAGGTCACTCATCATGACATGACGACGATCCGGGGCCTCTCTTCGAACTTCTACCGACTCCCACCCCCCACGACCAAAGAGGCACGGCCTCTCCCGAGACCGCTCAATCGACTACAGCTTCAGCGTAAACCAGGTGGAGAGCGCCTTCATGCCGTTCCGCTCGATGTTGGACCCGTCCCACACCGCAAACGCGACGGGCACCAACATCCCCGCCTTGAACTGCGTGTCGTTGGCATCGCCATTCTCGAGCGTCCGCTTCACGACGACTCGCCACGTCGGGCCCGAATAGGCGCCGCCCTTGACTGACCCGGCCGGTTCCCACACTCCGTTTCCGATCACGTCCTGGTGGGCCTGCGTCGTCAGCGTGCTGAAGCCGTTCGCGTTCAGGTCCTCCACGGAGCTCACACGCAGCGTCGGATCGGACAATATATTCCCCGACCAGATTCCTGGGTTAAAGGGGCCCAGGCTTCGGCCGATCCGGTCCGGATAGGTCACGCCGCCCGCCGGCTCTTCAAAATAGTAGTCCCAGAAAATGCCGGGATATTGATCGTCCACATCCCAGATACCCGCGCTGTCCTTGCCGAGATCCTTCTGCCATTCCGCATTCCAGCGCCAGATGTTCGTCGTCCCGCCGGATTGTCCCATACACTGGAAGGGCGGCGCCCCGGCCGTGTTCACAGGGAACATGACGGCGACCTGGTCACGGAAGTCTTGTGGCCCGATCGTCGTATCGTTCTTGGTCTGGTCGATCCACTCCAAGCGCAACCCGAGTTCTTTGCCGTTCGTCATGGCCTTCACAAACACCGACTTCACGGAGATGTTCGGGTGCATGGGGGTCGTAATCAACTGCCCGCTCAATGGCACGACGACACCGGGCACACCTTCCCAGATGGGGTTGGCGCCGTCCATGGGAATCGGGCCCTTGATCGCCTTGGTCGGAATGGTGACCGGCTGGCTGACCGCCAGCGGTACCTGCCCGATCGTCAGCATGACGCCGACGGCGAGGGCAGAGAGTAGAATCGCAAACACCAATGTCTTGTTGGCCGTCTGCACCACTCGCATATGCCTCATCCCTCCTCTCGATTAAAGATTGATCCCAACACCAAAGCTTCTGCGATGACCAGCCGCGACATCCGCGTCAGGCTTAGGCGGTCCCGACCGGTCCCCCTTCGGGCTTGTCCTTGTCGTTCTCCTTCACTTCCATGAATGACTGGGCCCCGACCTCGTTCAGCAACAGGCTCAATTCATTGCCTTGATCCTGCGCGCCGCATTCGTAGGTCTGCCCTTCCGGGGAATTGAAGGTCGCCGGTCGATAATCGGTCTCGGTATACGGCTGGGGCGTCACGTCCAAGTACGCCGCTTCAAACTCCATCCAATCGCCCGTCATGTCCGCAACCAATCGGAAGAGGCCGGAGTCCGCCTTCTTGGTCAGCATGCGGCAGAAGAGCGGCACCCAGCGACCGATATGATTCTTCACGAATTTCTTCTGCGCATCCACGACGATCTGCGTCTTCTCGATGCCGTCATGGCAACGGGAATAGGACTCTTTGTAGGCGAGGAAATGCATGAACTCAAACTCGACGCTGAGGTGATCGAGTCGTTCATGAATGTCCTTGGACAACTCCACGCCGAACGCCCTGTAGAACCCCGAAATATCCCCCATCACGTGGGACTGCGCAAAGACGTGGTCGTTACCAAAGAGTGTTTCGTAGGGCGGGCAGTCGAGCGTGATGACGTTACTGAATACCCGGCGATGTTCCGACTGCAGATCGCCGAGCTGCCAACCGCTGCATTCCGCAGCGATGAGCTTCTCAACCAAATCCAGCTGCTTCTGGAGCAAGATGAGCTTGTGCCCTGCGCGTTCGCCTCCGTACCCGTCGAGCACGGACTGCAAGGTGTCAAGCGCGGCCCGTCCATCCTCCACGAACTCTCCGGACTGCAGGTAGTCGAGAAATTCCTCGTCTTCCGGATAGAGCAGGCTCCACGAAATGAGCAGATACAGCTTGCTGCGATTGAGGGCGCGTTCGACAGCGGGGGAATCCTTGATCGCCGGCGGAGCCGCGATGACGGCAGTCCCCGAGTTCGAGATGCCCTCTACGGGCTGTTTACTCGTCATACTGTTCTCCGGAACGCCCAGCCGACTCCGGCTCCACAACCGGTCGACCGACACCCACACACCGGCCGGCTGTCAATCCGGGTGTTGGTATGTATATGAAATGGCCCAGGGGATGTCAAGCGTGATCTGCCGGAGGGCGGCCGCCTTTCAGGGTGCGGATGCGCCGTGCCATACGTTGCGTATCGGCGGACACCGGCTACGTCAGATCGGAGACAGACTTTGTTCATCAATCAATCCTCGCGAGTTGGCGCGCCGGGGTGATGCGGATCGCGACGTGATCATTGACGGTTTTACATACCGACTCACACATTCCACACCCGACGCAGGCATCCGATTCAATTACCAACCGCAACGAATCCAGGTCCATCGCAAGCGCGTTCGTGGGGCATTTCGACACACAGGCATGGCAGCCATGTCCCGCGGTGCAAAGCCGATGCGAAACAGCAGCGAGCCCCATTCGCACATCGCTGACCCCTTCGACCGGCAACAGCGCCTCCACCGAGCAGGCCGCGATACAAGGGAAGTCGTCGCACAGGAGACAGGGCGATCGATCGGCGAAAATGACCGGCGTGCCGTCCCGCGAATGCGCGAGAATGGCACCGGGCGCGCA
Source organism: Nitrospiraceae bacterium (assembly GCA_052388075.1). Taxonomy (GTDB): domain Bacteria; phylum Nitrospirota; class Nitrospiria; order Nitrospirales; family Nitrospiraceae; genus Nitrospira_D. The sequence continues at coordinate 13,134 of JBQTIO010000038.1, forward strand.
GGCCTTGATGCAGTCGCCGCATCGCGTACAGCGCTCCAGAAAGCGAGCCTCCTCAACGGCGCCGGGTGGTCGCAGCCAGTCGTGGCGGACCGGCGGCAGGGCCGGCGCGGGAGCGGCATCCCGGTGCCTGGAAAACTCCTGGGCCGCCCTGCCGACTGACCGTACGGAGTCCTTCACAAAATCGCGCCGGCCGTATGAGGGATTATTCGCCATGGCATTGTCCGGTTTCGAGTTTCGCGTTACGGGCCACTTCTGAAACCCCCAACCCGAAACGTCAAACTCTTACTCGAGCGAGTAACGTTCCACCGTCCGCCACTACATCACCCCATCCGCACGCAACTTATACACCTCTACGCAACGATCACAAGCCCCGAATTCAATATCCCACCCGGGATGGTTTTCGCGGATAAAGCTCAGCACGTAGGGTTCCACCTTGTTGCCGAGGTCCTCGACCCAGGAATAGGTGGGAAACCGGCAGAGCGGGCAGGGAAATCCCGGCATTAGCATGATCTTGTTCTCGCTCTCGGGGACCTCGCCGCCCTCTACGTCGACCGCACGATCCATCACGCGGAGCGTGTCGATGGCCATTTCGATCAGCTCCGAATGCGTAAAATACGACGTCTGCCAAAGTCCCTCGAACACCGACTTCAGCTGCAGCGGAGGAATCTTCCGGTACCACGACCGGAACTCCTTGAACCGATCCTCCTTGCTGAGCATCGGCTCCTGCCCCTGCGCGATCAGCCGGCTGTCCACACTCAGGCTCCAGAGCACCCGGTATCTTTGCAAGATGAGCGTTTCTTCGCCCGGATTCTGCCCGACCTTCGTATCAGGATCGTACCCGAACACCGGATCGATCATGTCGGAGATGTGCATTAGTTCATGGCGGCAGTAGCGGGTCAGCGCCGGGTCGTAGAACCGGCGTGGGATCAGCTTGATCCCGACGCCCTTCAGTCCTTTTTCCACGTACTCTCTCGCCAGTTCCTTCTCCACCGAGCCCCACTTGCGCAGGATGTCGACGCCTTCCTGATCTTCCTTCAGCACGCCTTTGACCAACACGATGCCGACTTTGGCTTTCAGCAGCGGATACTCGTTGAAGGAATCGCGCACGATATCGGAGAACCCCCAGGTGCCGAAGAGGTATTGATAGAGCTTCTTGAATTCCCCTTCCCGCTCCTCGAGTATGAACTTCTCGTAGATCGGGTCGGCATGCTCATGGAACTCCTTATAATAGGTGGGATCTCCTTCCCGTTCCGTCTTTTCGACGAAGGAGTCGATCACTTCCTGAAGCAGGGCCGGCTGAAACCTGATTTCCACGGCGGTTCCTCGGGCAGTGGGGGTGACGACCGGAGATTGCGTGCTTCGGCGGAGTGCGGAGCACGGGCTCCGCGAGCCGGCTTGACGCTTCGGCAGCGCCTTTGAACGCGCTCAGCGTCAACCCTGAGCATATCCCCCCTCACAGGCGGGGCGGTCGAAGGGTTGACTTGCCCGCAGAGCATCTCTTACGATCTCGTACGCCCGGAGGAAATTATACTGGCCTGGCGGATCGGCAATCAAGAAGCTGGTTCGAAGAGCCTGAGGTACGGAACCGCGTTGTTATGCCGGAGCACACGATCGCCCCGCACGTCACGGGCATACTCCCTCAATCAGCGACCGCGGGCATGCCCACCCCTTCCATCGACTTCCTGGAGTATTGGAAGAGCGACTGCCGGGACGTCAAAACATTCCGCGGCCATTCGCACGGCATCTGGGCGATAGCGTTCTCGCCCGATGGATTAACCCTCGCGAGCGGCGGCGCCGATCGCCTCGTCCGCATGTGGGACATCGAAACCGGCCGGCTCTTGCGCTCGTTGCGCGGCCACACCAACGACATCCGGGCCATCGTCTTCACTCCGGACGGACAGACGCTCGCGACCGGCAGCGAAGACCGCACCATTCGCTTGTGGAACGGCAGGACCGGCGAGCCGACGAAACTCCTTTTCACGCGTTACGATCATAACGTATGCAGTTTGTCGCTTTCGCCGGACGGGCTCATGCTCGCGCGCGGGAGTCACAACAAGGACATTAAGATCTGGGAAGTCACCACCGGCACCGAGTTGATGACGCTGCTGGGCAAGGACGCCTATGACCATCACTGGTCCGTCTGCGTCGCCTTCTCACCGGACGGCATCCATCTCGCGCACGGCACCGACATCGGCACGATCAAGATCTGGGAAGTCCTGCCGAGCGGAGAAGAAAAAATCCTGCACGACGGGCATTGGCGCAGAGACACCGAGGATTCGACCGAGACGCGCGGATACTTTGTCGAAGACGACGGCGGCTTCCAGAAGCCGATGGATTACTGGATCGGCGCGATGACCTTTACCCCCGACGCCAAGACGTTGATCACCGGTAGCCGGGATAGGACCATCAAGCTCTTCCAGATGCCCGACGTGATCGAGAAGAAAACGCTCACGGGTCACACCGGCTGGGTCCGCAGCCTCGCCGTGTCACCGGACGGGAAGGTCCTGGTCAGCGCCTCGGACGACCAGGCCATCAAGTTCTGGGACCTCGCCACAGGCCGCAACTTCAGAACCGTCACGGGCCACGACGGCGGAGTGCGATGCATCACGTTCTCACCGGACGGCCGTCGCCTGGCCAGCGCCTCCTGGGACCGGACCGTCAAGCTCTGGGAAGGCCGCAACGCGTCGCCGGAATAGAACCGCCTGCGCCACCGCCTCAGGGCTTTGCTTTCTCAATGGTCCTGGCACAAAAAACATCCGTCCCCATCTTCTGTGGATAATCCTGTGAACAAGCTCCCCTGAGTATGCAGTGCAATGCGAAGGACGCGATCGCTGCTGCGAACTGCCTAATTTTTAGGCATCTGTTGTATCAAAAGGATGGCCCCACATATAGTGGTTCGATCAGATCTTCCGGACTTTTTTCCGCATTCCTAGCAAACCCATCTTGACATTGAGGAATCACCGCTGCTGGCGCGCCTCTCGCGCGAGTCACCAGCGTGACTATCCACAGCCTCAATGGTTTTCTGGGGAGATCGAGCCAAATGATGCACCCACAGCGACGTTTTAAATCCGGCAAAGAGCCCCAGCCGGACGACCTTCTCCTCTGGATGCGGGACGATCGGATTTCTCTTACGGTGGTGGGTGATCACGATCGCCTTTCCTCAGGCGGTAGGTAATCTGCTTTGGAAAGGCCCTGGCGGAACGCAATCCGGTGTGTCCTCAATCCTGACAATCGCGTTTCAATTGACTGAGGAGTTGGTCCAATCGTTCTTTGTGCGGTGACGCCACCGTGATAAAACCCACGCCGACCGATCGTCCACGGTTCCAGCGCACCGCCGCTCGCTCGATCAGCAGTGGAGCTGCCTCCCCGGGCACCTCGAGACGCAGTGAGACATGCATGCCAGCAAAGACCTGTCCCTCGGTCTCGATCAGGCACCCGCCCTTTGACAGGTTTATGATCGTACCGGTCCATTCGCCGTTACGCGGGCCGGAGAGCACGCTTTGGAACCGTACCTGGAACCGCTGCTGACGCCGAAGATCCATCCAGACGCCTCAAACACGTTACCAGTGCGGCATCACACTCTACATCAGGCGAACCCACGCGGTTCGGCCCTTCAATACCCTGCTAGTACCCGCGCCCGGTACTACCGCCGCGGCCCATTCGGTCCAGCGGGAGTGCCTCGTACCGCTGCTTCAGATCAGGATGATCGGCGAGGTACCGCTTCACCCCCGCGTCATCGGCAAAGATCTCCTTGCCGCGCCCGCGGTACTCCTCCACGGTCAGGCCGTGTTTCGACAGGAGCGTGCTGAGTTTCGTCTGAATGTCGGCACCCATCGCTTTCATCTGCTCGGATGACGGCCGCTGTCCCTCTCCGAAACGTTCTCCACCCGTGAAATAGTTCATCATCATCTCGCCGATCTCGATCCGGGCGTTCACGAACTTTTCGACTTCAGCCGGTTCAGCCGACAGGCCGATCCCCGCGAACAGCATGACACCCCACGATGCATGGAGGACGGTGCGAACCAGATTCATGGTCAAGGTCCCCTTTCAAAACTGCGGATGCGATAGTCGGTCAGTGGATGCGCGTAGGTCATACCATCTCTAGTCACCATTGTTCGGTTTCCAATCGCGGGCCAGTCGCTGTGCTTCGGCGATCTGAGTCCCGGTCATTGACTTGGCCATATAATCCCGCAAAAAGGTCGCGCCTTTGGCGCCTTTTGTCGCCGCAAGGCTGAACCACATATGGGCCTGGACCAGGTCCTGGGGCGCACCTGTGCCCTCATAGTACATGTGCCCCAATTGAAGCTGGGCCAAACCATCTCCTTGATCGGCGGCCAATTGGAACCATTTCATGGCCGCGTGATAATTCTTCTCGACCCCATACCCGTTCAAGTACATGGTACCCAGGTTCGTCTGGCCTCCGCTGGCGCCTTGAGCTGCTGCCAGCTCAAACATCCGCATGGCGGCCTGATAGTCCTGCGGAATGTCCCTGCCCTCCCAATACATCCGACCCAGGGCAATCTGTGATTGCGCCACACCGTTGCCAGCAGCCAACCGATACCACTTCTGCGCTTCTTGGTAGTTCCTCGGAACCCCGTTTTTCGCCCCGTTGTCATAGATATAGCCGAGTATGGCTTGAGCGTCCTTGTGTCCCTCCGCAGCCAGTGGATGAAACTCTTTCAACGCTGTTACATAGTCGCCACGATCAAAGGCCTCGCGGCCTTCTTTCCACTCAGCCAATGATAAGGAGGTCCACGGACCAGCCAGGACAATTGCGAGCAGGATACCAGTCCTCATCTTCTCTTTCCCCGGGTCAACGCACGGAACATCAATGGCAAAACCACGGCACACAAGCCCTCTGACTTCCCCCTACGCAGATACATTCTAGAAAAGGTGCTCGCGAGGCGCAAGAGCCGATAGTCGATGGCTGATCGCCGATGGCGAAGGGTAGGAATTCCAAACGGATGGGAACGGACATGACACATCTTGTCTAGGCGGGATGGGAGGTCGGACAATCGGCGTGAGGGATACTACGCCTGCTCTATCTACTAATGGTGCGCCCTCATGGGGGCCGGGTCAGGAAACTCGGCGTGGCATTCCAGACAGACGAGCCGCCCGGTCGTGATGCCGTCGGCGTCTCTGACTTCATCAACTACACGGCTATGCGCACAGGGGCGCGCGAGCTTGCCCCGAACCCCGATGGTTTCGTTGGAAGCGGAGGTGGTGGGATGCATGGCCGCCTCCCTTGTGATGGTACGGTGAAAAGGATGCGAGAAATGAATTAGGATGATCCCCGCCGACGGGGCAAGTCAAGGGGATGCGAGGTGGCCGTCGAGGCCTTTCGGCACCACCTACCTGGTTCGTGCTGTGGACCAAATCCGCTCGGCCTCGTTCGATAACGCCGTGAGTACCCGGAGCTGCCTCCCGTTAGTGATCGCCCTCCTCATCATCGCGCGCCGAGGGAATCCCGTAGCGCTTGCATTTTTCCCATAAGCCCTTGCGCGACAGCCCTAGGATCTTCGACGCGGTCGTGCGGCTGCCTTCGACACGCTCCAGCACGGAGACGATGTAGTCCTTCTCAAAGCCTTCCCGCGCGGTGGCGAGCGAGGTCAGGGCCGCCTGTGCTTTCTTCTTTCCGCCCGTCAGCCCTTCGCTACAAAAGCCGCAGGAGTCCTGCGGGGTGCCGCCGAGATAGGGGCAGGACTGGAACCCGCAGAGGTCGGCCGGCTGGATCGCTTCGCGCTCGCGACCCAGGGCCACCGCGCGCTCGACCATATTTTCCAACTCGCGCACGTTTCCCGGATAGGAGTAACGGAGCAGCAATTCTCGGGCAGGCTGGGAAAACCCGCGCAGCTTCTTGCTCAATTTATTCGAGCAGGTTTCGAGCACGTGCTCGGCGATGATCATGATGTCCTCCTGCCGCTCCCTGAGCGGAGGGATGACGACTTGCACGACGTTGAGCCGGTAGAAGAGGTCTTCCCGGAAACGTCCCTGGGCCACTTCTTTGCGCAGATCCTTCTGCGTCGCGCAGACCAGGCGCACATCCACTTCGATCGTCTCGTTGCTCCCCACACGCTCGAAGGTCCGCTCCTGCAGCACTCGAAGCAGTTTGACTTGCACGACCGGCGAGATCTCGCCCACCTCGTCGAGGAACAAGGTGCCGCGATTGGCCATCTCGAACCGGCCCCGTCTCTGACGCAACGCGCCGGTGAACGCCCCCTTTTCATGACCGAACAATTCTGCCTCCAGGAGGGTCTCCGGCAACGCGGCGCAGCTCACTTTGATCAAGGGATAGTCCCGCCGGGGACTGTTCTGATGCACGGCGTTGGCGGCCAGCTCCTTGCCCGTTCCGCTCTCGCCGACGATTAAGATGGTGGAATCGGTCGCAGCGACCAGTTTGATCTTGTCGAGCACCGCGCGCATCCGGCTGTTCGCCCCCAGAATGCCGCTGAAACAGAACTTGTCCTCCAACGCGGCTTTGAGTTCCTGATTCTCGCGTCGTAATGTGACAACACGGCCGACCCGCTCGACGATCAGGAGCAGTTCGTCCATTTGGAACGGTTTCGTGATGTAGTCGAAGGCGCCGAGCTTCATCGCCCCGACCGCGGTTTCCACGGACCCGTGCGCGGTGATCACGAGCGCTTCGGTCTCCCAGGCCTTCTCCTTGGCGGCTTTGAGCACGGTCAACCCGTCGGCGCCGGGCAACCGGAGATCCGTGATGACGAGGTCGAAGGTCTTCAGCCGTATCGCTTCGATCCCCTCGGTGCCCGACGACGCAGCGTGCACGTCGTATCCGGCAGCCTCCAAGGCGTCCACCATGGAGAGCCGCATCAGAGGTTCGTCGTCGGCCAGGAGTATGGAGAGCCCTTTCATCGGCCTTTCTCCACCAGGGACTGCTCATGCGAAACCGGCAGGCACAACGTGAACAGCGTCCCTTTCCCCACTTCGCTCTCCACCAGAATCTTTCCGCCATGGCGCTCCACGATGCCCAGATTGACGGAGAGCCCCAAGCCCGTTCCCTCCCCCTCGCCTTTGGTGGTGAAGAAAGGATCGAACACTCGCGGCAAGACGGACGGCGGGATACCGGATCCGGTATCCCGGACTTCCACACGGCAAATCCCTTCGGCCACGGCTGTCCGGATCGTCAGCACGCCGCCGCTCTTCATCGCCTGGACGGCGTTCAGGATCAAATTCATCACCACCTGCTCGATCATGTGCCGATCGACCATGATGCTGGGCAAACCATGCCCCAACTCCGTCTCCAACCGGATGTGATTGGGAGCGAACAAATGGGTTGTCAAGACCAGCACCTGATCGACAATCCGGTTGATATCCGCCGGGCTGAATTCGGGCTCATGCTGCTGAGAGAAATCGAGCAGCTGTCGTACGATTTTCTGCACCCGGCGGACACCGTGCTCCATCGACGCCCAGTATTCTTCCTGCCGTATCGGCGACAACGAGCCTTTTCTCAGGTTGTAGAGGCAATTGAGGATCCCGCCCAGCGGATTGTTGATTTCGTGCGCTACGCCAGCCGCCAGCTTCCCGACCGACGCCAGTTTTTCGGAATTACGGATCTGTTGTTCCAGCTTCTTCGTGTCCGTCATGTCGCGCGCGATTCCGAGTACGCCGAGAATCTCTCCCTCGGCGCCTTGGAGCGGGGACACGCTGATCATCGCCGCGCGAGGCTCGCCCAGGCGGGTCACGACTTCGACCTCGTAGACCTGCTTGGCGCCGATGTCCAGGGTATTCTTGAGCCGCCGGCCGCGATGACGCCGCGAAAGGAGCGAGAGGTACGGTCGGCCGATCAAGTCTTCCTTGCGATATCCCCAGACACTGACCTTACTGTTGACATAAGTGAACTGCTGGTTCGTATCGAGGGTATAGATGACATCGTTGGCATTTTCGAGCAGGTTTTCCAGATATTGCTTCGTCTCTTCGATCTCCCTGGTTCGTTCCCGCACTTTCAGCTCGAGTTCTTCGCGGTAGGACTGCAGTTGGCGCTCAAGCTTTTTCCGATCCATGATGTCGCGGAGTTGCACCATGATCAGCACTTGCTCGGCTCCTCCGACCCGAATCAAGTCCATTTCTACCGGAGTCTCGCGCCCGTCGGCGACCGTGACGGTAATCTCCTGGGTCGGAACCTGCCGTTGTCCGGTAGCGATGTCACCCAGCCAGCCCAGGAAGACCCGGTGATGTTCCACCGAGACGATCTCGAGCATGCTCCGTCCGATCACACTCGCTTCCGCATAGCCCAGTGCTCGTTCCTCCCGCTTATTGACCGCGACAATCGTTCCCGCCCCGTCCACCATGAAAACCGAGTCCGCCACCAAATCGAACAGCGCCTTGTAGCGGGCCTGTGACGCCTCCAGCTGTTTGGTGCGCTCCGAAACAGCCTGTTCCAGCCCTGTGGTATACCGTTGCAGTTCCTGTTCCAGGTGACGCCGTTCCGTCACATCCCGGACGAACGACCGGGAGTGCACCAGCCCGCCGCGGGCTTCATCGAGCAGCGCGGTGGCATGGATCTCGACGTCGATCGGATGTCCATCCTTCGCCAGAAGAACTGTTTCCATTGAGCTTTGCCCGTGCGACACCAACCGCTCCAGATAATGCAGGACCTGTGAGCCCTGCCCCGAAGGCACCACGTCCCAGAGTCTGAGGGCCAGCATCTCGTCGAGCGTATAGCCCAGTTTATCGAGGCCTGTCTTGTTCACATGGACGAACCGGCCGCTACGGTCCAACTGGTAAATCATCTCCGGCGCGTGTTCGATTAAATCGCGGTACTTCTCCTCCAGCTGCCGCACCTCCACCATCCGCTGTTCGATCTGCCCGAACGACCGCTGAAGATTGCACGCCATCTGGTTGAACGCCTGGGCCAGCCGCTCGATCTCATCTCCGGTTTTCAGCTCCAGGCGCCGATCCAACCGGCCGCTCCCGATCTCCTGCACCCCGTCATGCAACAGCTGAATCGGTCTGGCGATCCGCCTGGCCACGATCACCCCCGTTCCCCAGAGTACCGTCAGCACCATCATCCCGAAGAACGCCACTTTGGCGACGAGCTCACCGAGCGGAGCGAACGTTTCCTGGGGATCCTGGCGCACCACGGTCACCCAATGTCTTCCTCCGATGCTTCCCCTCGCGAGCGGATCGGTGAATCGCACCGGCGCGAAGCCGATCAACGCGTTCTTGCTTCCATGCGAATCATCGGCGGCCACTGCCCATCCGGACTTCAAGACCCCCAGCTGGCCGATCAGCTCGGAATCGATCGAATGAGCTTCCGGGGCGAGAACCGGACAGATCACCAACGTGCCGTCCGAGCTGAACAGCATGGCATGACCGGTGGTACCGAGCGAGACCTCGGCAATAGAGTGAAACAGGGTGTCGCGGCGAAGCAGGATCGTCACGGCCCCGATCACGGCTCGATTGTGATCGTCCATGATCGGAGCCGCCACCACGACGACATGGGTCCCGAACGCCGGATCGAACGCAATGTCACTCACGTAGGGCTGTCGGCTTCCCTCCTTCACCACTGCCTGCCACCAGGCGGTTTTCGCGTAGGAATATTCCACTTGCGGAATGGAACTAACGACGAGCGCCCCCTGCCCGTCGGAGACCAGGATCCCCACGTAATCCGACTTTCGAATCTCGTGCCATCGGATGAGGAAGTTGGTCACGATCCGATTGACAAAAAGCGGAAACTCGCTCCGCTTGTCTCGCTGCCCCCATCGCTGCTGCCAGTCCTTGATGATTTCCAGAATGCTCTGGGCATCCTTGCCCTCATAGGTGCGATTGGCCTCCGACACGGCGGTGCGCAGAAAGGGAGTGGTCGCCAGCTGTTGGGCTTCGCTCATGCCGCGCGACACGTGTATTTCAATCCGGCGGGCGGCTTCAACGGCCACTTCCTTGAAGGTCGTCCCCGTCGTCTCACGCAACGAGCGACGTTCTTCCACATAGAGCAAGGCGAGGAGGAGCGTGAGAGGCAGGAGGCCGACCATCACGATCGCGGCGATGATCTTGTGCTGGAGGCTGTGAAACCGGCTCCAGAGTGTCATGGTGTTGCCCCGTGAGGAACCGGACATCCGTGACGCACCGTTCGTGTTTCGCCGGAAGGGCACGATCTCCCACAAACGACGAGACACGCGGGAAGAACGACGATGCGTTATTCCATCATTCGCCTAGTTGCGTTTCAAGAGTCGGCCCTGCCCCCCCGGCCACAACAATAAGAGAGGACTGGCGACAAACACTGACGAATAGGTGCCGAAGATGACGCCCCAGAGTAATGCCAGCGAGAAATCATGCAGGACTTCTCCGCCCGCCATGGTCAAGGGGATGAGAACGAGCACGACCGTCAAACTCGTCACGATGGTGCGGCTCAACACCTGGTTGACCGCGCTGTTAATCATCGTCTCTTCGCTTTCACGACGCCGCATCTTCAAATTCTCCCGGATCCGGTCAAAGACGACCACGGTATCGGTCAGCGAGTATCCCGCCAAGGTCAACAGCGCCGTCACGATCAACAGGGTGATTTCCTTGTCCAAAATATAGAACGCTCCGATCACGGCCAGCACGTCGTGAAAGGTGGCCAGCGCCGCCGCGACCCCGAACCGGAGTTCGAAACGCGCCGCGATATACAGAATGATGCCCGCGAACGAAATGACGACGGCGATGAGCGCGTCCTCCTGGAGCTTCTTGCCGATGGTCGGACCGATTTCGGTGGAGGAGTCCACCACGAACTTGTTGTTCGGGAATTCTTTGGCGAAGATCCCCAGCACCCGTTCCGCCGTCTTTTCCTCGATTGTGGTCGAGGCCTTCACACGGACAAGCAGCTTATTGTCCTGTCCGAATTCCTGCAGCTCCGCATCGCCGACCCCGTTCGATTCCAGGGCCTTCCGGGCCTCGTCGATGCGGATCGCCTGGTCGAACTTAAGTTGCACGGCCGTCCCGCCAGCGAAATCAATGCCGAGGTTGGCCGCGCCGCGCACGATCTGTACCACGGCAACAAGCCCGAGCAGGACCATGATGCCGGAGAAGGCGAACGCGATTCTGCGCTTCCCCATGAAATCAACGTTGGTCTTTCCAAGAATCTCTAACATGCGTGCTCCTCAATTAGCAGCTGACAAGTGGACAAGCTGGCAGGTCTCATGATCTTGCTCACTCGTCAGCCTTTCTCCTGTCAGCGATCGTCTAGATGCTCAACGTCTCCACCTTCCGCCGCTGGTTCAAGAGATCAAAAATCACTTTGGTCCCGACCATGGCCGTAAAAAGGTTAATCGCGATGCCCAGACAGAGTGTCACTGCGAACCCCTTGATGGGTCCGGTTCCGAACAGAAAAAGCGCGACTCCGGTGATCAGCGTCGTGACGTGCGAGTCGATGATCGTGAGCAACGCCTTGTCGTAGCCGCCGTCGATCGCCGATCGCACCGCCTTCCCGTTTCGCAGCTCTTCGCGTATGCGTTCGAAGATCAACACGTTCGAGTCGACGCCCATCCCGATCGTCAACACGATACCAGCAATGCCCGGCAGCGTCAGCGTCGCCGTCAGCGCGGACAGCGCACCCATGAGGCAGACCAGGTTCAGCACCAGTGCGAAGTCGGCGATCGCTCCGGACAAGCGGTAGTACACGACCATGAAGATGACGACGAGGACGCCGGCGAAGAGGGTCGCCTTGATGCCCTTCTCGATCGAATCCTGCCCGAGAGACGGACCGACCGTGAGATCCTGAATGATCTTGAGCGGAGCCGGCAGCGCGCCGGCCCGAAGGACGATGGCCAGGTCGTTAGCCTCCTGCGTCGAAAAGGTCCCGGTAATCTGGGCGCGGCCTCCTGAAATGCGTTCCTGGATGACCGGCGCGGAATAGATCGTGTTATCGAGTACCACCGCCATGCGTTTCTTGATGTTGTCACCCGTGATCCGCTCGAATTCAACTCCACCCTTGGCATCGAAACTGATGGAGACATAGGGATCATTAAACTGACCGATCGCCACCCGCGCATCACTCAGGACGTCGCCGGTGAGCATGACCCGCTTTTTCACCAGATAGGGAACACGATATTCGCGGCCGGTGTCTTTCTCCATCACCCGTTCAAACAGAATCTGGTCGCCTTCAGGCAGCTTATCCGCGAACCGCTTGACGATCTCGGCTTCCTGATCTTTCGGCACGCGGGACGGCAATTCCAGCGTGATCTGGCCGTCTTCGTCCAGCATCTTGAACTCGAGCAGCGCAGTTTCCTTGATCAGGTCTTTCGCGCGTTTGGGCTCCTTGATGCCCGGCAACTGCACGACAATCTGCTTCAAGCCCTGCCGCTGCACCACCGGCTCCGCCACCCCGAACTGATCGATGCGGTTCCGGATCGTTTCCAGCGCCTGATTGATGGCCGAGTCCTTGATGCGCTTGATCTCGGCCTCCCGGAGCTCCCACACCACCAAGCTGGCGGTCCCGGGCGACTCCGGTACCACAAAACTCGGAAAATCGTCGATCAATTTCAGAATTTGATCTTTGAGGTCCGCATTCTGGAACTGAATCGTGATCTGCTGCGGCCCGGTGCGCCTCACGGACTCCGCCGGAATCTTCTTGTCCACCAAGAGATCCTGGAGGGAGTTGACCGACCGGTCGACAGCGATCTCCACCGCGCGATCTTCATCCACCTCCAACACCAGGTGAATTCCCCCTTGCAGATCCAGCCCCAACGTGATCCCCTTGTTCGGCAGAACGGCCTTGGCCCAGGCGGGCAATGCCTGAAAGACGGGTTGATAGGACGGCATGGAGCACACCACCGATACCGCTATCACCAGCAGCAACAACGACAATCGCCCGCTCACTTTTTTCATGTCGCGCTCAACCCCTTTGTCCCCCGGTAGATCATGAATCCTTGTCCTTGTCCTTGTCTTCCTCTTCCCCGCGTATTCGCCCGATCTGATCCCGTTGCATCTTGATTTTGGTATTGTCCGCAATCTGCAGCGTCACGGTCTCCTTCCCCACGTTGACGATGGTTCCCCAGATCCCGGAGGCTGTCACCACTTTGTCACCCTTCTTCAGGGCTTCCAACAAGACTTTCTGTTCTTTCTGCCGCTTTTGTTGAGGGCGGATCAGCAGAAAATAGAAGATGATAAAAATCAACACGAAGGGCGCGAGGGACAGCAGCCCGCCCGACCCTGATCCGCCTCCGCCTGCACCCTGAGCCCATGCAATGGAGTCCATCAGCATAAAACACGTCCCCTCTTTCGGTTACACGTCGTGACCGGTGCGCTGGAAGGTTCCGGCATCACAACTCGCTGAGGCGCCGTCGTCCGGCGCGTCCTGCGGTTGGGCGCGATAAAATTCCGTCCGGAACGCGGTGAACGTGCCCTGAGCGATCGCCCCCCGCATCCGGCGCATCAAATCTGAAAAATACCAGAGGTTGTGAATCGTATTCAGCCGTGACGCCAACATCTCCTTGACGTGATAGAGATGGTGCAGATAGGCCCTGGAATATCGCGCACAGACCGGACATCCGCAGGCTTCGTCGATCGGCTGCTCATCGAGCCGATACCGCGCCTGTTTGATCAGGACGCGGCCGAACCTCGTGAACAACCACCCGGTTCTGCCGTGGCGGGACGGCACCACGCAATCGAAGAGATCAATCCCGCGCGCGACGCCTTCAACAAGGTTCGCCGGCATCCCGACCCCCATCAAGTAGCGCGGCTTCGACTGAGGCAATTCCGGCACCGTGACATCCAGTATGGCGTACATGTCGTCCGGACTCTCACCGACCGAGAGGCCGCCGACCGCATACCCGTCGAAACCGATTTCGATCAGCTCGCGAGCCGCGGCGACGCGCAGCGACCGATCCAATCCACCCTGCACGATTCCAAACAGCGCCTGATCACCGCGGCGTCGTGCAGCCTGGCCACGCTTGGCCCAGAGCGTCGTTCGCCGAACGGCATCGTGCACAAGTTCTCGCTCCGCCGGCAGCGCGACGCACTGATCGAACGCCATGATGATGTCGGCGCCCAGCGCCTCCTGGATCTCGATCGCCCCTTCCGGCGTGATGAAATGCGTCGAGCCGTCGAGGTGGGATTGAAAACTCACCCCCCCGTCCGTGACCGTACAGAGCTTCGCCAGGCTGAAGATTTGAAAGCCGCCGCTGTCTGTCAGGATCGCGCCGGGCCAGCCGGTGAAACGATGCAGCCCACCCAGTTCGGCCACCACCTTGTGCCCGGGCCGCACATACAGGTGATAGGCGTTGTTGAGCAGTAATCGAATGCCCAGTTGCTCCAGGTCCTGAGGATCGATCCCTTTGACCGGCCCCAAGGTCCCAACCGGTATGAAGGCCGGCGTTTCGACCTGGCCGTGGGTGGTGCTCAGCAGGCCCAGCCTCGCCCCCGTGACGGGATCCGCGTTCATGACCGAAAACTGCACAGTCCCTCCTGCCAGTTCTCTCTACATCCGCTCCGGAGCGGCAATTCCCAGTATGCCCAACCCGTTCTTGATGACCTGTTGCACCGCGCGCATCAGCGCCAATCTCCCGGCCGTCCGGTCCCGCCCGATGATTTCCCGCTGTCGTTCATGGGCCGCCGTCCGACCGTCCGGTGCCTGTTCGAACAGCTCTTGGTCCGCCGCCGAGGGAAGAATCCGATGCTTGTTGTAAAACGTGTGCAGCAGCGCCGCAAGCTGTTGAAGATAGTAGGTCATCCGGTGAGGTTCGTATCCGACGGCGCTTGCCTGGAGCACCGTCGGGTAGGCGGAAAGCTTCCGGATCAATCCCAGTTCATCCGGGTCGGTCAGAACGGTCAGGTCCGTCTGGCTCGGCCAAGGACAGGCAATTCCGCGAGACTCGGCCACCCGCCACAAGCTGGCGATCCGGGCATGGGCATACTGGACGTAGTAGACCGGGTTATCGGCGGACCGCTGTTTCGCCAACTCGAGGTCAAACTCGAGATGGCTCTTGGAATCCCGCATCAAGAAAAAGAACTTCGCCGCATCGGCGCCGACTTCGTCGATCACTTCCCGCATCGTAATGAAGTCTCCGGTGCGCTTGGACATCTTCACTTCGACGCCAGCCCGCAACAGCTTGACCAGTTGAACCAACACCACCTGAAGCCGTTCCTTCGGAAACCCATAGGCCTGCATCACGGCCTGCATGCGGGGAATGTAGCCATGGTGGTCGGCACCCCAAACGTCAACCAGCAGGTCGTAGCCCCGTTGAAGCTTGTCGCGATGATAGGCGATGTCTGAAGCCAGATAGGTGTATTCGCCGTCCTGCTTCTTGACGACGCGATCTTTCTCGTCGCCGAACGTCGACGAGCGGAACCACCAGGCGCCTTCCTGCTCGAACAGCAGGTGGCGGGATTTCAATTCGTCCAGCACGCGCTCGACCGTCTTGGACTCAAGCAGGGAGGCTTCGCTGAACCAGGATTCAAACTCGATGCCGAAAGATTTGAGGTCGTCGCGGATGAGCCCGAGCAGTTCCTGGTAGGCCAGGGCGCGACAACGCGCTTCGAGCTCGGCCGGCGCGACTTCCTTCGCCGCATCACCCAGTTGCCGCTTGATCCGTTCGGCCACGGCGGTGATGTACGTCCCATGATAGCCGTCCTCCGGAAACTCGGCGGCTCGCCCGGACAACTCCTCATAGCGCGCAAAAACCGACGCGCCGAGCAGCTTCATCTGCCGGCCTGCGTCATTGATGTAATACTCCCTCACGACATCGTAGCCGACCGCCTCCAGCAGATCCGCTACTGCCTGCCCGACCGCAGCCCCTCGCCCATGTCCGACGTGCAAGGGACCGGTCGGATTCGCGCTCACATACTCCACCAGGACCCGCCGCCGGTGCCCGAGATCCGCCCGGCCGTACGCCGGACCCTGCGACTCAACCTCTCGCAGCACTTCCTGCCAGAGGTCTGGCTTGACGGTGAAATTCAGGAAGCCCGGGCGGACGACTTCCACTCGGTTGAAGAGTTGCTCGCGCTTAGGCAGGTTTTCAACGATGATCTGAGCGATCTCGTGCGGCGCCCTCTGCTCCGACGCAGCCAGCGACATGGCCAGGGTCGATGCCAGGTCGCCCCACTCCGGCCGTTTGGGGGCATCCAGAGTGATCGCCGGCCAGGCCTCTGATTTCAGTTGTCCTTTCTGCTTCGCCCCATTCAGAGCGCCGAGCAGGGCCGTCGTCACCATGTCCTGGACCACGCCTTGAGACAACGCGGATCTCCTAAGTCCTTACCATTGAAGGGAAAAATTAACTTGTCACTTTAGCATATGGGGTGGGCGGAGACAAGACGCACCGTAAAGGTTTACGAGAGGTTGCGTCGTCCTTTCGATGAACCCGACACAGCGCGATGAGCTGCTCAACCGGTATCGCAAGACAGGGCCTCGCGACACAGGCCCTCACCAACTCCCAGGACGGGCACTCGCAGGATATCCCGCGTAGGACCGACACGTGGCCGCCGCGAGGCGCCCAACGTTCGGAGTCCGTCGGACCGAACAACGCCACGGTCGGCACGCCGAGCAGACTGGACAGGTGCGTCACGCCGGAATCGTGTCCGAGGTACAACTCAGCGTGAGCGATCACTCCTGCCAGCAGCGCGAGGTCAAGCCCACGTATGACCGTCGTGTTGGCAGATATCAGCCCGAGCAGGCCTGCCACCGTGTCTCCGTCGACCGGTCCCTCGATCAAGAGAGGCTCAACGCCCTCTTCCCGAAGCTGTTCGATCGCCGAGACAAACACCAACGGGCTGATACACTTATGGCGGCTTCCACTCCCGGGATGCACGAGTGCGAACGGCCGACCGGCTGGGATCCCGACACGTTCGAGGTGCGCCTGCCCCTGCTCGACCAGATGGCCGGGGATCCGTAGACACGTATCGATCGACGCATCGCCCTCCGGTTCGCCGAGTGTTTCAAGAAATCGATCGCTCTGATGCCTCGCCTTGAGTTCAAGGCAGAAGGGAGATTGAATTCTGGCTTCGCGGACCTCACAGTTTCGAAGCCCCGCTGCAAGCCTCCCCTCTTTGTCCTGCATCCACGCTACAGCGAAATCGCAACGTTCAATCCAGCGCGTGAGTGGGCCTGCCACCGGAACGGAGCCAGCCAACAGGTCAGCCACCGCAGCCCCCTCAATTGACATGAACGCATCGATCTGTTGAGCGTCACGCAGTAGGCATCCGACAGACCCATTCGCCACCAGCAGACTCTGGTGTTGTGGAAAGCGTCCGCGCAGCCGCTGCAAGGCCGGAACAGCAAGCAAGACGTCCCCGATGGCTCCGGGGTGGATGATGACGATGGTACGGGCCATGGATTATCGCGACGACGAAGGATCAGTCATACGATACGCTTTCCGCACGGCGTCGAGATCGGACGGGGTGTTGACATTGAGGAACGACCGGCCATCGGGATCAATTCTATCCAGCTCGGCGTCGGTAATCAGCAGCACGTGCAGCGACGGATGCGCCACGAGGTCCTGAAGTTTCACGCGATGTGCCCGCACCATCTCCTCGATCAGTGGGAGACAGCGCCGGCTGTACAGCGCATGCGTCGGCTGCAGCCTGTTCCCGTGTCGCGCCATGACGATATCGGCCTCGCCTTTGAAGCCCGCCAGGTACCGGATGACCGCCGGGTTTAGAAACGGCATGTCGCAGGCCACGAGGAAGACATGGTCCGTTGACGCGTGCCGAAGGCCCGTGTAGAGTCCGCCCAAACTCCCGCAGTTTGGGACGAGGTCACGCAGCACGGGCACCTCAGTCTCCAACGGCGGGGTGTCCTGTGCGATCACGATGAGAACGGGATGGAACAGGGAGCGAAGGGCATCGAGGCTGCGGTCAAATAGCGTGCGTTCCCCGACACAAATGAATCGCTTGTCGACGCCCATGCGCCGGCTCTTTCCTCCCGCCAGGAGAATCCCCGTCACGTCGGTCATCATCGTCGAGTACCACCGTTTCTGAAAAACAAAAAGGGGGTGGGTTTCCCCACCCCCTCCTGTTGCACGGGCGGCCCCTCCTCAGAATCCTAGAGGGTCTTGCCTTTTTTCTTGTTCGCGCGACGAGTCAGCACCCACCCTTCCAGCAGCACCACGCCAAAGGCGATGACCACGGGATAGATGTAGGTTTCTCGTGGAACCGGCGGATTCAGGAAGGTGTAGTAAAAGGCCGACACGGCCATTTTCCGTCCCGCGTCTCCATTGTGACCATCCCACGCGAAGAAGATGGTGGGGATGTATTGCCCGACTTCAAAGAGGGTATCTTCGTCGTAATCCTGATCCTTCTTATTCCCCAACGGGCGCTGGATCATCACATACCAACGACCATTTTTCCACTCAGCCTTGAGAACCTTGAGATTCTCCTCATAGTTGTCGCGCTCTACAAAATCTTTATCCCATCCCGTTCCCAAAAACGCGCGGATCGACCCATCAGCTTCCCACTTGACGATATCGACCGGGAACTGCTCGTTGGTGCCGAACAGAAACCGCGGCTTGATCGGAGCGGGCAGCTCCTTCCACTTCACCGGCGTTTCAATGGCGATGGCATCATTGTACACGGCGTATTTGTTCTGATTTGCCGCGATGGATCCCTCTTCGCCGGTCTTCGGATCCTGCTCCTTGACATCAATATTGACCTCGGTCGGGGCCCAGGGCAGTTTCTGCTCGGCCACGCTTTTGGTCCGGTCATCCCATTCAAGAAGATAGACGATCGACGTGTCGTTGTAGAGAGAACGAACCCAGATATCGTCGATCCGGTTGACAAAATTCCTTGGTTTATGCGTGATCTGTCCGCCCATCGCGACATACCGCTTCGGCGCCTTCTGCCAGGCTTCGTGGTCGATTTCGGCCGGGATCTCTCCTTCAACCGGGTTCGAAGGCACGACGAAATTGATCTTCGGCTTGTCCGTCAATGGATCGATTGGGAGAGGATTGCCTTCTGCATCTCGCTCGCAGAGCGATTGCACGAAATTCGCTATGTGCCACCGCTCCTCAATCGTGGTGGTGTCCGCAAAGGAGGGCATCGGCGTGCCGTTCACGCCCGTGGAAAACGTCCGGAAGATGTTCTTCACGTTGTAGGGATCCTGTCGGCTTCCCCTGAAGTTCCAACACTTGCGCTGGTTAGCGGGCTGAATGGCGAATCCCCAGTCATCTTTCAGGTTAAAGGCGTTGCCGTCGCCACGGCCCTCAGCACCATGGCACTCGAAGCACTTCTTGTCGACGAAGAGTTGCTTGCCCTTTTCGATGCTCTCGGGAGATGACTTGATCTGCGTTTTTGCGATCTCGTCCATGTTGAGCACCGACTGGGTTTCGGTCACCTTATCATCGAACTTCCGGTCCTTCACGAGCTGAGTCGTCACGAAGGACAGCACTTGGAGCCGCTGCTCTTCCGTCAAAATGCCTTCCCAGGGCGGCATGGCTGAGCCCGGTAACCCGTGTGTGACGGTCTCGAAGAGATCGTTCTGGCCCGGGATCGGCTTCTTGGCGTCGAATAATGGAAGCTCGCCGCTCGCCGTATGGCGGATCTTAAAGGTGCCTTGATTGAAGTTGCGCGGGCGCGGCCAGAGCCGATCTGCACCTGGCCCGTCTCCCGCTCCATCCACACCGTGGCACCAGACACATTTCGTAAAATACACCCGCTTGCCAGCTTCAATCATTTCGGCAGAGGGTTCAGCCGCAAGATCCCCCTTTTTAAATCCCTCAGGGAGTCCGCCTTGAGCGAAGACGGGAACTCCGGCACCGCCGGACATCAGGATGATTCCGAAGGCCGTGACGGCGATTGCACCGGCCTTCCGAGTTACACTGTTCATCATTTTCACCCTCATCTCGTCGATCCAGGTTGGCAATCGATATGGTGACCGCTTAATCCCAGGTACGGGGATAGTAGCCCGTATGCCAGTATTCGAACAGAATCACTTTCCAGATCTCATCCACCGTCAGGTGCTGCTCCCAGGGCGGCATCACAGAAGCCCAGGGGAAGCCTTCGTTCGGTAACCCGATCCCGCCCTTGGACACACGCCAGAAGATGAACGTTTCCTGTAACTGGGCGATCGTGCCCGGGTCAGTGAAGTTCGCCGGAATCGGATTAAATGCAAACGCATGCAATCCGCGGCCGTTAAGATTGTCGCCATGGCAGAAGTGGCAGTTCTGGAAGAAGATTTCTCCGCCTTCCCTGACATACTTCAGGTAGCCCTGGTTCTTGTCGTCCCACGGGTTGGCATTGGGCTTCATCAAACGGCCCATGCCCTGCTCCACGATGTTAGCGTTGGTAAATTCCTGATCGTACTTTCCTTCCGGATTCACGCGATAGGGATTCTGCGAAGTCTGCAGGACGTACGTCTTCCCATGCACCTTCGTGCTGGCCGGCGGCGCGGGGTGGACCGTCCGCAACTCGATGGGCTCCTCGGACTTCGGCCTTATGGCATTGTAGGAGAACCCACCGATGAGAATCGGGAGAATCACGAGATAGGCATAGCGCAGCAGCCTGTTCCTGCCGCTCTGGGCGTCGAGCACGTTCATGATCGGCTGCTTGAACTTCTTCCAATCGTCTTCATTCGCCGAAAGCCACATGAACACCGCCACAAGGGAAACCGTCCCATACATAGCGCGAACGCTGAAGGGGATCGGCGGATAGACGCGGAATTTCAGGTACAGCAACACGAACGCCCAGAAGCCGATTCCCTGCCAAAAACGTGGCATCGGCATACCCATGGAACTCATCATGTAACTCAATCCGGCAAAGCCGGCGACGAAACAAGCGAGCTCAACGAGCATTTGCATCGGCATGTAGCCTTCGACTAACCGAACGGTGTTCGAGGGGACGACATCGAAGATCATCCCTCCCAGCAAGAGAAGCCCCACAACTCCGACCAGGGCACCGAGTGACATCAATGCTTTCATCGCAAACTCCCTTGGCTCAACAACAACGATAGACCTTGAAGACTAGGAAATTTTTGGCGGCGGCCCTCCGGCCTTCACCTGCGACAAGTAATCGACGATTTTCTTCAAGGCTCCCGCGCTCAATTTTTGTCCGAACACCTTCGGCATCAGGTTGTCGGGAAAACCTTTGACGACATAGGTGCTGGGCGAGACTACCGACTCCATGATGTACTCCGGAGTGCTATGCGCAGTCCCCTTGTAGGCAGGATCTTTAATGCGGTTCGGCGCATTCGTCCCTTCTTCCAGCTTGGGACCTTGCGTGCCGACAGCGCCGGGGATTCCCGGAATGGTATGACACACCACGCACTGCGCTTTGGCAAAAATTTGGTCGACCGGCTCAGACCCATCTGCCAGCAATGCGCTGGCGGCCCCGGCAGGCTTGTCTTCCTGCTGCTTGGGCCGATCGGCCTCCGGTATGAACTTTTCGTACGACTTCACGATTTCTTCGAACGACGGCGCGTCGCGCCCTTCACGCACGTAAAACCACGTGTCCACCGCCGCTAACTCCGGAAGGCTCAGAGAGATCGGCGGCTTGTGGATCTTGGGCATCGGGCTTTCCTTGTCGTTCGTGCCCTTCACACCGTATCCGGAGACCACATAGCAGCTCGGGCAAGAATGTGACTCAGCGATGTACTCCTGCCCCGTTTCAGCTGTTCCACAACCGGGGCATGCTTCTTTGTCCATATATTCCCGCTTGGATGGATTGCCCTTGGAATACTTCGGATCTTCCAACCGTTCCTTGCCGGCTCGTTCAGGAAGACCCAGCAAGTTTGGCGCCCGCTCGCCGAGCATACCGGCGTGGAAGGCATGACAGAGTGGACATTGCCCCTTGCCGATCGCACCCTGTACCTTATTCTGGCCGATACCGCCAAAAATGATCTTTTCGCCTTCGTCGGCCAGCTGCTGAGGCGTCATGGAACTGAAGTCCAGCTTTTCTTCTTTGGGAGGGAAGCCGCCTTCGACCTGCGGTAGCCAGTTTCCATATCCAGAGAGGAACGCGGCCACGAAGAACATAAACCCGCCGATCTTCAAAAGCGCGCCGAGATTCGTGAAGTACAGCGCCATGATGAAGGTCGTGACGGTGATCATCGCAAGCGACACCGGCAGCAAGCGGCTTTCGCCATAAAAATTGTTCTTGTAATTGGCGATGGCCAGGAACAGCAGGAACGTGGCGACCATGCCGATGAGAGTCTTGAATGTCGCGCGCTTCTTCGCAGCAGGATCACTGACGGACACCTGAAAATAAACCAACAGGGCCGTCAGGATGGCCATCACCATCCATCCCATCGAGAGGGCTTCAGTAATCAGATTACCCAAGGTGGTGACCTCCTGCGACTACACCGGGGGAGGACGAAGCGTGATCCTTCCCCCGTGAGCAAACGCTCGAAAAGATGTCAATTAGTGGCTACCGACTGGCTGCGGGACACTGCCCGGGACTCCCACCTTCGCTTCAACCGGCGCCTTCTTCGCCGCTAAGCTGCCGAGCCAGAAGACGAAAAGAATGCTGATCCAGAAAAACAGTACGTTGAACGATATCATATTGGCCGCAAACCCCACCGTATGGGTATAGGCCCAGGGCGAGTTGTCTCGCATGATCTCATTCACGTGCCAGAACAGACGGACCGACGAGCGAATATAGCCCATCAATCCCATCATCCAGGTAAAGGCCGTCGCCAGCATGATCAGCGCGTATTGCGAGCGGGTAGAGATCTTGCCCCACTCGATCGCCCCCATCTGTTTCGCGCCCTTCATCATCACGCTGTTCAGGCCAAACATGAAGAATAGACAGGAGAGCGTCGTGGCCACCTGAGGCACCGAGAGTCCGACACGGACGTTCGCGGGAATGTAATAGCCATAGATCGCGAGCCATATGATGTTGATATAGGCGCAGGCAAAGAACACACCCATGAAGATATTCCCAAATCTCGCCCAGGACACCGTCGAAACTTTATTGCCCCGCATATACCAGACAAAGCTCAACACGGTTGTCGTGATAATGACGTTGATGCCCCCGTTTTTGGCGGACATGACCCCGTAGTTACCCAGCACCGGATGTTGTTGCCCTCCCATGGCCTTCAACTCAGCTGGGGTCATGACCATGGTGTGTGGCGTAATGAAGACCAAGAAACCGCATGTGAGCAGAAAGACGAGATACTTGATGTATCGCTGGTATTTTTCTGCCCCGCGCATCCGGCCCATCGCCTGCCACAGGTAGTAGTTGGTGCTGAGGAAGAGAATCCCGATCATCGTGGCCTGAATGATAAAAAGCCAGGCGAGCAAGCCGCCCATGAGGGTGATCCCCATCTGCTGGCGGTAGGCGTAGACCTCGCGCATCAGCCAGTAGCCTGCGAACGGGAGCGGAATCAAGAACGACACGCCGAGCGCCATGGCGATGTAGCCCATCCAGTCATAGTGAGCGCGGTCCTCTTCCGTCTTCGACGCCAAAAACCTGTAGGCTGCATAGGCGGCGACGACGCCTCCGCCGAATGCCATGTTGCCGAGGATGCGATGGACGTTGAGCGGGTTCCACAATGCGGTATGGATGACATGCCAGATGTTTCCGAGGAAGCGGCCCTGTTCATCCACGCCGGCCGGCGACATCATGAATCCGATCCAGGAATTCGCTAGGAACATGAGCAGGGTGCCGATGACGTTTAGGATGACGGACATGCTCAGGTGAATCCACTTCAGAAACCCCTCCTTCATCTTGTCCCAGCCGTAGTAATAGATGTAGAGGGTGCCGCTCTCAGCCACGAACATCAGCGCATAGATGTGCATGACCGGACGGAAGATGCTGGAGAGATACCCGAAGAACGCCGGATACAGCGTCAGGAAGGTAAAGATCAAGATACCACCCAGGATAGCCGTCAACGAGTAGGCCGTCAGGCTGATCTTGATGAAGTCATACGCCAGCTGATCGTAGCGTTTCGCCAGGGCCTTGTCCTTGGTGACAACCCCCATGAACTCGATGATCATGCAGAAAATCGGCACGGCCAGCACGAAACTGCCGTAGTAGAGGTGCTGTTGGTTCGCAAACCAGAGCAGGACGCGGCTTTCAAAGTTGTACCTCGGATAGTCCTTGGGCCCATCCGTGGTCTTTGGGGCGGGGGCCCCGACGACAATGCCTTCCGTCTTGTAGTAGACGTCCCGTCCCTTTTCGACCTTGTCTCCCTCGTCCTTCTTCACTCCGTCCGCAGCTGGAGCCTCTTCACCGGTAACCGGCGACGGCAGCGCCATCACGATCGGAAGCAGAAGGAGGCCGACCATCGCGCAGAGCGCCGCCACGGAGAGCAGCCGCTTCCTGGTTACAGGACCCATGAAATACCTCCTTGATTCATTACACGAAAGATCCGCGAGAATTCCTGCAAGCTCGGCATCGGCCGGCACGGCTATTGCCCCTACTTCCGGAACAGATACCAGTAGTCCAGCCCCTGCATATCCATGAAATAATGATCCACCAGCGTAAAATATCCCACCGCGATAATGAGCGAGACGATCACCGCGACGACCGGATTGTTCAGCGCACTCATTGCTCTTCTCCCCTCTTCCTAGTTCGTACTGGCGCCCAATGGCGCAATCGGCTCCATCGACCGGCTCACCGGAAGCTCAGCAGGGACACTGAATGCCTGCGAACCAATAGAAAAACCACAACCCCATGGCGCACGTGATGTAGAAAATCATCCTGCCAATTTTTACCTTGAGCTCACTGTCCGGGGTAGCCGAGGCCATCGTCACTCCTTATGCCTGATCAAAAATGGTGTGCGGACAATCAGATCCCTCTGTTCCTTGACAGGCCAATTGCCCTGTGTTATTCAACTTTCGGAAGTTTCGCCGTTGCTTGCGATTTTCAGGGAAAATCATGACGAAGAACTCAAAAGCGTTTGACATTATAGTTTTGGCCGGTATGGTTGTCAATATCATTTTGGCCGTGTTTTTGATCCTCTACTACTTTGATTTTCTGTAGATTTCTCAGATCTTCTTCCCCTGTTCCGCACCCCCAGAATCGTTCGAAATCGCGCAGCGAAACCCGATCGTCTCGTCGCGGAAGTCCGGCATCATCTTGCTGCGGCTGGTGATTCGAATGTCGCCTCCGGTGGTTGTATAACCTCCCCCGCGAAGTACCCGATAGGTGCCGTGCTCGGGACTCAGCGGATTCCGTTCCGGCGAGTCCTTGTAGTACGTTTCCTGGTACCAGTCAGCCACCCATTCGATCACATTGCCCGCCCCATCCATCACGCCATACGGGCTCTTGTCGTTCTGGAAGCTCCCCACGGACGCGGAGACCTCGTACCCATCCTGCACCCTGGCCCAGTTTGCGCCATTGGCCTGCTCATTATTCCCCCAGGGCCAGAGTCTCCCATCGCTGCCCCGCATCGCCTTTTCCCACTCCGCCTCGGTCGGCAGCCGCTTCCCCTTCCAGCGGCAGTACTCGGTGGCGTCATCCCACGACACGAACACGATCGGCTGATTCGTTCCCCGCATTCTGCCACCACTCTTGGCGTAGCGTGAAGGGAGCCCAGGTTTACGATGGCCGGTGGCCAGGACAAATTGCTGATATTGATGATTCGTGACTTCATAGCGATCAATGGAAAACGGATCCAGGAAGATGGTTCGCTGCGGCTGCTCATCGAACCCTCCATTGATCGTTCCCCGAACAAACGTCCCGGCCGGAATCGTCACCATGTCTTCCCGAACCGGCGCTTCCTGCGGCACAGCGCCCGGCTCAGCCACAGCGGTTGGTCCGGCCACCGGATCCTCGAACGGCGTCACTGTCGTCCCTCTCAAAATACCCGCGATGGGAAGGGCGGCAAAGGCCAGAACGGCGAGCAGCAACGCAACTTTGAACTTGGTCTCGAGCATACCGGTCTAGGAATCGGGAGAACCGCCTCCTTGTTCCAGATCACCCGCGCAGCGAATGCCAATCGTCACGTCTGTCCGCCAATGCTTGGCTGCAAATCGCTTGGACACCCTCGCATTGTGCTCCGTCTCCCGCCACGAGCCCCCCCGCACCACCTTCAGATCGGCGTTCTCGGGTCCCTTCGGATCACGAAAGGGAGATTTCTTGTAATAATGCTCGTCGTAGGAGTCCGCCACCCATTCGGCCACATTGCCGGTCATGTCGTACAGTCCATAGGGACTCCGTCCCGCATCGAACGACCCGGGAGGCGAGAGGTACCGATACCCGTCCTCACTGCTGTCGACATTGGCGACGCTGGTGAGAAACTTGTCTCCCCAGGGGTATTTCCTCTTGCCCTCGCCCCGCCCCGCCTTTTCCCACTCGGCTTCCGTAGGCAGACGTTTGCCGGCCCACTTGCAATAGGCCGCCGCCTCATCCCACGACACACTCATCGCGGCGAATTCCGGTTTGAGAATCCTGGACTGGTCGTCGTCGAACACCTCGATCCTCGGCGCAGGACGTTTGGTCATTCTGGCGAACCGCATGTACTCGTCCTGCGTCACTTCTTTTCGGTCGAGAAAGAATCCCCTCAAATACACTTGATGTTCTGGCGCTTCGTCGGGATCGCCGTCGTTACTCCCCATCGTAAACGGACCCTCAGGAATCTGTACCATTTCACGCCCTTCATCGCCCATCCGTGTCTTGTACATCGAGTAGTCCTGGGCCGGCGCATTGCTTACCGTCGGTCGTACCTCGGACTTGATGGACATGGCGAGTTGCGTCATTTGTTTGGCTTTGTAGGACTCATAGACCAGCATCCCGATCATGAGAAAGAACGACGCGAACACAAAAATGATCGACCCGACGAGCACGCCCTTATTTTCCACATCAGCCTCTATCGACGTTGATGAGTGTGTCGATTATGACGTCGGCGCCTCGGCCTCTTCGGACGCCGTCTTCCTGGCCAAGCGAGCATCCAGCAACATCGAAATCTGGACGCCCAGGAATCCTCCCATCGCAGCTCCTGCTCCCGCCCCGACCCAGACGCGCTCGATGCCGGCCACTCCCCACGCCAGCGCACCGCACAGCACGGTGCCGACCAGGATGCTCATCAGAAATCGACGGCCGCCCAGCAAGCCGATGACGCAGCCGAGCACGAGTCCCACTGCGATGGCCACCGGCATCAGCCCGCCGCCCGTGATGAGCCCGATCAGGGTCCCCACCGTCCCCATGACCGCCGCTCCAAACGCGATGTCGAACACCTTCTGAGCCGGCAGCGAACCGTCCTTCGTCGCGTTCATGTCGTGCCTGCTCCTACTTGGCTGAGCGCGCGATCATCGGACCAAAATCAATTTCGACCCCGGGTCCGGCAATGATGGAAATTCCCCAGGCTTTCGGAGCCGGTTCATGCTGGTGAAGCCGCTTGAAGTCCTCGTACACGTTCACCCGTTCCTCAAACCACTGCCCGACAACGTTGGTTTCGCTCTGGACCACGATCTCAGAACCGCTGAACATGCCGCCTTCCGTCAAGGTACCTTCGGGCTTCGAGGCGCTCCAGATATATTTCGTAAAGACAGGGATGAACATCAGGTCCGTGTCGAGCGACGCATAGATCGCGGCCAGCGGCTCGGTTCCGGTCGCGGCCTTGTTCAAGCGCCACCGCCAGGTCAGGATGGGGTAGGCCTTGGGATCCCAGTCGATTTTCTTCTTCTTGATCCGCTGACCCGCATCCTTCGCCGACAGAAAATTCGAGCCGTTCTCCGACTGCACTTTATACGCATCGCGCCCTTTGGATTGGCTCCGCTGATTTTCATGATCCCAATAGGAGGGAAATCCGTCGGCTTCCTTGGCGTGGAAATCTTCCAATACCAGAGTCTTCTCCTGCGCGGCTGCAGCGCCCTGCCATGCGGCGAGGCACATCAGTACGCCGAAGGCTCCGACGACCCGAACCGGCCCGCTGCGCTTCATACCCGGAACTCCTTTTTTCATGTTTCCTGTGAAGGAACCGGCGCGAGCAACGGTGCGTCCTCATCGCGCAATTCCTCGCCCATCACCGGCTGCTGCCCGCGCTGACAGATCCAGAACAGCGTGAGCACCGCCCCCCAGAAGACCAGCATGTTCACGGTGACCATCTTCGCCGCAAATTGAAGATCCGGCGTGAAGGCCCAGGGCGAGACATCGGCCATCAGCTCGCTCACATGCCAGGACAAGCGGCCGGAGGATCGGATATACCCCATCAACCCCATCACCCAACTGAAGGCCGTCGCCAACCCGAACAGTCCGACCATGCCGCGAACCGGAATTTTCCCCCACTGGATGGGCCCATGCACGATCGACCCTTTGAGCATGGCGCGATTGATCAGGACACCGGCCACGATCACCGTCAATGTCGTGAAGGCCTGCGGCAAAGAGAGGCCGACGCGAATCTTTGCCGGCAGGTAGAACCCGTAGATGGAGAGCCAGACGACGTTAAGCATGCCGACTAGGTACAGCACCGTGATGAGGGCGTTGCCGGTCGTGATCCATGACACCGTCATGGTCCGATTCGCCCGACGATAGTAGAGAAAGCTGAGTGCGGTGAAGAGAATCATGACGTTGATGGCGCCGTTTTTGCCCGACATCACGCCGTAGTTGCCGATCACCGGATGTTGGGCGCCCCCCATCGCTTTCACCTCGCTCGCCGACATCAGGAGGGTATGCGGCGTCAGCCAGATGCACAGCGCCAAGGTCAAGCCGCCGAGCACGAACTGATAGTACGGCTGGTAGCGCACTCCTCCCTGCATCCGCCCCATGCTTTGCCAGATGTAGTAGTTTACCCCGAGGAACAACGCGCCGATCAGCAACGCCTGGACGACAAACAGCCAGGTGAGCAATCCGCCCATCATCGTCACGCCCATGGTCTGGCGGAACACGAAGACCGACCGCATCAGCCAGTATCCGGCGATCGGCATCGGCAGGAGCGCACACACCGTGACAAACAGGAAGATGTATCCCACCCAGTCGAAATAGGCGCGTTCTTCGTGAGTCTTACTGGTGAAAAAGCGATAACAGGCATAGGCCAACACGACCGCCCCCCCGGACATGATATCGGCAAGGAATCGATGGACATTGAGCGGATTCCAGAGCGCGGAGTGCAACAGGTGCCACGCGTTTCCCAGGAACCGCCCCTGCGCATCCACGCCGGCCGGCGACATCATGAAGGCGGCCCAGGCGTTCGCCAGCATCAGCAGAGCCGTTCCAAATACGTTCGTCGCAACCCCGATCGCCGCATGGATCCACTTCAAGCCGCGCTCGGCCATCCGGTTCCAGCTATAATAGTAGACGACGAGCAGCAGCGATTCTCCGACGAACACGACGGCGTACGCCGGCATGAACGCCTTGAACGTTCCCCCCATATACTTCATGAACGTGGGGTAGAGGGTCACGAACATGACCAGCATCAGGCTGCCGATAACGGCGGTCACCGAGAGCGCCAGGAGCGCAACCTTCGCCAAGTCCCTTGCGAGACCGTCGTAACGCAGCGACAGGGCCGGTTTCGTGGTCATCAACCCGAGAAATTCGAGCAGCGCGCAGAACAGCGGCAACGCCAGGACAAATCCACCGAAATAGGTATGCTGCTGCGTGATAAACCATACCAGCAAACGGCTATCGACGGACCCGATCCGTGAATACACCGTTTCGTGAGGAGCCGGAGCCGCCGGCCCCTGCGGAACGCCCTCCGTTCCGAAGTAGACATCCCTCGACTCTTCGGCAAAGGAGAGTGCCGGCCAACTCCAGGCCCCGCAGAGCGCGGTGGTCAGGAGCGCGACGCACAACGCGGTGCCGATCGTGATACGTATCATCCAGAAACCACGGCCCATAACCCTACCCCTTCGATCCCGTCTTGCCCACGGCCAGCTCACCGGCCGCCCCGTCAGTCGCGTCGGCTGCTTTCCCAAGAATGCCCGTGACAAAGGGACAGCGCAACAAGTCCTCCGACAACTGCGGCGCCTGTTCATCCTCCACCTGACGGCGGTGGCCCAGATAGTACCCGTACAGCGCCATCATCGCGGCGACCAGCGCGCCCGCCACAAAGGCCGGACCTGTCGCGATCGTCGGCTGCCTTCCGACGAACAACAGCACTCCCATCGCAACCAGATAGTAGGTGGAGGCAAAGGCCATTCCGGGCCACCACCAATACTTCAGCAACTCAGCCGGCGCCGTCCGTCGAAGCGTTTCAATCCATGAAACGGAGGGATGCAAGCCATCGAAATAGGCGCAGAGTGCAAGGCCGCCGCCAAGAATAGTCACACCCAGCAACTGGACCAGCGCCGCCGCCTGCCCGTCTGCCATCGCCAGCCCTGCCAACGTGGCGACCCCGCCGGCGGCCAGCCCCGACCCAACCCAGGGCCCCAGCTGCCCGGCTCGGCTCTGTACCAGCGCACGTAAGGGTCCGCCGTCCGGGAACGTGAGAAACGGGCGACCCTGCAGCGAGAGCTTTCGCACGTGTCCGATCTCAAACGCGTCACGAGCCACCGCCGTACAGGAGATGATGATCGCCATCATCGCCGGACCATCAGGGTGCTGAAGGTAGTCGTAATCCATGATCCACAGCAGAGTGAGCACCAGGAGCGACAGTTGGATGCCATACACCGCGCCGATCCAGCCGGCCAGCCAGCTGAGGAGGCGCCCCCCGTCCTCACGCGCGATCACGGGCCACGATGCAGACCGCCCGACCCGATAGGCCAGGATCGCCGTCAGCGCCGCGACTAGTCCACTCACCGTCAACAACGCGAGCGGATCCGCGAGCGGCACCAGAGACTTGGCCAGGCGATAGACTCCGAACGCGACCAGTCCGGGCACGAACATCACGACCCGTTTTCGCTTGCGCACGGAATCTTCCATAACCGCCAGACTCAGACTCGGAAGCACGCGCAACGCCATTCGATGCAACATAAAGCACTCGTTAAACGTGAGGGGTGAAACGTGAAACGTGGATCGCGCTGGTTATCTTACTTTTCACTTTTCATCTTTTACAGCTTCGGTGCGCCCATGCCGAAATACTTCGCCTTCACTTCTTCCATCAGCGCCACGGTTACGCGCGAGGCTCCGCGGTCCGCCGCCGTGCGCTCGAGCTCGATCCGCGCCATCGCCCGCACGGGAGCGGGCACCCGCTCCAATCGCCGTTCCGCTTCAGGTTCCCATTCGATCCGTTCGCCCGTGTGCGGCCGCAGCACCTGGTCGTAGGTCACCACACGGAGGCCGCGAACACGAATATTCTGTTCGACTTCGTCTCGAACGAGCTGCACGGCATAGGGCGGCAACCGCTCCAACCGGTACAGCGCATCGTCCGTCCACATGATTCGATCGACCAGTCCCTCCGTTCGGCCCTCCGGCACTTCAACGCCAACCTTCAGCCCGCAGCCCCGACACTCGGAACGGACAAACCAGGATGGCGCGCCATCCTCCCCGAGACGCTCCTCGATTCCCTCCGTATGCATCCAGCGCCCGCAGCTGCAAGTCAGCATGA
>JBQTIO010000039.1:0-8396 GCA_052388075.1 Nitrospiraceae bacterium
AATACTGTCAGCGCGATACGTTGGCGATGATGGCGTTGAGGCGAGGACTGCGGGAAAAGGCCGAAGGGTGAGGAAGAGCAGGGATGAGATGTATTGTCTAGGACAAAAGTATTTGCTAATGGTGGAATCTCGCCAAGCTTTGGGATAGGGCACAGAACAAGGCGGATCCGTCATCTTGCCGAGCAAGATGACGAGATCTCGCCAACATTTGAATGGTGACGGAACATTTCCTTCAACCTACGACGGCCCGTGATTGACTTATAAAAGCGTTCCTCCTTACGTGCTTCGCTCAAAGTTTCGAATGCATTGGTGTAGATTACTTTGTACGGACGATACGGCCGGGAGGATTGTACCCTTCCCTCGTTATGATCTCTTAGCCGCTTTTCCACGTTGTTGCTCACCCCTGTATAGGTCCTTGTTCTCGCCTCATTCAGAAGAATGTACAGGTAGTACATAATCCCTTATGATCGACGAGGCGGATCCGCCATTTTGCCAAGCAAAATGGCGAGATCTCGCCAAACCTTGGGGGTAGGGCACAGAACAAGGCGGATCCGTCATCTTGCTCGGCAAGATGACGAGATCTCGCCACATTGTCTCAAGACAAACCCAGTTTGTCTTGAGACAATGTGGCGGAGAGGGTGGGATTCGAACCCACGGTCGAGTTACCCCGACAGCAGTTTTCGAGACTGCCCGATTCGGCCGCTCTCGCACCTCTCCGATGTGGCGGATTGCCTATGTGTGTGAACCGCGAGCAGGCGTGGACAAGGCGCTCGACGATCTGGCGCGAGCTTACCGTGCCAGCCGGCGTTTTGCAATGGCTTGCGCGACGTGCTTCTATGACCGCTTGAGGCCGCAAGCAAGGGAGCGAGATCGGTGTGGATACCGCATTTCTGAGATTCGATCCGGTCAGACTCGACCAGGGCGAGGGCCGCAAGCCTCTACTCGAGATTCAGTTCAACGATGTTCAGGTGTGGGGCTTCTTGTTGGAAATCGACGGCGGGGATCTCCCTGCCGCGAGGCACTTTCTTTCGGGTGATGAATTGGAAAGAACCGACCGGTTGGTGTCAGCGCGGCATCGTGAGCAGTTCATCGCAGCTCACGCCGCATTGCGAATGGTGCTGAGCCGTTATTGTGGACGGTGTCCCGACGAATTGGCTTTCCATAAGACGTCCACTGGGAAGCCCTGCTTAAACGACGAGACAGCGATCCGGTTCAATCTCACGCATTCCCATGGTCGAGCACTCATTGCCGTTGCGAGGGATCGGGAGGTCGGCATCGATCTCGAGAAGATTCGCCCCGAAGTCGATATTGTTCATCTTGCCGACCGGTTCTTGTCGCGAGAAGACCGGGTGTTTATCGAAAGCGATGACCCGTCGCGGCAACATGAGCGGTTTTTACAAACCTGGGTTGCCAGGGAGGCAGTCTTCAAAGCCGAGGGTAAGGGGATGACGTTCCCACTGCATCATGACCACCTCGAGCTATCGGTTTCTGGGAAAGAGGCACGTCTGATTAGGGGGAGAGACGGATGTGAAGGGATGGACATGCCCATTCGATTTCTTCCTCTCGATCCCGGATGGGTCGGGGCCGTGGCGGCGCAGGGGACGAGCTGGACAGTCAGCTTTCGGAGTTTCAAAGAACAATGAACCCCTCTCCTCCGTCGGCTCGGCTGTCCGGCCTCTACGTCATCCTCGATCCGGCGGTCTGTCCTGAACGTTCCCTTACCGAAATCCTCACTGCCTCGGCCGAAGCCGGAGCCAGGATCTTCCAATACCGGCACAAGACCGCCTCCATGAAAGAAGCCTATACGGAGGGCACCGCGCTTCGAGCCAGAGCTCGTGAATTGGGGGTGCTGTTCATCGTCAATGATCGCTGCGATCTAGCCTTGGCTGTGGATGCGGACGGAGTGCATCTGGGTCAGGAAGATCTGCCGCTCGATTTGGCGCGAAGGGTGATGGGAGAGAAGAGGCTGATCGGCATCTCCACGCATAATCCCGATCAAGTGCGGGCGGCCAGTGCGGGGCGCCCGGACTATGTGGGGTATGGCCCGATCTTCCTGCCCGGCTCCAAGACGGATCATGATCCCGTCGTGGGTATCGATGGATTACGAGCGATCCGCCCGCTCACGAAGTTGCCGATCTTTGCGATCGGGGGGATTCAGACGGATCGGGTCGGCGAGGTGATGCGCGCGGGGGCCGACGGTGTGGCGGTGATCTCTGCGGTTCTGAAAGCCCCGGATATCAAACAAGTGGTCAGAGAGTTTCTCACTCGGATGCCAGCACCAAACGCGCCAGCTTCGTGATGGCCTTCGCACCAACGAGTCTGGCCACTCCCATGTCCCAATTTCGTTCCAGGGCCGAAAGAAAGGGAAGCGGACCGATCACGGGCGCCTCTGCATACTGACGAAGCAGACGGACGGTCGAGCGCTCCTGCGCTCGTGCCAGCGTTTTCTGCACTGGGAGGGTCCTGTTGAGGACCAGCGCAAGAACGGGGATGTTGCGCCGGCGAAGCGCCACGAGCGTCAGCAATGCGTGATTGATTCCGCCGAGCCAGGCCCGCCCGACCACGATGGTGGGAAGATTCATGCGATAGATGATGTCTATCATCATAAGTGATGATGTAATAGGCACATATACACCACCAACGCCCTCTATCAGCAGGACCTCATGGCGGGTCTGGAGCGTACGGAAGGCTCGCATGATCGTCGGCAGAACGATGGTTTGTTTCTCAAGGCGGGCTGCATCCAGCGGGGCTAGCGGTCGGTGAAAACCGTAGGGCCTGACCTCGGCGAGCGCATCGCTGCTTTCTGCTGCAGCACGGAGCCGTACCGCGTCTGACTCGGCATCGGCGGATGACGCCAGGCCGGTTTCAATCGGCTTCATGGTCCCGACGTCGTAGCCTTGCCTGAGCAAGGCAGCCGCCAGGGCAGCCGTGACAACGGTCTTGCCGACATCCGTGTCGGTGCCTGTTATGAAGACTCCATGCTTCATGGAGGAGAGATAATGGTAGATGGCCGCTCAAGCAAGGGATTCCGTTTAGGTCCCGATTCCGTGCCCGCCATCAGCGATCTGCTACGCACTATATGCTCTTCATTCAAAGGTTTCTGCTATCGCAGTTCCATACCTGCCCTGACACGTCCTTAAGCTGTGCCAGATAGACGATGGTGCGTGCCGCTTCTTCGATTGCCGGCGAACGGCGCAGCGCGTGGTCGAACCAACCCCCGCGTTCCGGGAAAATACCTGCGGTTAAGCTCGTCTTCTGCCATCCGGGCAGCACGAGATTGATCCGGACATTCTGCGGGCCCCATTCCTGCGCCGCCGTTTTGATCAATCCGATCAGTCCGGCTTTCGACGCAGCGTAGGCAGCCTGGCCGGCGGCCCCGTGGAACCCGGTATGGGAACCGACCACAACGATGGACCCGCCTCGACGTGCGAACAGCACGGGCGCCATGGCGCGAAGGCAGTGAAACGTTCCCGTCAGGTTCGTTGCCATCATCTCGGCCCACTTGCTTTCCTGTTGACGCAAGACCAGACTGCTTAGCCCGATGCCCGCGCTACAGACGAGTGCCGACGGCCTCGACACGTCATGACACCAGGTGTCGATCATCCGTTGCACATTCTCGGATTTCCGGATGTCCGCTCGATAGAGATCCCCTGCGCCGCCGACCGCCACGACTTGTCGGAGCGTGGTTTGTGCCGCGGCTTTGTTCCGGCCATAGTGGACGCCGACATACCATCCCATCTCACCGAAGGCCCGGCTGACGGCGCGACCGATACCCCCGGAGGCACCGGTCACGAGCACGGCCGGCCGCGTCTCACGTCTTCGATCCCCCTGCGCGGCGGACCGCTTGCTTGATGGCGGATGTTTCATGCGGGGTTGAATTATGCGAGGAGGGACGGGCGAACGCAAGCCTGAGCCGAAGCGGAGGCATTCAACGCCGTTTGCTTGCTGCTTTTTGCCGCCTATGGTACGGTCGGTTGCCTGTTGAACGGAGGACAATCTCATGCTCGGACATCGACTAACAGGGCGATTACTTCTCGCGGGAAGCCTATGCCTTCTTGCGGGGTTGGGCCTGTGGTCCCCCGCGTTCGGCGCCGGAGAGCCCATCACGATCGCCCAATCCGCCGACTATTTTCCGGACGCGGTCGGGAACCGCTGGGTCTACAGGGGCCAGATCAGCGAAGGTCCGCTCCAAACGATCGAGCACAAGTTTTTCACCAATGTCTCCACCGTCAAAGGCAACAAGGCGATCAAAGGCGTGACGGTCACGGTCTTCCATGACACCAACCCGGGCAACCACGGTCCATCGGATAGTTTCTATCGACGGGATGCCGTCGGCATCGTGTATTACGGCTCAGAGCCGGGAACACCGTTGGAAAAACAGATCGCGCCCTATCAGATTTTTCGGTTCCCCATGACGCTCCCGTCGTCGTTTCAACAGTTCGATCGGACGGGCCTCGACTTCGGCACCGATATGGACCGTGACGGGACCGATGAAAAGGTGGATGTGCGCGGTTGGAGCAGCCTGATCGGCCATGAGACGGTCACGGTTCCGGCCGGAACCTTTCCCAACGCCATCAAGGTCGAAGCCCGGATGACGATGCGCATTCATCTGTCGGTCAGTCATCGCGTGGTTGCCGGATCGGACGTGATGACGGCCTGGTTTGCAAAGGGGGTCGGACTCGTGAAGTATTCAGAGCGACAGCAGTTATCGGCCGTGAAGGAGGATCGCGGCGTGGTTACGGAAATCACGGAAGAACTTGAAGAGTACGACATCAAATCGGGCAAAGACTCACTCGGTCGACTCGAATCCTCGTCGGAGCGTATTTTCGCTGATCACGCGGGCCACCATGAACTGGGCCAAATAGTCCTCACCGCCGGCTTTCGCCCCTACCCCTGAGAATCGGTGCCCTCCGAACGGTTGGCGACCGACCAGTGCGCCGGTTATCGGCCGGTTCAAGTAAAGATTTCCCACGTCGAATTGTTCGCGGGCCGTTGCCAGGTTGCTCGGGCTCCTGGAATAGACGCCTCCGGTGAGCGCATACGAAGTCCCATTCGCCAGGCGAAGGGCGTCGGCAAAGCTCTCTGCCTTCATGATCGCCAGCACAGGACCAAAGATTTCTTCCTGTGCCAGCCGGTGGTGGGGTTCGATGTCGACGAACACCGTCGGCCCGACGAAATAGCCTCTCCGCTCGACCGTGCGCTCCACCAGCACCCGTCCCTCCTGTCGGCCCTCGATGATGGAACGTTGGATAGAGGTCTGCGCTCGTGCGTCGATCACCGGCCCCACGCGAGTGCCGGGCTCCGACGGGTCGCCGATTTCGAAACTCAACACAGCCTCGCGCAGCCGTGTAATGAATGGATCGTAAACATCGCGATGCACGATCGCGCGTGAGCAGGCGGAGCACTTCTGCCCCGCGTAGCCGGAGAAGGACGTCACGACTCCGGCGATTGCCTCATCGAGGTCCGCCGTCTCGTCGACAATGATGGCGTTTTTCCCGCCCATCTCGGTGATCACCCGTTTCACCATAGACTGTCCGGGAGCCACGCGCGCGGCATCGGCTAGAATGCGAAGGCCCACGGTCTTCGATCCGGTAAATGCGATGGTGGCAATATGGGGATGAACGATGAGCGCCTGTCCGATCTCCGGTCCGCCAGGAAGGCAGCGCAAGACGCCGGGCGGTACCCCGGCTGCAATCAGGAGGTCCGTCAGGAGGGCGCCCAACCGGGATGACCGTTCCGACGGCTTGAACAGGACCGTGTTGCCGGTCACCAGCGCGGCCGCAATCATGCCGGTCGGGATGGCCAGCGGGAAGTTCCAGGGCGCGATGACTGCCGTCACCCCGCGTGGCCCATAGACCCGATGGTTCAATTCCCCCGGTCGATCACCGAGGCGCGCTGGCCGGGACAGGCGGCGCATTTCTTCTCCGTAATATCGGAGAAAGTCGATGGCCTCGGTGACATCGGCATCGGCTTCCCGCCAGGGTTTGCCCACCTCAAAGATTTCCCATGCAGCGAGCTCAAAGCGGCGCCGGCTCATCTCGGAGGCAGCTTTGTCCAGGAACGCTGCCCGTTCCTCAGGCCTGTTCCGTCGCCAACCGTCCCATTGGTCGAGCGCCTGCCTGACGGCTTGGTCCAGATCGACAACGGACGCGCTCTGTACCTGGGACACCAACTCATCGGGCTGACAGGGGTTGCGGGATTCCAGCCAAGGACCGGTGAGAGGCAAACCCAAGGACCCCGCTTTCCATTGACGCCCCAACTGTGCCCGCACTGACGCGATCCCGGCCTGCATCGCACGACGGACATCCGCCTGAGAAAAATCGCTGTGCGGCTCGTTGGCGAATCTCTCCGTGCTGCTCGTGGCCAGGGCCTCGGCCGCGGGATAATGAACCGGAGTCGCCGGGGGAGCGAGCAGTCGAGCCAGCGGTTGGGATTCGACGTACTCCTTTCGGAGAAACGATTCGTTCGAGGTATTCTCCAGCAGCCGCCGAACCAGATACGCCATGCCGGGTAGCAGCCGGCCCACGGGGGCATACAAACGAACGCGACGGCCGAGTTTCACCATGGCCTGCTGAAAGGGCTCAGCCATGCCGAAAATCATCTGGTATTCCTGCGTTCCTGGGGCCAAGCCGAGCGATTCCGCGTGGGCCTCGACCGCCGCCAACGTGCGGAGATTATGCGTGCCAAATGCGGGGCGGATAAGATCGGCATGCTCCAACAGTAGGCCTATCAACCGTTCGTAATTGACGTCGGTCTCCGCCTTCTGTTCAAAGAGCGGAACCGCCCATCCGGCCTGCCGGTACCGCACCGAATCCGAATCCCAGTAGGCCCCCTTGACCAGTCGAATGGTGATCGGGACGCCTCTTGCGCGAACCCACGCCAGCAAGTCTTGAATGTCTCGCTGGGTCTCGCGATGATAGGCTTGCAGGGCAAGACCGGCGTACGGATAGGCACGATACGCCGGTTCGGCAAAGAGGCGCTTGAAAATATCCAAGAGCAGATTCTTCATGTCCGCCTGTTCCATGTCGAAGATCAAGCCGGCCGGCAACAGCCGGGCCTGTTCGACGAGTGGCCGGAGACGCGCGGCCACCGATCGATAACTGCCGTCGGGATCGATCGGGTCCAGCTGCGAGGAGAGCGCCGAAATTTTCAGCGAGAGTTGCACGCGCGGCAGCGGCCCCAGATGATCCCGCTCGAGCAGGGGGGCGGAAGGCCAGGCGGCCGCGATGCGCCCCAATTCGGTCAGCGCATTCAGACACAGATCGCGATAGTGATCGGCTTCCTGTTCGCTGATCGTGGCTTCCCCCAACAGATCGACGGAGCAGGCTCGCCCTTCGTTCCACAAGCTCGACAAGATTGGAGCTGCTTCCTCTACTGAGACGCCGGCGATGAAGGTCCTCGCCATCTGTTCGACCTGTTTTCTGATCGACTTGCCGGTTAAACGCGCGCCCATGCCGGTGGAGGTGAGCGCCTTCAACCCCCACTGAAGCCCGAACAACTCGCTGCCCGACCGGCCGAAATACTCCTCGGCGAGCGAGACGACTCGTGCATCGTCGGTAAGGACGGGCAGCACGTCGATGAAGCGAAACAGGCGCGTCTTGAAGGTGTTGTCCTTCATGGCCAGATTGATCATCGATTGGGACCACCAGCGACCTTCAAAAATGCTCGGCGAGACGCCGCAAGACAGCTGCGCGAGCTGTTCCCCAATCCGAAAGATGGCCGGCTCAAGCGGAGATGGCGAGATCGTCATGGATACTCCTGTGGGACAGTGGGGCCCTCATCAATCTCAGTATACATGGTGGTTCCTAGCGGGTCATCGCCTGCGCCAGGGTACCCGGTCGGGCCATGCGAACCAGGGCCCGACCGGCCCATTTCAATTCCCTCGCCGCATCGCTTATGATGGCGTGTCAATGGTTGGTGAAGCCAAGGTGGATGCCCTGAGGGAGGATCGAACATAGCGTGGAGGTGCGATCGATGGCTGATGAACATGCCCATGGGGCTCAGCAGTCCCAGGCAAAGGATAATCTCATTCCCGGTGTGAAGCATGTCATTGCGGTCAGCAGCGGAAAAGGCGGGGTCGGCAAATCGACCGTTGCGGCGAATCTTGCCTGCGCACTCGCCTTGACGGGAGCCAAGGTCGGTCTGTTGGATGCCGACCTCTACGGTCCCAATATCCCGATGATGATGGGGAGCACCAGCGGCCCCGAGCAGAAAGACGGCAAAATCGTGCCGGTCGAGAGCTATGGTGTGAAACTCATTTCAATGGCATTCCTCGTGCCGGAAGAGGCGCCGCTCGTCTGGCGCGGCCCGATGGTCCATCAATATCTGCAAGCCTTCTTCCGCGACGTTCTCTGGGGCGAGTTGGACTATCTGCTCATCGATCTGCCGCCGGGCAC
>JBQTIO010000040.1:0-6710 GCA_052388075.1 Nitrospiraceae bacterium
TCACGCAGGCCCCGCAGGACACGCAGTTCGACGCGGCAAATCCCTCCGTCGATCCACCGAGCGAGGCGCCGCCGGCGACCGGGAAGGCCCGGAATCCACGCCCCATCATCGTCAGCGCATAGGTGCCTTGAATCTCGTCGCAGGCCCGCACACAGCGAGCGCAGGATATGCAGAGGTCGTTCCGGAACGAGAAGAAGGGATTCGACGAGTCCTCATAGCGCAGGCGCTTCTCTGCGTTTCGATACCGCATGGTTCCAAGCCCCAGCGATCGGGCCAGGTTGGTCAGGACCGTCGCCTGCCCTCCCGGATCCGGCTGCTCCGACAGGTACAGTTCGACGATGTTCCGCCGGTGGCGCTGGAGAAGCTCGCTGGTCGTCGTGACCAGCATCCCGTCCTGAACCGGCGTCGTGCAGGATGCGGGGGTGCCGGGCCGCCCCTCGATTTCGCAGATGCAGAGTCGGCAGGAACCGAACGGAGACAGATGGCTCGAGGCGCAGAGGCTGGGAATGGAGATCCCGGCTTTCTGCGCGGCCGAATAGACGGTGTCGCCGACTTCGGCAGCTACGCGCTGACCATCGATGATCAGATCCATAGTGAAACCTCGGCCGATACGTTGGCCCGGATTACCTGTCAGCCTGCGGTCCTGTCAGCTTGAGCTTGCTGGTGAATTCTTCGGAGAAATGCTCGATCGCCGTCAGGACCGGATAGGGCGCCCGGCCCCCCAGCGCGCAGAGGCTGGTGGCCTTCATGGTTTCCGCCAAATCAGCCAGCAGCGCCAGATCGTCCGCCGTCCCGCAGCCGCTCTGAACCAGGTCCAGGATCTCGCGACCGCGGACAGAACCGATCCGGCAAGGTGTACACTTGCCGCATGATTCGTCCGCAGTGAAGGCCATGAAATGGCGCGCGAGCGCGACCATCTCCGTCTCCTGGTCGAACACCACGATGCCACCGTGGCCGAGAATCGCCCCGGTCTCGGCAAACGCCTCGTAGCAGATCGGAATATCCAGTCGAGATTCCGGAAAGAGACTCCCCAGCGGACCGCCGACCTGCACGGCTTTGAACCGCGACCCCAGTGCCATGCCGCCGCCGAATTGGTCGAGCGCCCGGCGCAACGTGATGCCGAATGGAATTTCGACGAGGCCCGCCTGTTTGACGCGCCCGCCGATTTGCAGCGCGATGGTGCCACGCGACCCTTCGGTGCCGAGCGAGGCATGCCAGGCCCCGCCGTTTGCGAGAATGTTCGGCAGGGTCGCAAACGTGAGGACGTTGCTGACGATCGTCGGCCGCCCATCAAGCCCCGCGACAGCCGGATAGGGAGGCTTCGCGCGCACGACACCTCGACGGCCCTCCAGCGACTCCAGCAACGCTGTCTCTTCTCCGCAGACGTAGGAGCCGGCGCCCATGACGACTTCGATCGGGAATGTCCGGCCGTTCAATTCGAGCAGTTCGGCTTCCTCGGCCTTTCGGATCGCGTTGCGCATCGCCCGGGCTGCGGCCGGGTATTCCTGTCGACAATAAATGAACCCTTTCGTTGCGCCGATCGCATGAGCGCAGATCAACATTCCCTCGAGCAGACGGAACGGGTCGCCTTCCATCACCATCCGGTCGCAATAGGTGCCGGCGTCGCCTTCGTCCGCGTTGACGACCACGTACTTGTCGTCCGCATCGGTGCGTGAGGCCGCCTGCCATTTGCTCCACACCGGAAACGCCGCGCCTCCGCGACCTCGAAGACCTGAGACCTTGAGCTCCTCGATGATGGCCGGCGGCGCCATCGCCAGCGCCGCCTCGAGGCCCTTGAAGCCGCCCCGTGATTGATACTCATCGAGCGCCAGCGGCTCCGTGAGGCCGAAGTTTGCAAAGGTCGCGCGCGTTTGCTGCGCCAGGTAGGGAATGGTGTCCACCGGTCTCCCGCCGGTCCCCGCGATGACGTTCGGGAGATCATCGAGCGTGATATTGCACCAGGCGACTCGCCCGGCGGGGGAATCCCGCTCGATCATCGGTTCGAGGAAGAAGGCGCCGCGCGTCGACGTGCGAATGAGCTGCACGTCGGCTCGAGCCCGTAAGTATTCGGCCAGTCGACCGGCTCCGGCGGCCCGCGACGAGGTATCATCGGAGAGATACAGCCTGGCGATGGTCATCGATAGGGTTCCATGAGGGACGGAATCCGCTCGGGCTCCACGCGCCCGTAGATATCCTGATCCACGGCCACCGTCGGGGACAGGGCGCAGTTGCCCATGCAGTACACTGCCTCGACGGTGAACCGGCTGCGGGGATCCGTCTCGCCGGTCCCATGATCGAGGTAGTCCCGGACCGCTCGGAAGACAGCCGGGCAACGGTTGGCCAGGCAGGATTCCCCCATGCAGACCCGGATCACGTGGCGGCCGGGAGTTTCCGTCCGGAGGTCCGGATAATAGGACAACACGCCGGCCACGTCTGCCTCCGTCACGCCCAGCACCTGAGCCACCTGAGGCACGGCGGCAATCGGGACACGCCCGAGTGCCTGCTGGATCGTCAGCAGCGTCTTGAGGAGGTTCGGCTTGGCCGGCGGATGCGGCCGACAGAACTCGATCACCTCAGCCAGGGTTGAGGGTTGTCTGCTCGTCACTCGGCCACCTCATCCAGTCCGACATGCGCGCGAAGCCGGTTGTAATCGAAAGCGGCCCGGCCCGTGCGCGAGAGTCCCGGATCGTGCCGCGCCATTTCATCGATCAACGCCCCGACCTTGCCGCGCGCGGACGCGGACGCCGCGGCATGCCGCGGCGTTTGCCCGCCGAGGGCGAGGTGCGGCTGGTCCGACCATTCGAGATAGGCCTTTTCGAGAAACCGGGTGAGCAACGCGCGATCTTCTTCCTCTGTCGCAATCACGGTCAGCGGTTCGTTGGACATGAGGTCGCCCACGGACAGTTGCCGGACCGGCGGCGTCAGCGTCTCGCCCCGGAAATGCAGCGAAAATCCCAATGAAGCCGCCAACCGATGTTTGATCCGATCAAGCCGATCCGGGCCGTCGCATTCCACCATGAGCTGGGACGATGTCAGCGTCAGCTTCGCCACCAGCATGGCCTGGTCGCCGCTACGCTCCCGCTGAACCCACGTCCGAGCCAGAGGTACGGCTCCGGGTGAGCCCTGATCGCCGGCCGCAGGTACTGCCCTCCCCGGCTCAAACTCGCTCATGTCGGACAACTGTTCGACAAAGAACCGATACTCGTGGTGATCGTACAGGGCCACAACGTAGAGGTAGGGTTGTCCATCTGAACGGCGGTAGCGAATGTGGACGACCGCATCCACCAAGGCGGCCATGCGCTGCTGTGCGAGGGCCCACAGCTCCATATAGCCGAACCGTTTGGCGAACTCCTTCCACTCTCCCAACGCAAAGGATCCGGAGCTTACTTCCATCTCACGACGCCATTCAGACGTCATCTCAAGCAACCCCTGAGCATCGCCCGAGGAGAGCGCGATCCCGCAGCCGGCCCACACTGCCTTGTTGGACTCGCCGGCGTCCGGAGCGCGAATGACGCGGGTGAGCAACGCCTGGCCCGCTGCAATCCACTGCACGAAGTCGCCGCCCGGCACCACGAAAGTGCTGCCATCCCCGAGTGATCGCAGCGCGAGATCCTCATCCGGTTTCGGCGTGCCGGCCGGTTCCAGCACGTCGAGGTAGGAATGTTTCAACGGGTCAAGCCAAGCCCGCTCATCGCTCGGAATGTGTTCGGTGATGACGTCCCGCAACTGTTCGATGAGCGTCAATTGCCCGTCTTCCGGATAGAAGTCGCAGAAGAGCGAGAGGTTGGCCAGCTCGGTTTCCTGCGCGAGGGGCGCAACGATTCTCCCCGCGCCGCCTTCCAGATAGGGCCTGAGCGCTCGCGCGAGGGCCACTTCACGCTGCAGGGCGAATTCCGGCCTCCGCGATAGCGATTCGAGTCGCGCGAGCACCGCGTCGAGGGTCGGAGGGCGCGGAGCCCAGAACCCGACCGCTCGCTCACTCGCGAGCTTCATGGATTTCTTCCATGACGATTTCTTCCGCGTCGAGCCAGTCACGGAGCGCGTTCCCTTCTTGACGGCCCCGTTGCTCCCACAGCTCGTAGGCCTTTCGCGAGATCCGCTCCCACATTCCGTCCGGCAATTCGATCGGCTTGCCCGATTGGCGAGCGGCAGCCGAAGATTGCCCCTTTCCCCTCCTGGTTCTTTTTACGATCGCGCTCATGACAGACTCCTCGGCTAAGGGTTCGTTGGCACGGCAGATTGTGCTGGAAGCGCGCGGCGATGGCCTGGACGAAATTTTGGGCTCCGGACCGCGAGGACGGGACACTGCGATTTCCGGAGGACAAATTCCGCAACACTGCCGTAGAAGGCATGGGACAGGCCACGCCGCCCATGGGTCCCCATGATGATCATATCGGCCGATTGGCTTCGGGCGGCGTCGAGAATGGAATCGCCCGGGAGTCCTCCCCGGACGAGGTAGTCGGACTTCACCTGCACGGCGGCCAGCGCCGACACCAGTCCGGAGAGCCGTGCGTTGATCGCGTCCCGCATCTGTTCCCGCTTCGTCACATGCGGGAGCGTGAAGTCCAACCCATATAACACCGGTTCCAGGACATGGATCAGCGTCACCGACGCCTTCGCCCGCTGTGCCACCACGACGGCGTACTCGAGCGCATCGAGCGAACAATCGGAAAAATCGACCGGCACCAGAATCCGATCGAGCGCGGCGGGATCACGTTGGCCACTGCCGGTCTGCTGCTCCCCATGCCCCTCCGTTCGCACAGCCAGTACGGGGCAGGGTGCCGCCCGGATAATCCGTTCCGCCGTGCTCCCCAGCACGACCTGAGAGAGGCCGGTCTTTCCTCTGGTGCCCACGACGATCAGATCCGGATCTTCGGCTGCTGCAGCCGCGAGGACTTCTTCGCTCGGGATGCCCGTCGCAATCCTGGTGTGGAGTGGAATCCCGCGATCGGTCGCCCGCTTTTTCAGATCGACCAATTCCCGTGTGGCCTGCTTCATCAGCTCACCCAAATACAATCGATTCACGGGATACTCCGGATTGAGCCCCGGGGAAAACTCCAGCACGTTCATAACGGTCAGCGTGGCCCCCCATGATTGGGCCAGCGCGCAGGCATACGCTTCCGCAACCGCCGCCCCCTGCGACCCGTCGGTCGCGAGGAGAATTCTCGGTCTCCCGCCGGACTCGCTCACACGGCCTCCGCGCTCAGCAACAGCAACTCGCCGCTCATCGTCGGGTGAATGGAGCATCGAAAGACATGCCGACCGGGCCGGGACATATCGAACCGAATGACTGCGTCGCGTTT
Organism: Nitrospiraceae bacterium; assembly: GCA_052388075.1. Taxonomy (GTDB): domain Bacteria; phylum Nitrospirota; class Nitrospiria; order Nitrospirales; family Nitrospiraceae; genus Nitrospira_D. The sequence continues at coordinate 5,304 of JBQTIO010000040.1, forward strand.
CGGATCGAGCAAGATGCCCCCCACCCCGCGGCCATAGACAATCACCCCGTCCTTTTCAACCTGCGTTGGAATCCCCTCAAACATGGTCGATCCGAAATCGTGCCGCTCGGCATCCTCGTTGCGCACTTTGATGACCGTCGGAAAGCCGAGACGCAGCACGCCCTGTTTCGTCACAAACTTGAAGTCCTTGATCGTGACTTCCACCGCCTGTTCGGACTGCGCAACGGGCAGCCCGGCCTGCCCCCACCACCCCGCCAGCGTCAATGCGAGAATCAGGTACCCAAACCTCGCTCGATCAGGCCGCATGGCCATAGCATCCTCCTTGTTAGGTTCATTAGCGCGTCGCTTTCCTCGGTCCGGCAGAAGCCGGAAGCGGGACGGTCAACACCGGACAGCCTGCGGTGCGAACGACCTTCTCGGCCGTGCTTCCGAAGAAAATCTTGTCTACGCTCCCAGACCGCCCACCGTACGTCCCCATCACGACCAGGTCAACCTTGCCCATGCGCGCGACTTTCGCGATCTCGACGAACGGCGCGCCTTCCACAATCATGCGCGTGACCGCTACATCCTTGGCGTCCTCCGACTCCAGCAGCCGACGGACGTGCAATCGGGCATGGTGGCGCAACCGCCGTCGCTGGATAGCGGCATCGGAGGGAACGGCCAACAAGCCCAATCGATTGAACGCGGCGAGGGCGCTGGTGTCGACCACGTGTAAGACGAGCAGGCTGGCGCCGCACAGACGTGCCACCTCACAAGCAACCCGGAACGCCTCGTTCGAACATGGCGAGAAATCGACCGGAACCAGTATCGTCTCGAAAAGACCAGAGCCTTGCCCCATAGCGAGTCCTCCCTGCCGTGGACTGAGCAAGGGCAGTGCCACTCACGAGGAGCTGATGGCTGACGATTAATGGCTTGGAGAAACCATGGGTTTGCCACTCTCGCTCTTGCCGTCGGCTGTGGGCCATAGGCGCCGTCTCCGGAAGAAGGGGAGCTCTGCTACAGTGATCATTCGCCCTCTGTAGCAGAAGGCCCCAGGGGGCGCGTCGCGTAAGAGCGGACAGGTGAAATGCAACAGGTGACGCCGCCTCAGAAATACCTTTCACGTTCTACCTTTTCAGCCCTCACGCCTCCTATGGCACTGGACTTGCCTGAAACACAATTCCGATAGGAACGAACCGAATGACACGCGCACAGTGGTTCCTGCTGGGAGCGGTAGGGTTGGGTCTGGCGATTGTGATCTACCTCGTCTTCTTCTGTCCAACAAACTGTCAATGAGGAGACAGCCACAGGGAGCGAGATGACGACTGCCGCTGAGCTCATGACCGTGGACATTCCCCGCGGCGAGAGGGACCTCACGGTCGGCGACATGGCCAGCCTCCTTCCGCTGGGACTGGCGCGTCTCGGAGC
>JBQTIO010000041.1:0-12156 GCA_052388075.1 Nitrospiraceae bacterium
TTCAAAACACCAAGCACGGCAACTACGTCGAAGGTCCTGGTGGCTGGGTAAAGAAATAAACCTCTCAGCCGTAGCGATCGTTTTCCCACGGTAACGCGGAATTGGAATAACCGCGGACTTCCCAAAATCCCTTCTCGTCTCGGTCGGAGAAGGTGATCTCTTTGATCCACTTCGCGCCCTTCCACCCATAACGCTTCGGCACGATGACGCGGACCGGTCCGCCGTGGTCTTTGGTCAGCGGGGTGCCATTCCAGGTGTGAGCCAACAGGACATCGTCGTCGTCGCAGGCCTCCAGCGGAAGGTTGGTCGTGTAGTCGTCGAATGACTTGAAGAGGACATATTTTGCGAGCGAGAGCGGGGTTACCACCGACAGAATATGCCTGAAACTGACGCCGACCCATTCATTGTCGAAACGGCTCCATGATGTCACGCAGTGAAAATCCGACCGGTCTTTGAACTGGGGCTGGGCCCGAAACTGCTCCCATGTCCAGGTGAGGGGCGTGGTGACGAATCCACCGATGGTGAGTCGCCATTCGCTCAGCGGGATCTCCGGTTTGAAACCCAGGTCCAGCACCGGAAAATTCTCCACGAGATGTTGTCCCGGTGGAAGGCGTTCATCACCCTCATAGAACACCTCGCGTTCTTCTCCTCCGCGCCGCGCTCTTGCCCACTGCTCCTTCGTCCTGGTCAGCTTACTAGACTCGTCCATGGTGCTCTCATGTGACAACAGATTACGGGACCCAGACCCCTCCTGGCAACCGGCAGGGCTTTCGAATAATCCTTCCACTGATGAGGAAGACTTCCGGCGAGAATAGAAATTTGCTTCGAGAAGCAACGCTCTGTGGGGCATCATGGAGCCTTTGATACACTTGGAGGGGCGCGAACGATTAGAATTCGGAGAACCGGATGTTGTGTAGGCCTCAAGCAAGGCTATTCCTCCCCCTGGTCCTTCTGGCCTGCAGTGGCTTCGCAGGTCGGGACCAATTGGCAGCGGCAGCTCAGTCCGGGAAGGTAACCAGGCCGTCAGTCGTTCAGCCACGCCATGAAGATCCACCCGTCACTCCGGAGTCTAGGAAAGGGCGAAGGAAGAAAGTCTTGCAAGATCAGACAGAACTGCAGGTAGCGTCGCCGCAGAGCAAGCAGTCCCCAGATCGAGCCATGGCGCACCGCGGTCGGAAACGTGTCCGGCCGTTGGCATCGGCCCCGCCCAAGCCGGATCTGTCTCCCCATGGGATGCTAGAACAACCCCGGCGCTACGATCCCAGCTCTGCGCGACGAAAAGGGGGCGTGCCGAATCCGCGGGCCGGCGAATTGCACCACGACCATTTCCAGGAACTGGATAGAAACCGTGACGGGGTGATTGATCCATTCGAACGGGTTTCGGGCAGGCTGGATATAGACCGGGATCTGTCCAATCGCCAGTGGGAGTAGGTTCGATCACCGGCCATAACAGCCCAGTTAGGGGTGGGATTGACCGAAAAAGAGGATTGTTCGATATCGCTAAACCGTCCATGATTTCTTCACTGCGAATCACGCTGCTCGCGCTCCTCTTGGTCGCTCTCGGATGCGCCGGGCCGCGGGCGTCCTTGACCCACGAGAGTGCCGAACCTCGCCAAGAGACCTGTGCCTCCCGCCAGCAACAGCCGGATCAAGGCCGGGCCTCCGCGACGGCCTGTCGGACTCATCGTGCCTGGCTGCAGGAAGTCGACGACGCCCTCAGCGGGGCTGCCTCTGCCTTGCGGGCACCCGGTCCATAACGATCCGAGTTTCCCTTCCTCGATTCTCCGTCATTCTCATCCTCAGGGCCGTTTCAGGTAGGGCCGCTTGCGGCGCTGCGCCCTCGTTCATCGGCAACACCGCTGCCCTGTCAGAACGACGGAGACGGAGCACGGCCTCTTCGGGTTCCGCCGCGGCACATGTAAGAAAGTGGCACGTTCGGTGACCAAGCCCATAGGACGCAACATTGACAGCTACCGGAGGAGCCCCCATGATACGCGACCAGATTGCCATGCCGAGTGAACTGCCAGTCACCCAGCCAGCGAGCGGATCAAGTGTCGGAAAGCTTATCATTGCCACGCTGATCGCTGGCGCGATCGGCGCGTTCTTCTTTTTCGACCTCGGCCGATACCTTTCCCTGGAGACGCTGAAACAGAACCGAGATCAGCTGTTGGTTTTTACCGATGGGCATTACGCCACATCGGTCGTGCTCTTCATCCTGGCCTATATCGTTGTCGCCGGCCTGGCGCTTCCCGGCGCGGCGATTCTCACCCTGGCCGGCGGCTTCTTGTTTGGAAGCATGTTCGGCACGCTGTTCGTAAATCTGGGCGCGACGACGGGGGCGGTGCTCGCGTTTCTCGCCGCGCGGTATCTGCTGCGGGATTGGGTTGAACACAAATTCGGCAGGTGGCTGGGGCCGCTGCAGCACGGGTTCAGCCAGGACGCCTTCAGTTATCTGATGACGCTCCGGTTGATCCCGCTCTTTCCATTCTTCGTCGTCAATCTGGTGTCGGGACTGACCAGAATGAGCGTCGGCAGCTATGTGGCAGCCACGGCCGTCGGCATCATCCCAGGCTCATTTGTCTATGCCTATGCGGGCCGGCAACTGGGAACCATCAACTCGTTGAAAGAAATTGCTTCTCCGAACGTGATTGCCGCCTTTGTGTTGCTGGGGATCCTTGCGCTGGTGCCGATCGTGTACAAGAAGTTCGCGTCGAAGCGGCCGTAATCGCTCCCCCCTGTTACCCGAAGGAGGCATAGGCTATGATCTCGCGTCAGGCAGTCAGGGAGTCTCCGATGGCCCATCCTGAGTTCGGCGGCATAGTCCCTCCCGACGAACACAACCGTGTCCTCGCAGAAAACGTCCGCCCCGCTCACTGGGTGAATCCTCAGGCGACGGATCGCTACAACATCGTGGTGATCGGAGCCGGCACGGCGGGGCTGATTACAGCCGTGGTCGCTGCCAGTCTGGGAGCCAAAGTCGCCCTAGTCGAAAAACACTTGATGGGCGGCGACTGTTTGAACGTCGGATGCGTGCCGTCGAAGGGCATGATTCGAGCCTCGCGGGCTTGGGCTGACTTGCGGAATGCCGAGGAATTCGGCCTGCACATTCCGCCCGGCGTCAAGTACGATTTCGGGTCGGCCATGGTGCGGATGCGGAAGCTCCGAGCACGCATCAGCCACAACGACTCCGTCCACCGCTACACGAAACTCGGCGTCGACGTCTATCTCGGGCGCGGGGGTTTCATCAGCGGCGATACGATCCAGGTGGAAGGTCCGGCCGGCGACCGGAGGTTGCACTTCGTGAAAGCCGCGATCTGCACCGGCGCGCGCGCGTCGGCGTCGCCCATCCCCGGATTGCAAGAAGCAGGATATCTCACGAACGAAACGGTGTTCTCGCTGACGGAATTGCCGCAACGTCTCGGCGTCATCGGTGCAGGACCGATCGGCTGCGAGCTGGCCCAGGCCTTTGCCCGTTTCGGAAGCCAAGTCTATCTGATCGAAGCGTTGCACGGGATCATGCCGAATGAAGATCGCGATGCAGCCGAGGTTGTTGAACATCGGATGCTGCGTGATGGTGTCAAACTGCTCTGCTGCGGAAAAGACTTGAAGGTCGAGAAAACGGATGCTGGCAAGCGGCTCACGGTGGATTCGCACGGACAACAGTACGATGTGACCGTGGACGAAATTCTTGTCGGGGTTGGCCGGACTCCGAATGTGGACGGACTGGGGTTGGAATCGGTCGGGGTGGAATACGACCAGGCCGGCGTGAAAGTGAATGGCCGGCTCCAGACAACGAATCCCAAGATCTTTGCGGCCGGCGACATCTGCTCCCGGTACAAGTTCACGCATGCCGCCGATGCGATGGCGCAGGTCGTCATTCAGAACGCCCTGTTTCCCCATCCTTTCGGCCTGGCCTATGCCAGCGCCGATTCTCTGATCATGCCCTGGTGTACCTTCACGGAGCCGGAAGTCGCGCATGTCGGGATGTATGAGCAGGACGCGAAGGACAAAGGTATCGAGGTCGAGACCTACACCTACAAACTTGACGAGGTCGATCGGGCGATCCTGGACGGTGAGGAGGAGGGGTTCGCGCGCATTCATGTCCAGAAGGGGACGGACAAGATCGTGGGGGCGACGGTTGTCGCCGCCCACGCGGGGGACATGATCAGCGAATTCTCGGTTCTGATGAAGGCGGGAGCCGGTGCCAAGACAATCGCTGGCACAATTCATCCCTATCCGACGCAGGCCGAAGTGAACAAGAAGGTCGTGAATCTCTGGCGCAAAGCGCATTTTTCACAGGGGACGAAGACCTTCCTGACGAAGCTATTTGCCTGGATGAGGCGGTAGGGGGTGGGTTGCGATGGCACACGCATGTCAGAGGACTCGTGCTGCGCTTGCCGGAGGAGCGCTTCTCTGGGCCTTGCTCTTGCCAGGCGTGTGGGCTCAGACCGGTGCTGTGATTGAGGTGGCGAAGTTTTCCGCAAGCGAACCCGGTACTAGCTTGCCGGAGGGTTGGAAGCCATTGACCTTCAAGAAGATACCGAAACGGACTACGTACGAACTGGTAAAAGATGGTGAGCACGTCGTCGTGAAGGCCACAAGCGACGCATCCGCATCAGGACTTACCAAAGAGGTCAAGATCGATCCGAAAGAATTTCCGATCGTGCGGTGGCAATGGAAGGTCGAGAATCTGCTCCGGAACAGCGATGCTACTCGCAAAGATGGTGATGATTATCCAGCTCGGCTCTATATCACCTTCGAATATGATCCCGACAAGGTGAGTTTCGGCAAGAAACTCAAGTTCAAGGCGGGCCAGGTGGTTTTTGGAGATATTCCGATCGGGGCGATCAGCTACGTGTGGGAAAGGAAGGCACCAGTCGGGGCGATTATCGATAATGCCTATACGGATTTTGTAAAAATGGTGGTAGTGGAAAGCGGACCAAGACAGATCGGAATATGGGTCGATGAATCGCGCAATATCTATGAGGACTACAAAAAGGCCTTCGGTGAAGAGCCGCCCATGATCAACGGTGTGGCCATCATGAGCGATACGGACAATACCAAGGAGCGTGTGACGGCCTACTATGGGGACATCACTTTCACCAAGCGCCCATGACGGCGGGAGAAACTAAGGGAAATAACAAGGGAATGCCCTGTACAGGGCTAGCCCCTCAAGAACACCTACGCGCGGAATGGAATGGGTGCGCGGATTCAAATAGGGGGAGTCATTGAATGGAATTCGCGAACCCGTCCCTGGTGATTTCGGCGCGAACGGGATCCCCCACTTTCTTGTGGCCGCGAATCTGCTTGGTTCCCTGACCGATGTACAGCTGGATCTGGTTTCCCTCGTAGTCCTCGACCGTATAGGTGTTGCCCTTGAGGTGCTTGACCGTCCCCCCGACGGTCCTCCAGGCCGGGCCGAGCTTTTTGTCGTGCTTCGAACTCTTGGCAGTGGCTGGCGCCGCGATCATGCCGACGAGGGCGAGGGTGGCCACGGCGATCAGGAGCCGCTGATTCTTGGCGTTCGTTCTCATCCTGTTCCTCCTTACGTGAAGGTCGGTCTGTACCGAAGCGATTGCGTCAGCAAAGCATGTGCCGAGTCGTCGGTCGAAGGGACGTTTTGAGTTTCAGTCACTTAGGGGGTCGACGCGGTGAGCGGGAAAGAGAACTTCGTCCATCGTAGAAAAAATGGCTGGTCACTGTGCAGATCTGTTCAGTGGTCGCTCTGCGGGGACTGATGCTGGTACAAATTGAACGGCTCCACCGAACGGCTGAGATTGGAAACAGCCATGCAGGAGTGAAGGCAGGCCGGAGGGCGACGTTCGGGCAGGCTCTCTGGGGCGGGCTGGTCAATCTCGTCACACGGAGGCCTTTGCTGGCCGTGTTTCAAGTCAGCCTCCGCTGCAACTCGTCCTGCGGGTACTGCAATCTGCCGCTCAATGTTGGCCGGTACGAGATGACCCGCGAGGAGATCCGCAGGGTGTTTACCGACCTTTATAGGGACGGACTGAGGTTTGTCTTTGTGCAAGGAGGGGAACCGCTGCTGCGTCGGGATCTTCCGGAGATCCTTGCGGACCTCGCGCAGATTGGATTTCACGTAAGCCTGATCACCAATGGCACCAAGCTGACGGCAGATCTTGTGCGACGGTTCGACGACCTGGCCGTGTCGCTGTCGATCAGCCTCGATACCCTGGATCGTGCAACCTATCAGCGTATCCGTGGCGCCGATCAGTTGGATCAGGTTCTCGTAGGCCTGGAACTGCTTGAGCACTATCGCCATCCGAAATTCATGGTCTGTATCGTCAGCGAACTCAATCGTAGGGAAGTGGCTGAGGTCGTTCGATTTGCACAGGAGCGGGGTTTCCTGCCGGTGGTCGGTGCCTACCATTGGGACGTAGGGCTCTATGGCAAGCAGGATCCCGCGCTGATGTATGAACGCCCGAAAGCGAGTCTGGTTTTTGAGCGGTTGCTCACGGACGGAGCCCTCCCTCCCGGCTATCTTCGGCAGTACACCAGGGACAATGTCGCGTGGTTGCGGGGGGAACCGCTCGATTCCTGCGATGCGGGGCGCTATAGCATCGCGATCGACGCGTCAGGCAACGTGTCCCCCTGCTTGGCCTTGTCTCACGCAGGGAATCTCCTCCAGTCCTCGCTTAATGACATACTCGCGCGGTTCGATCGACAAACGATTCAGCAATGTTCCGATCAGTCCTCGTGCAACAGGCTCGATGGGCGGGTGGTGGGGTCAATACTCCGCCACCCGATCGCGGCCTGGCGTACACCGGTGCCGTGATGAGGCAAAGCAGGATGGTGATGCCATGGTTCACGGTCGGCGCCTTGATGGCTCTCGCGGGCTGCTCCACTGTTCCGACCTCGTTCAAACCGGTGAACCAGATCCCGGCTCAGGAATTCTCCCACAGGGCATTGGGTGAGGTATTGGGGGCGCATGTTAAACAGGGAGTCGTCGACTATCCGGGCATGCAGGCCGACGTTCGGCTGACAGCCTATCTGGCACAGCTGGACCGCGTTGATCCGAACGCGCTCGCCACGCGCAACGAGCGGCTGGCCTTCTGGATCAATGCCTACAACGCCTTCGCCATCCAGGGCATTCTGGATCAGTACTCGCCCATGAGCTACGTCGGACGCTATCGCTACTTCATCGGCCGTGACTATCGCATCGGAGGGGAAACGATCAATCTGTATGATCTCGAACGGCAGGTGCTGATCGAGCAATTCCATGAGCCGCTCATCCATTTTGCGATCGTGTGCGCGTCGTTATCCTGCCCCAAATTGCAGCCCTGGGCCTATCAGGCGCCTCAGCTGGAACAACAGCTCGATCGGGTGGCCAGGGAGTTCATCAACGATTCCACCCGCAATCGTTTCGACCGGCGAGGCAAAGTCGCGTTGCTTTCCATGATCTTCCAGTGGTTTGAGTCAGATTTTGTGAAGGCTGCCGGATCGGTACCGGCCTATGTGGCGCGATATGTCGACGATCCGGACCTTGCGAAGGAACTGACGCAATCGAAGTACCGAGTCGAGTATCTGGAATACGACTGGAGTCTCAACGGCATCCCGCCGGAGGAGTGAGGCGTATGGTGAGTCGGTTCTCGCTGAGCGGTCGCACGTGAGCAGGTTTCTCGAAGCTGATGGCTGAAAGCTGTCTGCTGAGAGCATGAAAATGGTCTCCATCGTCATTCCAGCCTACAACGAAGAGAAGGCGCTGCCAAACACCTTGCGCGCGCTCTTCCAGCATTCAGGCGATTATGAAGTCATCATTGCCGATGGCGGGAGCACTGACCGAACCCGCACCGTCCTCCATGACTTTGGATTTTCCAAACACCCCTTACCCCTTACGGCTCGACTGAGCTCGCCGAAGTCCCCTCACCCCTCACGCCTTTTTCTGACGGCTCCCAAAGGCCGCGCATCCCAGATGAACGTAGGCGCGGCGGCGGCCCTGGGCGAGTGGCTCCTCTTCCTCCATGCCGATACCGTTTTGCCCGCTGGCGCCATTCAGCGGCTGAACGACATGGAGATCGATGCTACCGTTCAAGCCGGCGGCTTCATGCATCGCTTTTCCGGCCATGACTGGCGGCTCAGGCTGATTTCGTTCCTGGATAATTTCCGCTGCACACGGAGCCGGATTATCTACGGTGACCAGGCGCTCTTTGTCAGGCGGGAGTTATTTCACGGGCTCGGCGGGTTTCCCGATGTGCCGATTCTCGAAGATGTGGCGTTCTGCGAGCGGCTTATCCGAGTCACAGAACCGCGACTGCTCACCCCTCCGGTTATCACAGACTCCCGCAAGTTCGTTCAGATGGGTATTTGGCGAAGCTTCGCCCGCGTGCTGGCGATCATTCTTCACGTCGAGTGGGGCCTGCCGATCCTCCCGCGCGTGTTCTTCCAGGATATCCGTTAGGCCACTGACCTGTCCGAGTTACCTGTTCCACCCTTCACGAGGCTACAGACAGGCAAGTGATGCATTCCGCCTTTCCCCTGACCCTGCTAGAATGCGCGCATGGACGTGATTGCCACGCACAGCAATGCGGACTTCGATGGGCTCGCGTCTATGGTCGCGGCACGCAAGCTCTTTCCAGAGGCAAAGTTGGTGCTGCCGGCCGGAGGGCAGGAAACCGTCCGCAATTTTCTTGCCGTTCACGATCTTGGCCTCACCAAGCTGAAAGAACTCGACCTTCCGCAAGTCACAAGACTGGTGCTGGTGGATACGCAGGATCCGGATCGAATCGGCGCGCTCAACGCCTGCCTCGACAATCCGTCGGTCGAGGTGGTGGTGTTCGACCACCATGTCGAGGAAGCGCCAACATGCCTTGGTCGTTCCGCGATGTCGGTGGTGCAGCCGGTCGGGGCGACGACGACGATTCTCATCGAACAGCTCCGGCGGCGACACCTGGCGGTGACGCCGTTCGAGGCGACTGTGATGGCGATGGGGCTCTATGAGGAAACGGGGTCATTTGCCTTTTCCTCGACAACCAGCCGGGATTTGGAGGCCGGAGCATTTCTCATCGAGGTCGGGGCGGATCTGAATATAGTGACGGACACGCTTCGCCGTCCGCTCGATCCGGATGCCGTTTCGCTTCTGAACGATCTGTTGGTGCATAGCGAAGTTCATTACCTGGAAGGCCACAAGGTGCTGGTGGCCACGAGTACGATTGATCGCCGGCGCGGGGAGGCAGCCGGCGTGGTGCACATGCTCGCCGAATTGCAGGGAGTCGACGCTGTCGTCGTGGCCGTGATGATGGAAGATCGGGTGGAAGTGATCGGGAGAAGCCGCAAGCCCGAGATCGACGTCGGCTGGATTGCGCGCGAGTTTGGGGGAGGGGGGCATGCGGTCGCGGCAGCCGCCACGGTCAAGAAACAGACTCTCTCAGAAGTCAAGGAGCGACTCATTTACCTATTAACCACGCACTATCGCCCGACCTTGTTGGCTCAAGATGTGATGACTCGTCCAGTGAAATCAATCGGAGCCGACACGACGGTTGACGAAGCAGGGCAACGAATGACCACGTATGGCATCAATGTTCTCCCGATCCTGGATGAGCAAGACGGCTTTGTGGGGCTTGTCAGTCGTGAGCTGATTCAGAAAGCCTTGTTCCATCGGCTCGGCAAGATGGCGGTCCGGGACATCATGCAGACCGATGCCTACAGTGCTGAGCCGGACACCCCCTTTCATGCCGTTGAAGTCGCCATGATTGAGCGAAACCAGCGATTTGTGCCGGTCCTCACAGGGGCGAAAGTCATCGGTGTGATCACCAGGACGGATCTGTTAAGGACGCTCCATGATGATGTGCTGAAGAGCACACGCATGCGACCGGGACTACCAGACACATCAGAACGTGTTGTTGGCGGCCCCCATCGCAACGTGAAGGGTTTGCTGCAGAGTCGGCTGCCGCGCCGGGTGGTGGCGTTGCTGGAAGAGGCAGGGCAACTGGCCGATCGGATGGACCTTCCCCTGTTCGCGGTCGGGGGTTGTGTCAGAGATCTCCTGCTGGGGATTGAGAATCTCGACCTGGATCTGGTGGTGGAAGGCGATGGTATTGCCTTCGCTCGCAAACTGGGCGCGATGACGCAAGCCCGGGTCACGGCGCATGAGCGATTTGGAACCGCGATCGTGCTGCTGCCGGATGGATTCAAGCTCGACGTGGCTACTGCGCGGACGGAGTACTACGAGTACCCCACGGCCCTGCCGACGGTGGAGCAGAGCTCCATCAAGAAAGATTTGTACCGCCGGGATTTTACGATCAATGCGCTGGCCATCCGCCTGAACGGAAAACGGTTCGGAGAGGTGTTGGACTTCTATGGCGGACAGCGGGATCTGAACGACAAGGTCGTGCGCGTCCTGCATGGACTGAGTTTTGTCGAGGATCCGACCCGCGTGTTCCGGGCCATTCGGTTCGAAACGCGGTTCGGCTTTCGTTTGGGCCGGGATACCGCCGCGCTGATCAAGGGTGCCGTGAAGATGAACTTGTTCCATCGGCTCTCGGGGCACCGGCTGCTGGAAGAACTGAAGCTGCTGCTGGGAGAGCACGAGCCGAGGCAAGCCCTGAAGCGGTTAGGGGAGTTTCACCTGCTCCCTTTTATTCATCCGAAGCTGGATTGGTCCGATCGGTTGCAGACGTTGCTGGAAGCGATCGAACAGGCCGTGGATTGGTACCGGTTGCTGTACCTTGACCGGAGGATGGAGGTCTGGCTGGTGTACATGATGGGCTTGCTGGAAATCCTGCCGGAGCGGGCCGTGACGGAAGTGCTCAAGCGATTCCCGTTTTCCGAACCGGAAGCGGCCAAGCTCAAAGCGGCCCGCGTCGGCTGTCACGGCATAATTCGTCGGCTCGGCACCAGACCGCCGCTCAAACCGGCGGAAACGTACCGGCTTCTGTCGGGACTGTCGGACGAAACGCTCCTGGGCCTGATGGCCAAGAGCAAAGGCGAATCGGTGAAACGGCAGGTCTCGGCCTTTCTGACGACCTATCGGAACGTGAAACCGATTCTCACCGGTGACGACCTGAAGGCGATGGGCCTGAGGCCGGGGCCGCAATATAAGAAAATTCTGGGTCAGCTGCTCGATGCGCGCCTGAACGGAACGCTGAGGACGGAGGCGGAGGAACGGGAGCTCGTGCGTCGCCTGGCACCCGTTGCACGGTGAGAAAGGCTGGTCTAGCTGCTGCTGTCGTCGGGGATGCTCCGACCGGGAACGCCGATCAATTCATCGGAATGATCGTGGCCGAGACTTCATTGGGGAGTAGTAATGTGACCACCGCGCGATTCTGCTCGTCCGGTTGAATCAACGCGAACAGTGGAACCGGCTGAGGCACGGCTCCGGGAGGCAGGGCGAGCATCGCCGGAAAGTCAACCAGCGGCGAGAGCGTTGCCTGGCTGGCCAGGCGAAGGCGAAAGGCCATCAGAATGTCACGCAGCCGTTCGGACTTGTCTGCTTCCGACAACGTCTGACTCGAAGCGATCCCGATTTCCCACAGCGGCTTCGTAATCGTGACGGGGAAGCTCAGGCCGAGCTTTTGCGCATCTGTCGTGACGTCGATGAGGAAGCCGGCCTGGATCGCCTGCTGGCGATTCGTGACCAGCTGGTTGGTCGGTGTGTCGATCTGGACCGCTGGCGCTCCTTCGAGTTTTCCAGGGAGATCGAGTTTGCTCTCTGGTGTCGTTGGCAATGCAGGAGCAGCCTCAACTGGTTCTGCCTCGTGCTGAACGGTCTGATTGGGTGTCGGGGTCGAATCGTCCGGCAAGGGTGGAAGTGCGTGGATCAATCCCTCATAGACCTTCTTGGCGGATTCAGACCACCCAGGGTTGAATGGCCGGCCGGAAAAAGCCGCGTCGGCGGCCTTGCGTTCGTCGTGACTCAGCCCTCGCGGGCTCTGTGTCTTGTCCATGACTTATTGATAAGCCGGGGGAATCAGAAGTCAAGGGGCTGGAAGGGTCTAGTCGGGCAGGCGCCGACCTTTTGTTTCCGGAGCGAAGAGAAGCACCACGAGCCCGACCAGATAGATCAGGGCGACGAGGCTGGCTGCGCGGCCGAATGTGCCCAGCGTGGTGACAAGCCACCCGGTCAGGAACGGCGAGGCCGAGGCCAGCACCCGTCCCGCGTTGAAGCAGAATCCAGCTCCGGTGGCGCGGAGAGCGGTCGGG
>JBQTIO010000042.1:0-6449 GCA_052388075.1 Nitrospiraceae bacterium
GTTTTCCTTGAGCGAATTTTGAAGATTGACGAGCTTGCCCACGCTGCGCCTGACGGCAATCCTATCCCCCTGCATGACGGCAACACCTGAGGAGTCGTACCCGCGATACTCCAGCTTCGCCAATCCGTTGATGAGGATCGGAACCGCGTCCTGATGGCCGACGTATCCGACAATGCCGCACATAGACCTAGCTCCTACCTAACAAGCTGACAAGCTGACAAGACGAGCACCTCATCGCGATCGGTCTTTAGACGATTTCTTCTTCTGGTGGCCTTTTCCGCCTGAAACCTTGTCAGCCTTCAAGCTTGTCAACCTGCCGTGAGACGGCGCCGAGCCCCCGTCGACCGCGCGGCCCGCCAGCAACGCCCGCCGTTTGGTTGCCCAGCCGACTCGAGTCACCTGCGCCACGCGGGAAATCGCCAACGAGTTAGCCGGCACATCCTGCGTGACCGTCGTCCCTGCGGCAATCACCGATCCCGCTCCAATGGTCACAGGTGCAATCAACTGTGTGTCACTCCCGAGAAAGACCTGGTCGCCTATCACGGTCTGATACTTGTGTGCTCCGTCATAATTGCAAGTAATGGTTCCCGCACCGATGTTGACACCCTTGCCGATTCTCGCATCTCCGATATAACTGAGGTGATTGGCCTTCGACCCTTCGCCCAGTTCGGTTTTTTTCATCTCGACGAAATTCCCGACTTTTGCCTTCCTCCGGACCAGTACACCGGGGCGCAGATGCACGAACGGTCCAAGACGGGCCTCGTCCTCGATCCGGGATTCCCGTAGCACGCAGTGATCCAAGATTTCCACGCTGTTGCCGATCACACAGTCGGTGATGCGCGCGCCGGAATGGACGGTCGTGCCTTCGCCGATCACCGTGGTTCCTTCGAGCGTCACGTTCGGGTAGAGCACCGTATCCCGGCCGATCATCACTCCCGCATCAATCCAAGTGGAGGAGGGATCCCGCATCGTGACTCCGGCTTCGAGCCACCGATCCCTGAGACGCTGGCGCATCACCCGCTCCGCGTCCGCCAGCTGCGCCCGGCTGTTGATGCCGATCCCCTCGTCGATCGTCCGCAGGCGCAACGCGGCCACTGTGCGTCCCTGCTCAACCGCCATCTGGATGATATCGGTCAGGTAGTATTCGCCCTGGGCGTTTCGGGGATCGAGCTTTTCCAGCGCGGGGAAGAGGAATTCGCCGTCGACGACGTACGTGCCGACGTTGATCTCCCGCACCGCGCGCTCGTCCTCGGACGCATCTCCGTCTTCAACGATCTTCAGCACGGTATTGTCAGCCTCGCCTGCCGCCCAGTCGTGGCGGCGGTGGCGAATGACACGGCCGTAGCCCGTCGCATCGTCGAGCACCGCCGTCAGCACCGTGACGCCTGCCTTCTGCTCGTCGTGCACGTCCAGGAGCGCCCGTACCGTCGTCTCAGTGAGCAGCGGCGTGTCGCCGTTCACAATGACGTATCGCGACGGCCTTTGGCGGGAATCGGAAGTAAACGCGGCCTTCGCCTGCAGCACCGCGTGCCCCGTGCCGAGCTGCCGCGCCTGCTCCACTACGACCACACGCGAGTCTGCGTCTTCGACCGCCTTTCGCACATCGGCGCCTTGATGCCCGACCACGACGGCGACGTTCCGATCAGCCAGGTGGCAGGCCATCTCAAGGACGTAGCGCAGCATCGGCTTCCCCGCTACCGCATGAAGGACTTTGGTCAGGCTGGACCGCATCCGCTTGCCCATTCCCGCCGCCATGATGATGACACCCAATCCTGGGATACGGGATGTAGCCATTTTCTGATTAATCGTCTGCTTCATTGGCACGAGGGAAATGTGAAATCCATCAATGGATCAATGAGAACATGTACGTTATGCGATCGGCACGCCGACATCTGGCTGTTTGACGTGGCTCCATTTCGCGTCCGCCTGCGGCACCGGCGTCATCGAGCCAGCCGGCGTATAGAGCCCGCCCGAGACGATGAGTTTCATCGCTTCCTCGACGCTGATATCGACCGACTTCACTTCCCGTTCCGGTACCAGGAGAAAATAGCCGGACGTCGGATTCGGCGAGGTGGGGACATAGACATGAATCAACGGCTCCTGGCTCAATGCCGTCGTCTCCCCCTTCGTGACACCTGTGACAAACGCAAAACAGTAGTGGCCGTTCTTCGGAAACTGAATCAGCACCACGCGATGATACGACCCCCGATCCGAGAAGGAGAGAATGTCCATCATTGATTTCAGCGTGGAATAAATCCCCCGCACCAGCGGCAGGCGGTTGAGCCAGTCTTCCCAATGCTTCACGATCTGCCGGCCGATGAAATTCGCCGCCAACAATCCAACCACGAAGATCAGGAGAATCAGCGCGACAATTCCCAGCCCCGGGACATAATGATCGGGAACCAGCTTTGCTAAGACATCCCCCAGAATGCCGTCCACCGCGACAAAGAGGGTTTTCAGAACGAGGATCGTCCCCCAAATAGGGGTGACGACGAGAAGCCCCGTCAGAAAGTACCGCTTGAGGGCGACCCTAATCATAGATTTTGGCCCTGAACCAGACCCAATATTGTGGTGGCTCATCTTACAGAGTTCTTCCCACGCGCCGCAAGCCTTTTCTTGCTAATTTCAATGGGTTACGAAGATGGAACCGCTCAAGGCAGACCGGTCTGCCTTGCTATTCGCCTGAACCTGGCATAGGATCGCCCCCCAACCACGCAGGGCCGAGTTCAGGAACCATCGTTGGCGACACCATCAAGAAAAGCCGCGGGCCTCTTCATTACGCTGGAGGGTGGGGAAGGAAGCGGAAAAACAACCCAAGCCGTTCGTCTTTGCCGATTGCTGACCGCACAGGGCTATGAAGTGCTGCGCACGAGAGAGCCAGGCGGGACGCCGCTCGCCGAACAATTACGCCGCATCTTGCTCAATAGTTCGGCGGAAGCTATGGCCTCGGAAACAGAAACCCTCCTGATCCTGGCCGCACGCCGCCAACATGTCGCGCATGTCATTCAACCAGCCCTCGATCAAGGGATGACGGTGGTGTGCGATCGGTTCTCCGACTCGACCATGGCCTATCAAGGATATGCGCGCGGACTCGACCTGACGCTATTACGCGCGATGAACGCTTGGGCAACGGGCAAGCTGGTGCCGCATCTCACGTTGCTCTTCGACCTGCCGACCCCGGCCGGACTTCGTCGGCGACGGGGCCAACCCGCCACTCAGAATCGCCTCGATCGGGAAACCGAACAATTTCACTCGAAGGTCCGTGCGGGGTTTTTGGCTTTGGCGCGCCGCGAACCTCGACGGATCAAGGTCGTGGATGCCCAGCAGCCTCCCGACTCGGTTGCGGCCGCAGTGAGAACATTGGTCCTGGACTGGCTCCGAACACGACGGCCCGGCAAACGGGGAGGACGCTGACCCATGCCCTTTGGGGATATCACCGGCCATGAACGGCCGATTGCACTCCTCAAAACGACACTCAGTCACGGACGCCTCGCCCATGCCTATATCTTCCACGGCGAAGCGCACATCGGAAAATCTCTGATCGCGACGCGGCTGGCGCAAGCGTTGAATTGCGAACAACCCTTCGTGGCCGACGATCAGGACAGCTGTGGTCTCTGCCGATCCTGCCTGCAGATCGCCGCGCGGACTCATCCCGACTATGTCGTCATCGAACCAGACCGTGAATCGGCCGCGCCGCAGATCAAGATTGAGCAGGTGCGAGACATCGATCACCACTTCATCTACAAACCGCTTGTCGGCGAACGAAAGATCTGCGTAATTGACGATGCCGACCGCCTGACAATCGGCGCAGCCAATGCCCTCCTCAAGACGCTGGAAGAACCGCCCGGGCATGGCCTGTTCATCCTGGTCTCCAGCCGCCCGCACGCGCTGCCGATCACCATCCGCTCACGCTGCCAGTTGCTACGATTCACGCCGCTCGCGCAGACGCAGGTGGAAGCGGCGCTCATCCTGAAGCGGGAAATCCCTCCGGCTGAAGCGCGCTTCCTCGCCCTCCTCACCGAAGGGCGTATCGGAGAAGCGCTCACGCTCGACTTAGCGACTGTCCGTGCACGGCAGCGCGAGTGCCTGGATCTCGTCACCCCTCATGCCCTGAAGTCGGTCACGGCCATCCTGACGTCGGCAGAAAGTTTGGCGAAAGCCGATCGTGGCGCCGAAACTCTCAGTTGGCTCAGCCGATGGATACGGGACCTCGTGATCGTCCTCGTCGACGGCAATCATGAGCATCTGCTTCATCTTGATCAACTCGACCAGCTCCGCCACTACGCCCGACAGGCCGACGCCACCATGCTGCTCGATCTGCTCAGCGAGATCGAGCGCACTGAACAGCAGGCGACGCGCCATCTGAACCTGCACATGGCACTGGAAACGATCTTGCTCCGGTTACGCGACGCGCTGGCGCTTGCTCGGACCGCGGTCCCTGCCTAGAATCCTCGCCGCCAACCTGGTATGTTTCCGCTCGACCATGAGCGCGCCAGATACCTTCTACATCACGACCCCCATCTACTACGTCAACGACGTGCCGCACATCGGCCACGCGTACACCACGATCGCTGCCGATGTCCTCGCGCGCTACCGGCGATTGCGCGGACGCGATGTGTTTTTTCTAACGGGCCTCGATGAACATGGCCAGAAAGTTCAGCAGGCCGCGGCCAAGGTCGGGATCGACCCGCAGGCGCACTGTGACAAGCTCGCCCCTCAGTTTCAGCAGCTTTGGAAACGCCTCAACATTTCCAACGATGCCTTCATCAGAACGACCGATCCTCAGCATAAATCCGTGGTTCAACGCTATCTTCAAGAACTATACGACAAGCAGCTGATTTATAACGATTCGTATACTGGATGGTACTGCACGTTTGATGAACGGTTCTGGACAGAAAAAGACGTGGCTGATGGGCTCTGCCCCGATTGCAAACGGCCGGTCGAAAAGCTCAGCGAGCACAATTATTTCTTTAAGATGGGGCAGTACCAGGGCCGCCTGATCGAGCATATCAAGACCCACGAATCGTTTATCGGTCCTGAGTCACGCCGCAACGAAGTGCTGGGATTCCTCCAGACTCAACCGCTCGGCGACCTGTCGATCTCCAGACCGAAATCCAGACTCTCATGGGGCATCGAGTTACCGTTCGACCACAACTACGTCACCTATGTGTGGTTCGACGCCCTGGTGAACTATATCTCTGCGCTCGAATATAAACTGTCAACTCCCTCGGTAGATAAGTACTGGCCCGCCTCAGTTCACTTGGTCGGGAAAGATATTCTCACGACCCACGCCGTCTACTGGTCCACGATGTTGATGGCATTGAATCTGCCGTTGCCGGACACGATTTTTGCGCATGGCTGGTGGACCGTCGATGGAGAGAAGATCTCGAAGAGCCGCGGCAACGTGGTGGACCCGAACAAGATGGTCGATGAGTTTGGCGCTGATGCGTTTCGCTATTTTTTACTGCGGGAAGTTCCTTTCGGACAGGACGGTGATTTTTCCCAGACCGGTATGATCGCACGCGTGAACAGTGAGCTGGCCGATGGGCTGGGTAATCTGCTCAGCCGTAGCCTCACGATGATTGAGCGGTTTGCAGGGGGAACAGTACCGGCAGAAGTCGCATCCGCAAACAGTGAACTTGAATCCCGCCTCGCTCAGGCCACTGGGGCATTACAGGCCGCAGCCGACGACCACATTGAACACTTGCGCTTTAGCCGAGCGCTCGAATGTATCGGGGAAGTCATCCAGAAATGCGACCAATATATCGATAGGAACGCCCCGTGGGTGCTAGCAAAACAAACTGAATATCGGCCACAGCTCGAAAACGTGCTGTTTCACGTTGCTCACACGTTGAGCTCGCTCGTCCAATTCATCTATCCGATTATGCCTGGAACCGCAGAACACATGGCTCAGCAGCTTGGGTTGCAACCTCGTTACCAGAATACTCTACTCAAATGGAATGCGATGCATGCCGGCACGCAGATCAACAAAGGCCCGGGCCTTTTCCCCCGCATCGAATCAAAACCACAAGGAGCGAGAACCGTGAGTGATACGCCAACGCCTTCGCGACCACCCATCGCCACACCGGGAGCAACGACCACTGCGCCACAAACGCCCGCACCAGCCTCGCCACCACAGATCACCATCGACGAATTCGCGAAGATTCAGCTCAAAACGGCGAAGGTGCTCAGTGCCGAACGGGTACCGAAGTCGGAAAAGTTGCTCAAGTTGCAGGTGTCGCTCGGCAGCGAGCAGCGCCAGATCGTGGCCGGGATCGGCACGAAGTACGAACCGGAGGCGCTGGTCGGGAAAACCATCGTGATCGTGGCGAACCTGAAGCCGGCCAAGCTGATGGGCCTTGAATCACAAGGCATGGTCCTGGCCGCGGGAGAGAGCGAAGTACGCGGCCTCATCACCATCCTGGAAGAAGTCGATCCCGGCACCAAAG
>JBQTIO010000043.1:0-18355 GCA_052388075.1 Nitrospiraceae bacterium
TCGCGCACCGTGTGAATGGCGGCGTTGACCAGCTCGATGCGATCGTAGTAAGGCATGATCTTCGTGCCGGCGGGAAGGATGTGACTTCGGTGCAGATCCTCCACTTTCTCCTTGACCGCTTCGACCACCTGGCGCGCATTCCCTCCGCGAATCATGAGCACCGTACCGGCGACGACCTCCCGCTCTCCATTGAGCACGACGGCCCCATGCCGAACGGCATGCCCGATGCGGACCTCGGCGACATCCCGCACGAAGACCGGCGTGCCGCCGGCCTCCTTGACGATGATGGATTCGATGTCGTTCAGGTCCCGGATCAGACCCAGGCCGCGCACGATGGCTCGTTCCGCATGGCGCTCCAACACGTTGCCGCCGGCATTCGCATTGTTCTTCGCCACGGCATCGTAGGTATCGTGGAGGGTCAGATTGAACTTGCGGAGCTTGGCCGGATCAACCAGGACCTGATACTGTTTGACGAAGCCACCCATCCCGTTCACGTCGATGACACCCGGCACAGTCTTGAGTAGGGGACGCAGGACCCAGTCCTGGAGCGTCCGTTGGTTCGTCAACGCTGTCTCGACCGCGCGCGGATCAGCGACGCCGGTATCTGGCCCCTCCACATAGTATTGATAGACTTCGCCCAGCCCGGTACTGACAGGCGCCATGACAGGCTCCAGCCCGTCAGGCAGGCGCTCCTTTGCCGCCATGATTCGTTCGAGGACCAACTGGCGAGCGAAGTACACATCGACGTCGTCCTGGAACACCACCGTGATCTGCGAGAGCGCGAATTTCGACAGGGATCGGATTTCCGCCAGGCCAGGCAGACCGGTCATCTGGAGTTCGAGTGGATAGGTGATGAATCGCTCGACTTCGACCGGCGACAGCCCTGGTGCGTCGGTCAGTATCTGCACCTGGATGTTTGTCACGTCAGGGTAGGCATCGATCGGAATGGACTGGAAGGTGAAGAGGCCGGCGACGGACAACAGACAGGCCAGGCCTAGGACCAGAATTCGTTGCCGCAGCGAAAATTCGAGAAGCGCGGCGATCATGGCGCGGGCTCGATCTTGTGTCGCTCCATCTCGGACTTGAGGGCGAAGGACCCCTTCGTCACGACCTGCTCGCCGGCGCTGACTCCGTCCAGAACCACGACCGCATCGCCGTATTCTTCGCCCACCCGCACAGGACGAGCTTCATACTCCCCCTCCCCACGCTCGACAAAGACGATCTTGCCCGTCGACCCGTTCTGGATCGCTGCGAGCGGGACCGTTAGCGCAGCAGCTTCCGGTGCGGCATAGACTCGAACGAGCGCGAACATCTCCGGCTTGAGGAGCCTGTCCGGATTGGCGGCCGTGATCCGCACGCGCATGGTTCTCGTAGCCGGATCAAGGACATCTCCGATGTAGGTAATGGTGCCGCTGAACATAGCGTGAGGATAGGCCGCAGCGGTCATTTCGACCGTTTGATCTTTCCGGATAAAGGCCACGTCCTTCTCAGGCACATTGGCGATCACCCACACATCGGAAAGATCGGCAACCGTAAACAGCTTCTGCTCCGTTTCAACCACTTCGCCTCGTGTGATATTTCGCATGATGACTCGACCATCAAACGGAGCGCGGAGGGGGACGTCGGCCTTGATCGTATGCTCTCGATCCAGTCTTTCGATCTCCTCCCGCGGCACACCCAGCAGTTCGAGACGGTTCTTCGTCTCGCGCGCTTCGGCTCGCGCCGTTTTCATTGCGGCCTCGCGGCGTTGCAGCTCGGCGAGGCTGACGGCCTTGTTCTCGTACAGCTCCTTGGCCCGTGCGTGCGCCAATTCCGATTCGTGCAGTCTCGCCTCGGCCTTCAGATAGTCCCCCTCCGCTACGCCGAGGTCCATACTGTGGAGCATCGCCAGCAAGGCGCCCTTTTTTACGTCCTGGCCGACATCCACATGAACCTTCACCACCCGCCCACGGATCAAGGTGGTAACCTCGGCCAATTCGTTGTGGTTGGCCTGAATTGTCGCAGGAAACTGGCGCACTGCACGATGTTCGCCGCGGCTGACCGGCACCACTTTGAGACCCATCCGGGACCGCTCTTCAGTGGTCAGGCGCAAGAGACCGGATGATAATGAGGCCGGCACTGGCTTGGAGGAGGCGGGCTCTTCCGGTTTATTTCCGCAGGCGACAATTCCGACCGCAAATCCACAGGCCAACAGGCCTGACAAGACCTGACGATGTATCGCTCGACTTGCGCTTCGACTTAGCCAGGAGTCAGCCACAATCTTGGCTCCCACATTTCGGCTGGCGCGCGCGGGCGCACCCCGCTCATCTAAGGACTCTCAGCATGTGACATGCCTCAGAAATCCATCGTATTCACAGAGAAATGGGATGCGATCGTAGCCTTTTGCCCCGATGCCGGCTTTGGAGCGTGGTGAAATGCAACAGTGAGGAGCCGGTGAAAAGGGCCTGAACAGCCTGACGGACGAATATGAGATACTGTCCCGACGACGAGGGTTCGATTGGGGATTCCGGCGCAGTTTCCAAATGAGCAGTCAGAAGCCGGCGAGTTCAAGCGCCAGGCCGATGCGTTTCGCCATTGGGTGACGGCGGACGGCAGTTCCGGCTATCCGGCCGAAGTGGGCCGCTACCACCTCTATGTGTCCTGGGCCTGTCCATGGGCCCATCGCACGATTATCGTGCGCAAGCTGAAAAAACTCGAAGACGTCATCGGCATGACCGTCGTGGACCCGATCCGTGACGAGCGGGGTTGGGCCTTTCGCGAAGGACCAGGCCATTCACTTGATCCCATCAACGGGTTTCAGTTTCTACGCGAAGCGTATGAAGCGACAAACCCGCGCTATCGAGGGCGCATCACCGTGCCCGTGCTGTGGGACCGCGACACGAAGCACATCGTCAGCAATTCCGACGACGACTTGATGAGGATCTTCAATCGTGAGTTCAATCGTTTCACGAACAGTCCGCTGGACTTGTATCCGGAACATCTGCGCCTGGAAATCGACGAGCTCAACGACTTCATCTACGAGAACGTCAACGACGGGGTCTACCGGGCGGGCTTCGCCACGTCGCAGCGAGTCTACGACCGGGCCGTGCGATGCCTGTTCAACGCGCTGGACCAGCTCGATGCGCGCCTTGCGCACCGTCGCTTTCTTTTCGGATCGGACTTCGTCGAAACCGATTGGCGGCTGTTCGTGACCTTGGTTCGATTCGATGCCGTGTACCACGGACATTTCAAGTGCAATGTCCGGCGCATCGTCGACTACCCCCATCTCTTCGGCTACCTCAAGGACCTCTATCAAACCGACAGTATCGCCGAGACCGTGAACTTCGACCATATCAAGCGGCATTATTACATCACGCACGACGACATCAATCCGACCCGCATCGTCCCGCTCGGCCCGGACCAGGATCTCTCCGCGTCACACGGACGAGAGCGATTATCCTCCTAGTCCGCGACCCCTGCCCACCACTGCGGCTCGTTGATCCCGCGTTCCCCCCGCCTCGCCCGTTGTGTGTAAGGAAATAGACAGCTCTGAGGAAATTCTCCTCACCTTTCGCAATCTGTCCAAGTGAACTCCAGGAGAAGCCACTCATTACGCAGCGTTTTTCAGCTTCTCATCTTGCGACGAACGAAGCACGATAGTTGCTCCACTCTCGGAGCAGCGGTGATTTTCGCTTTCGAAAAGCCGCAGGGGGGAGGATGCGTTGACAGCAATTCGTCAATGAGTCTGTGTCATACAGAATCTGTTACATCGAACAAGGCGCGCAGGATCGCAAGGCTGGGTAATGGTTCAAACGAAAGGAGTCGTCATGGATATGCTGTGGATGTTCGTAGGCGTGATGCTCGTGCTTCTGATCGGCGGGTTGGTCGTGTATAAGAAGGGTGCCTAAACCGCCGTGCGGTGGTAGGTTCCCGTTGTACGCCTCGGCTTGAGAAGGGAGGAGTGTCTCCATCGAGGGTGAGATACTCCTCCTCCTGTCGCTCCGCGTTGTTCGCGGCCACCAGGTTACCCGTCCCGTCCAAAGGTTCGTGCCGAAACGGGACAGAAGAACCCCTACGATATCCGGCTCCTGTCTGAGCGGTGACCCTGGGAAAGCCTATGCCCTCCGGACCGCTCCTGTGCGCAAGACCGAGCCCCGTCAGGCAGGCGAGGATATCACGCAAGACGCCCTGGAAAGTCACTTCCCTGTGGGTGAAAATAGCGCCATCCCCTCTCCGGTCGTCTCCCCCTGAACTCCCCGTGACCGTGATCGTTCGGCCCCGTAATGACAGCGCAACTCAGAGTATGGTAAAAGTGCCGCTGCCTGCTTGCCCATAACGACCGGTCCCCATCGTCTAGCCTGGCCTAGGACATTGCCCTTTCAAGGCAGTAACACGGGTTCAAATCCCGTTGGGGACACCAGAAAAATAAGTAGATCGGCCACTAGAGCCGATTCTAATGGCCCTCCAGGGAACCATAGCTACAGAAAGTTACAGCCCTGGAGGTTCGAATGGCCACGTTTCCTCCCTCTCGCCGCAAGTCATTGTGCGCTAGGCTCGTCGTTCCACTCTCGCTGCAACGCTACTTCAACGGACGGTCTGAGGTCTGGAGAAGCCTCAAGACGCTGGCTTGAGAGTGAGCCGGACGAAGCGGAGGACTTCAGAGCTGTAGCCGGTCCCTTCACAGATGACTACCGAGACGATGTCAGCATGATACTGGCTGACCAACTCAAAGACACATACGAAGCCTTGGTTTCCTGTGACTTCAGGAAGGTGAAACGTGAAGCGGCAGAACTAGTGAAGGTCAAGGATGACATACAATGCGGATCATACGACTAGAGAACACGTGCGGCAAGGCGAGTAAAGTAAGACGAGTTATCCAATCAAGATATTTACTACAACGACAATCAGTCCAATTATGAAGAGAAGCCCAATAGGGTTGAGGATCACCCGTTCGATGAATGTAGGGGTGCGGTGTGGTGTCGTCGGCATCTTGTCATGCCCCACTTAATGTGAACAGGTGGTTTAGCCAGCTGGATGCAGGAAACCCAATGAATTAATTCAAAAACCCCTCGCACGGAAAGACAGTCGAGGATCTCTCACCAGAGTCACGATCGAGTCCACCCCGCTGTCCATTGAAAAGTGGAGACTTGAAGAGGGCTGGATTCTCTGTAAAATTGATGCCTAACAATGTTCAACAAACTGTCCAGAAATTAAGTGGGGCAGTACATCGGAAGTGTTTCAGGGCTTGGCCTTCATCATGAGCATGAGGATCCGTTTCCGCATGGAGGGTCGAATAGTGGTGAACTCTACGCCAAAGCCCTGACCTTGCACCCATCGGACAATCGCCTCGTCGACTCGCGCGGGCCAATTGTAATCAGGGAGGAACAACGAAAGCTTCAAGAGCATTTCGGGCTGTACAGTAATGGAGGATGAGACGCGGCAGCCTCTGGTCGAAATATCCACCAGGGTGCCTTCACCTTCAAAGTCATCGTCCCCAAAGAAGAACAAGCGGCGCGATAATTTTAGGTGATTGTAAAGCATCTGGCACCAGAATTAGGCTGGTGCCATGCGCGTTCAAGCCTCCGCGACTGGGTACGTATCCCAGTCGTTCGACAAGGATATCTCTCTGGGGAATGGCACACAGGACTTTGCGTTGGTGCCCTAACCCAACGACGGACAAAACAAGCAGAACCTCCAAGCTGGGCATGTACACAAGCTACGGCTGGCTGAACGTGGATGCTGAACACCGCTCTTTGGCGCCAATGACGGAATCATAGCCTCTTCCTCAAGAGGCACGGTCTCTATCTCACCGTGAAGCCAAATGATCGACTCAACGTGTTCTTCGCATCGAACAGCGGATCGACGCCATGTCCTGCTGACCCCCCACTCAGATATTTGTTGATGACAGGCTTATACAAGGAGTATTCCGCGTAGAAGTTGAACGCACTTGCCACACCCGGACCGATCGACGCGAGGGATCGACCGACATCCCCGATCGCTTGGCCTTGTGCGGTGCCGCTTTCGACGGTGAGATCCGAGAGACTGTTGCCGGTTGCCGCCGTGTATATTAGTGATTGCGGGGCAAGACACGCAAGGGGGTTAGAGAACCTAGTCACTCAAGAGGCGTCAAGGTCGCGGATGGCCGGCTAATTTTTGTCCGTCTTTCCCGGTCCTGATCGATCCTCTTCAAGGCCTCCAGTTGGGACCTTAATTCCGCAATGTGCCTATCTCGCTCTTTGATTTGCCTCCGGAGGGGCGGCGCTGCCATGGCATCCAATCGGGACGTTAACTCCGCAATGCGCTTATCTTGCTCTTTGATTTGTCTCTGGAGGATCTGCACTGCATCTGGGTCCAGAGCGACGGCCCCACTCTTATTAGCCACTGAGGGGGAAGACGGTGCTTCGCATCCACTCAAAGCGATGATGCAAAGCACAACGAATCCTGGGCTGCTCCAGGCCCTTTTCTCCACCCCACTCATGGTTAAAGCGTGACATTAGACGCCATGTCCCGCAAGAACATTGTTAATTCTGGTCAGCCACAGGAAGGGTGACGTGGAATCGTCGCTAGGTGGGGGAAGCCGCCTACCGCTTAACGCCCCGCTCAGCCGAGGTCTAGGCTGAAAGCCAACCAGGAGGTGCGTCATGAAACTCCTGCTCGCCAGTCTCCTCGTTCTCATCCCCCTCACGGTCCACGCTGAATACCTCGGCGACCTCAGTGACAACGAGTTGAACCCGAATTCCATCTTCAATGACATCGGGGCCTATAGTCCCCTGAGCCCGACGAGTCCCAGAAACCCGATCGGCCTGTATGGCAGTCCCCTCAGTCCGTACTCCTCCACCAATCCGCTGGCGATTGAGGCACCTGGTCTCTACGGTCCAGAAGGTGTTAAAGGAATTAAAGTGGGCTTTGAGATCAGCGCGATTCTCTCAAAAAGCTATAGGGGAGGCAACTCCCGTTCCTTCTTAGTGATTCGATGACTGGATTTCTCATAATCGAACATAGCGGCATGAGAATCGCAGGCCTAGAAAAGTGAGGCGGTGGGTAGCCTTGCTGCAGCGAAATCATCACTGTTTTCACGGTTAAACTGCGCGCCGATCGTCTCCCCGCAACCAAATTATATAACTTTGCTCCGACCGCCAGCTTCAAGGCTCCTCCATATCGACCCCCTAACACCGGCTCAACGCCGCCTTGAGGCAGCTGTCCGCCGTCGGGAGGAAATGGCGTGAGCTATTCACGCCACCGCCCAAATTTCCCCAGAAAACGGCACGATGATGCGCTCCAGCTGTGGGGTTAAAGGGCTGATATTCCCGTTGGGGACACCAGCTAAGAACGAAGGTTGCGAATCTCTGCGAGGGTCTTTTCTATTTCATTCGTTGAATTGAAGAGCCCTGGTGCGAGTCTGGCGTATTGAGTCGCGTAGGGGGTCACACTCCCGACGATCCCGCGCTGCCGCAGCCGCTCTACGACGTTTCGCGCAGTCATCCCCGCCACCTCGAAGCACACAATTCCACCCGACAGCTCCTGCGACAACGGCGTGCGCAGAGTGACATGCGGCATGGCGGCCAAGCCCTGCTTGAGCTGCTGACTCAATTCGTGGATGCGCTGCGTCACCCTGGATTTTCCGATAGCCTGATGAAACGTGAAGGCTTCATCCAGCGCCCAGCGATGTTCAAACGAGTGAAACCCGCCGGGAGTCATGTAGACCGACGGGGGAAGATCTTTGGGCGGAGCGACCTTCATCCAGATGTCGTAGGCCTGCGTGTTGAAAGTCGGGATGGTCCCCTGAGCGACCGGCCAGGCCCGCGGGTGGCCCCAGACAAGACCGGTCCCTCGCGGGCCGAACATCCATTTGTGGGTCCCAGCGATCAGAAAGTCGCAGCCGAGTTCGCTCAGGCGGAAATCCTCCACGCCCAATGCGTGAACGCCATCCACGCAGAAGATAACCCGGTCCTGCTCGCGTCTTGCGCGATTGATCGCCTCGATGGCACGCGCCATTTCGTGGATCGGCAGTTTGAGTCCGGTACTGGAATGAACCCAGGTGACGGCCACGATGCGCGTCGCGACCGTGATGCCCTGGCGCAGAGCATCGACCAGCTCGTCACGGGAGACGGTCTTGAGCGAGTGATACAGGGGGATTTGACGTACCTTAGCGCCCGTCCGCTCGGCTCGCAGCCGCAAGGAGGTTTCCGTCGAATAGTGATCATGCGTGGTCGTGAGAATCTCCTGCCCTTCTCGAAGCTGTAACCCGCCGTAGAGGAGCCCCAGGCCCATCGTGGTGCTGTCGGTCAAAGCGATGTCGGTCGGATCAACGCCGAGATAGGCCGACGCCGCTCGCAGGACGTTCGCCTCCTGTCGCTCTTCCTGCTCAAACCAATACCCGATCGGGTCGGCGTCCAGCCCGGCACGGTGTCGCTCGATCGCGTGGCGCACTGGCGTGGGATGCGATGCCAGAAAGAACCCTGCGAGATGGATCAGATGACGGGACAGTGGAAACTGCGTCCGGACCGCATCCCAGTCTTCGAACTTGTTCAACGGCGACGGTTGAGCGGCGGCGCGTGGCAATCCGCCGGCAAGAACCGTGGCACCCAAGGCTAATCCCGTGCGCACCAGAAAACCTCGGCGGTCGATGCCGGTCATGAGCTCCTCCTCATCACTCACAGCCGGTTGTAGATCGCGCGAGAAACGCGTGACTCGCGAGAGAAGCGCGACGGGCCAAGGAATTGATCGAGGCGAGTCCCGCCTTTCGCGCACGTCTCGCCATTCCCGCGCGCGCGGGACTGCACGCGGCTATGGCTGATAGCTTTCAATGGGAGGGCAGCTGCAGACGAGATGACGATCGCCATAGGCTTCGTCGATGCGACTGACGCTCGGCCAGAACTTGTTGTTTCCGAGCCAGGGGGCGGGAAACGCCGCCTGCTCGCGGCTGTAGGGGCGATTCCACTCGGTGGCCGCGACGATCCTGGCTGTGTGGGGCGCGTTCTTGAGCAGGTTATTCGTCCGCGGCTGGCGGCCGTCGATGATCGCCTGGATCTCGCCGCGGATCAGGATCAGCGCCTCGCAGTACCGATCGAGTTCCGTTTTCGCTTCGCTCTCGGTCGGTTCGATCATGAGCGTACCGGCGACCGGGAACGAAACCGTCGGCGCATGGAAGCCGTAATCCATCAGCCGCTTCGCGACGTCCATCGCCTCGATCCCGGCGCTCTCCCTGAATTCCCGCAGGTCGAGGATGAATTCATGGGCCACTAATCCGGTGCCGCCGGTGTACAGAACCGAGAAATGCTTCTCCAGCCGTTTCGCCATGTAGTTGGCGTTGAGAATGGCCACCTGCGTGGCTTTGGTCAATCCATCGCGACCCATCAGCGCCATGTAGCCCCACGAAATCGGCAGAATGCTCGCACTCCCGAACGGCGCTGCCGACACCGGGCCGATGGCTTCGGGCCCACCGAGTTTCGTCACAGGATGGCCGGGGAGAAACGGCGCAAGATGCCGCGCCGCACCGACAGGCCCCACACCGGGTCCCCCTCCCCCGTGCGGAATACAGAACGTCTTATGGAGATTGAGATGGCAGACATCGGCGCCGATGTCGCCGGGACGGCAGAGGCCGACCATGGCGTTCATGTTGGCCCCGTCCATGTAGACCTGTCCGCCATGGGTATGCACGATCTGGCAAACGCGCCGGACGCCTGCCTCGAACACGCCGTGCGTGGACGGATAGGTGAGCATGAGCGCGGACAAGCGGTCCCGATGTTCGGCCGCCTTCGCTTCAAGATCATCCAAGTCCACATTGCCGTGGCGGTCGCAGGCCACCACGACGACGGTCATGCCCGCCATGGTGGCGCTGGCAGGATTCGTCCCGTGGGCTGAAACCGGAATCAAGCAGACGTCTCGATGCGCCTCTCCCCTCGACCGATGGTACGCCTGAATGACCATTAGACCCGTGTATTCGCCCTGTGACCCCGCGTTCGGCTGGAGCGAGACGGCCGCAAAACCGGTGATGCCGGCCAACCACGATTCGAGTTGTTGAATCATCTCTTGATAGCCTTGGGTCTGCTCCGCCGGGGCGAAGGGATGCATGCGGGCAAACTCCGGCCAGGTCACCGGCAGCATTTCAGACGTTGCATTCAGCTTCATCGTGCAGGAGCCGAGTGGAATCATGGAATGGACCAGCGAGAGATCTTTCGCCTGCAGCCGATGGAGATACCGGAGCAACTCATGTTCGGATTGGTACCGATGGAAGATTTCATGCGTCAGATACTTGCTGGTTCTGCCCAGTGACACGGGATAGCTGAGATCGACGGCGGCAGCCATGTCCGACAGCCGAAACGGCAGCCGGTCATGCCCTACGAAGATTTCCAGCAACCGGCGGACTTCGTCCTCCGAGCTGACTTCGTCGAGCGAGAATCCGATCGAGCCGTCCTCATAGCGCCGGAGGTTGATCCCCTCTCCGCTCGCCCGCATCGCAATCTGATCGCCTTGACTCTGGGTAATGGGCACGCGAAC
This sequence comes from Nitrospiraceae bacterium, assembly GCA_052388075.1. Taxonomy (GTDB): domain Bacteria; phylum Nitrospirota; class Nitrospiria; order Nitrospirales; family Nitrospiraceae; genus Nitrospira_D. The sequence goes on from JBQTIO010000043.1 coordinate 10,480, forward strand.
GGTGTCGAAAAAGACTTTCGGCAGCACATCGAACCCGAGCCGCCGGAGTCCTTCAGCCACCAGCAACGTGAGTCCGTGCACGCGCTCGGCGATACGGCGGAGCCCGTCCGGTCCATGGTACACCGCGTACATGCCAGCCATGACGGCCAACAAGACTTGCGCTGTGCAGATGTTGCTCGTCGCTCTTTCTCGTCGGATGTGCTGTTCCCGTGTCTGAAGCGAAAGCCGGATGGCCGGCTTCCCGGTGACATCCCTCGACACGCCGACGATTCGACCCGGCATCTGCCGCTTGTATTCGTCTCGCGTCGCCAGGAAAGCGGCATGAGGCCCCCCGAACCCGAGCGGAACCCCGAACCGCTGCGTCGAACCCACGGCAATGTCGGCCCCGAACTCGCCCGGCGAACGGAGCAGCGTGAGCGCGAGGAGATCCGTTGCGACCACCACCAGCACGCCGGCCTCATGGGCCTGCGTCACCAACATGCTGTAATCACCTACATAGCCATCCGTCGCCGGGTATTGCAGGAGAATGCCGCAGAGCTGGTCGTTTGAACAATCGACAGAGGAAGTGGCGCCGGTCCGGATGGTGACGCCGAGCGGTTCAGCTCTGGTCCGCAAGACGGCAATGGTCTGGGGGTGACAGTCGCGGGACACAAAGAATTCCTTCCGTTCCTGACCAGAGCCGCGGGCGATCACGTAGCACATCGCCATCGCTTCCGCGGCCGCCGTCGCTTCGTCCAGAAGCGACGCGTTCGCCAGCGGCAGACCGGTCAAGTCCGCGACCATGGTCTGGAAGTTGACGAGCGCTTCCAGGCGACCCTGTGCGATTTCGGCTTGATAGGGCGTGTACTGGGTGTACCATCCCGGATTCTCCAGAATATTCCGCTGAATGACGCCTGGTGTCACACAATCGTAGTAACCCATCCCGATCAACGACCGGAAGACCTTGTTCCGGGAGGCCATGCCTTTCAGTCGAGCCAGCACGGCCTGTTCGCCGAGATGGGAAGGGAGTTCGAGGGGCTTCCGAAGCCGTATATCACCCGGTACCGTCGCATCGGCGAGCGCCTCGAGCGACGGCAACCCCAATATCGCCAGCATTTCCTTGATGTCGGCGTCAGTCGGACCAAGATGTCGAGGGAGAAAATTATCGCTCGGCTCAAGAAAGTTCTGGGTAGTCATGGGGATATCTTGTCCTCTGGTGGGTGATGCTTCTCGGCCAGATCCCTGTCGATTGATTGGCAGAGTACCATGGCACCTGTCCTTTTCCAAGAGACTCGTGGGACCGCCGTTCCAGCCATGATCCTTGCCTGTCGAGGCATGGAACAGCTATCTTGGTCGAGGCGCGCATGCCTCGACCATCCGGCTCCGCTCATCCCATGACTTTGATTGCTTTCCACATGGTTTACGCTATCGTGGAGTGATTCCTTCGTTCCACGCCGGAACCGGTACCCTATGGCATCGACAAACAAACCCCCGGAGGACAACGGCGCGCAGGGGTCCAGGCCGCATCCCTCGGCCGGCCACGCCCGCTTCCTCGCAGGTGGCCTCGGCATCGCGATCGCCGCCGCCGCGATCGGTTACATGCTCTTGAGCGGCTTCGGCCTGTCGTTGCCTGCCTTCACTATCCAATCCAGTACCACGCAGGCTGACAAGGAATCGTCGGACCGGTCATTGACGCGCTCCAAGCCGGAGATTCATCTGACCCGCGAATCCATCGACCTCCTGCTCGATGCGCTCGATCAGGCCATGCGACGGAAGGAGATCGATGGGGTGCTGCGGCACCTTGCGCCTGATGCCACCATCACGATTCACATGCGGCAAGGCGCATACCAACAGATCGCGACCCTCTCGCGCGAGGAATATGGGAAAACCTTGGCCATGGGATTCGCCTTTCCCAGCGCGAACGATTTCACCCGCACGAACACCACGGTATCGCTCGCACCGGATGAGCGTAGCGCCAAGGTCTCGTTCAAATCGACAGAGACGCTCCGGCAGGATCAGCGGGAGTTCACGATCGAAGGCGAAGCCACGCTCGTCGTCAAAATTCGTGAGGACAGGGTGATGATCACCGCTCTCGAACAAGTCGTCCCCGGCGATTCGACGTGATCGACCGGGGTCATGGTACCCTTCCTGCTCTCCCCCACTCGTTGCGACATGTCCTCTCCATCGCTCGAACAGGCTCCCAGTCCTCCGGTGCGGTATTTTGGTATAATCAGCCGCCCGTACGGAGTCCTATGCGTATCCTGGTCATTGAGGACGAATCCAAAGTCGGTTGCTTTATCAAGCGGGCGCTTGAGGAAGAAAGCTACGCCGTCGACCTCTGCGAGGACGGGGCCAAGGGTCTCGAGATGGCGCTCGCGACCGACTATGACCTCCTTGTCGTCGATCTGATGCTGCCGTCGATGTCCGGCCTCGACATCCTGAAGCGTGTCCGCCGCGAGCGCATCCGGGCTCCCGTATTGATCCTCTCGGCGCAGTCCCAGATCGATCAGCGGGTGAAAGGCCTCGACGCGGGCGCCGACGATTATCTCACCAAACCGTTCGCCATCGACGAACTCTTGGCGCGCGTCCGCGCGCTCCTCCGTCGTGGCGCAACCGAAAGTCCGGGGATTCTCCAAGTCGATGACTTGATCCTCACCCCGGCCACGCGCGACGTGACCCGCGGAGGGCAACGGATCGAGCTCACGCTGAAGGAATACGCCCTGCTCGAATACCTCATGCGCCACACCGGGCGCGTGCTCACCCGTCCCATGATTTCGGAGCACGTGTGGAATCAGGACTTCGATACCTTCACCAATGTCATCGATGTCTACGTGAACTATCTCCGGAACAAGATCGACCGGGGCCGGACCAGGAAGTTGATCCATACTATCCGGGGCAGTGGATACATGCTGAAGGCCGACTGATGCCGCTTCGCGTTCGGCTTACCCTTTGGTACGGAACCGCACTCGCGCTGGTGCTGATCATCTTCTCCGTCGTCCTGTATGTCATCACGGCCCGCAACCTTCGAGACGGCGTCGATCAATCGCTGGAAGAAACCGCCACCGCCGCGGTGCGCTCGCTCGAGGAGCGAGGATTTCTTCCGCTCATCGACGAAGAGGAACTGCTTTCTCAGTTTCCCGAATTGACGCGGATCGACAAATTTTTCCAGATTTTTACCCCTTCCGGCACGATCACGATCCGTTCACCAAACATCAAGCAGCACGAGGTTCCACTCAGTCGGACCGCGCTCGAAGCCACCTTCAATGGCCGGACGATCTTCGAATCGGCCAAGTATCCCAACGAACCCCCGTTGCGTGTCATCTCCGTGCCGATCAACTACCGGGGAAGACTGCTTTATATCGTGCAGGTCGGCACCTCGATGGAGTCGATCGAAGATACCCTGAACCGTTTCCTCATCCTGCTGATTGTGGCGATGCCCATCGCGCTGGCCGCCGCGCTGGCCGGGGGGTGGTTTCTGGCAGGACGGGCGTTGCGCCCGGTGGACGCCATTACCCTCGCCGCACAGCGCATCGCGGCGGGCGATCTCAGTCAGCGCCTCACCATGTCCACGGCACCCGATGAAATCGGCCGGCTGGCCGGGACGTTCAACAACATGATCGGCCGGCTGGACGTCTCGTTCCGGCAGATCCGCCAGTTCACCAGCGACGCCTCGCATGAGCTGCGAACGCCCCTCACCGTGATGAAAGGCGAAACGGAACTCGTATTGCGGCGGCCGCGCCCGCTTGAAGATTATCAATCGGTGCTTGAGAGTAATCTGGAAGAGATCGATCGGATGACCCATATCGTCGACGAGTTGCTGTTCTTATCCCGCGCCGACATGGGCGAGGTGAAAACGGGGTCGATTCCGGTCGCCCTCCAATCGCTGGTTGAGGATATCCATCGTCAGGCCACCTTGCTCGGACAGGATCGCAACATCGAGGTCGTGCTGGGAACGGTGATGCCGGCGGTGGTGCAGGGCGACGAATTGCGGCTCCGCGAATTGCTCCTCAATCTGGTCGAGAATGCCGTCAAGTATTCCCACCCCAGCGGGAAAGTCGAAATCGCCCTCGTGACCGACAGCCAACAGGCCAGGCTCTCGGTGACCGATCAAGGCATCGGCATCGCTCCGGCAGACCAGGCGCGGATCTTCGACCGCTTCTTCCGTACGGACATGGCGCGTTCCCATACCAAGAAAGGGACCGGCCTCGGTCTCGCCATCTGCGCGTGGATCGCCGAATCCCACGGGGGCCGCATCGATGTGAAAAGCGACGTGGGCCACGGCTCTATCTTCACCGTGACGCTCCCCCTCGCCGTTCGACCGTCTTAGCACCTTTTAATACCCTGCTAATCCCCTTCTCATGGCCGAGTGCTAGCTTCTTTCGTAGCTCATTCCAGGAATATTTATTATGGTGATCGGCATGATCGATTCAGTAAGGAGGACAGCATGAGAGCATCGGTGCGAAAGATCGCGGGACCCATCATCGCCGCCGCAGCCGTGGGAGCTGTGCTGATCTGGGGCGGCCAATCATTGACCACCTCCCACGCCTCAAGTACGGTCCAACCGAGCGTGAATCCGGTCGTCCTGCCGTCGGCGCCGGCCTCGAACGGTTTTGCAGGGGTGGCGAAGGCCGTGACGCCGGCGGTGGTCAACATCACCACGGTCGCGGTCGAACCGGTTTGGGACAGGCGCTCCCTGCCGAACGACCTGCGCGAGCGCATGGAGGAATTCTTCGGCGGACCCGGCGGGCCATTCGGCCCGCGCGGATTTCGCGGACCGTTACGGCCGGGTGAGCCGCGCGGTCATCGCGCCAACGGACAGGGTTCCGGCGTGATCGTGTCAGCGGACGGATATATCCTCACCAGCAACCATGTGGTGGACGGCGCACGTGACGTCACTGTCACGCTGCCCGACAAGCGGGAATTCAAGGGCAGGATCGTCGGCACCGATCCCAAGACCGATCTTGCGGTCGTGAAAATCGACGGCGAGAACCTGCCGACGGTCACCTGGGGCGATGCGTCCAAGCTGCAGGTCGGGGAATACGTTCTCGCGGTGGGCAACCCCTTTGGCCTGAATTCGACCGTGACCCTTGGAATCGTCAGCGCATTGGGCCGTGGGCGCATGGGCATTACCCAGTACGAGGATTTTATCCAGACCGACGCGGCGATCAACCCCGGCAATTCCGGCGGCGCCCTGGTGAACACGAAGGGAGAGTTGGTCGGCATCAACACCGCCATCTTCTCGCAGACGGGCGGCTATCAGGGAGTCGGCCTCGCGGTTCCGACGACCATGGGGAAACCGGTCTATGAAAGCCTCATCAAGAACGGGAAAGTGATCCGCGGTCACCTTGGTGTAGGCATTCAGGATCTCACGCAGGACCTCGCCCAATCCTTCGGCGTCGCCAACGCGCAAGGCGTGCTGGTCGGCGACGTGCAAGACGACAGCCCTGCCGCCCGGGCCGGCCTTAGGCAGGGGGACGTCATCCTCTCCTATCAGGGGTCGGCAGTGGAGGATGCTGTGGCACTGCAACGCATGGTCACCAGCAGCGCAGTCGGCACCAAGGTCGTGATCAGGGTGATTCGCGACGGTCACGAGAAGGAACTGACGGTGACGATCGGCGAGCAGCCGGAACCGACGAAGACGGCGAAGATCGAGTCCGCTGAAAGGCGCTCCGCCCTGGCCGGGGTGGCCGTGCAGGACCTCGAGAACGAGACCGCCAAGGAACTCGGATTGAAGGGCGATGTGCGGGGAGTGGTCGTCACCGAGGTCGAGCCCGACAGCGGCGCCGAGAAGGCGGGGCTGATGCCGGGCGATGTCATCCGGGAAATCAACCGGCAGCCGGTCAAGTCAGTGAAGGACTTCGAGCAGGCGTCTTTGTCCGTGAGGAACGGGGACAGAGTCCTGATCCTGATCAACCGGCGCGGTGCGTCCTTATTCCTCTCCGCGAAGGTCTGACCACTGTTGCGATAGGGGCACAACAGGAGAGCCAGCAGGATGCTCAAAAAGGCCGTTCAGCAAGGCCACAGCGAGTGAAGGGCCGAGGCGTACCCTCTGGGGTACGTTGAGGGTCTGAACGACGCGAGAACGAAGCTGGCGGCCTTTTTCAGCATCCTGTCAATCGAACACGACGGTCTTCCTACCGTACACGAGTACGCGGTGTTCGATGTGGCGTCGCACGGCGCGGGCCAGCACGAGCTCCTCGAGGTCCCGCCCCTTGCGAACCAAATCCTCGACCGTGTCGCGGTGGCCCACGCGAATGACGTCCTGTTCGATGATCGGCCCCTCGTCCAGATCCTGGGTCGCATAGTGCGCGGTCGCGCCGATGATTTTCACGCCGCGTTCATAGGCCTGCCGATAGGGATTCGCGCCGATAAAGGCTGGGAGAAAGGAATGGTGGATGTTAATGACCGGACAGCCGACCTGGGCAAGAAATTCAGCGCTGAGAATCTGCATGTAGCGGGCCATCACCACCAACTCCACCCGGTGCTCTCTTAAGCGGGCCAGGACCTGCCGTTCCTGCTGCGGCTTGGTCTCCTTGGTGACGGGATAGACGGCGAACGGGATCTTGAATAGATCGGCCCAGCTGGCGCAGGCATCGTGGTTTGAAATGATGACGGGAATGTCGATGTGCAACTCGTCACGGCGATGCCGTTGGAGCAAATCCGCCAAACAGTGATCCTGCTTTGATACCAACATGCCGACGCGGGTGCGTCGACTGGAAGGATGGACCTCGAAGCGCATTTCGAACACTTTGGCGATCGAGGCAAACGCCGCCGGAATTTCCTCCGGGGGGATCTGGAATCCCTCCCGTGCAAACTCCATCCGCATGAGAAAATCGTTTGTCTCTTCGTCTGTGTGATGGTCCGAGTCGAGAATGTTGCCGCCGAAGTCATGAATGAAGCCGGACACTCGGGCGACGATGCCTTTGCGGTCCTGGCAATGGATCAGCAGAACGATCGAGTCTTTCCTCTGCGCCGTCATCGGTGACATTGGCCTGTGCGGGTTGCTCGTGTAAGTGTAGCAGAGCGGGCAGATGAGGTGGGCAGCGATCCTCTCACGTGACGATGTGGCCGAAAAGATCGTACGTAGCCGCATCTGTGATTTTCACTGTGACGAGATCACCTGGCCCGGGACGAGACGCGTCCTCGGTGAGAGGCGCCCCTCTCGGCAGGCGCCGGGTGGGTGGGTGCGACGACGCCTGGTGTTGCTGGGTGAGAGGGGCCGCACCGTCGTTGAGGTAGATGACGCCGTCGATCTCAGGAGCCAATCCTTCGTGGCGACCTTCCAACAGACGATGCGATTCCTCCGACCGTCCGTCGACGAGCACTTCGAGGCTCGCGCCGATTTTGGCCCTTCCTTTCGCCGCCACAATCGATTCTTGAATCGAAAGGATGCTGTTGCGGCGTTCGTCCATCACATCCCGCTCGACCTTCTCGTCTAACACGGCTGCCGGTGTGTCTTCTTCGTCTGAATAGAGGAACACCGCGACGCGGTCGAACTCGGCCTGCTCCACGTAGTCGCGCAGCTCGGTGAAGGCCGCGTCGGTTTCGCCGGGGAATCCAACGATAAAAGCCGTCCGAAAGGTCACACCGGGGACGCGGGTGCGGATGCGATGGACCAGAGTCTCGATGGCAGCGCGATCGCCCAGCCGGTGCATGCGCTTGAGCATCCGATCATTGATGTGCTGCAGCGGCATATCGATGTACTTGGCGATCGTCTCCTCGCCGGCATACAGATCCAGCAATTCGTCCGTGACCTGCTGCGGATAGAGATAGAACGGCCTGATCCAGCGGAGGCCCTTTACTCTTACCAGTTCGCGGAGCAGCGTCACGAGGCCGTGGCGCAAGCCCAGATCGACGCCGTAGTTGACCGTGTCCTGGGAAATAAGGTTGAGCTCTT
>JBQTIO010000044.1:0-23246 GCA_052388075.1 Nitrospiraceae bacterium
CAAGGAGAAAATTTGCTAGAATGCCCGGAACCCTGGACTTCGTTTTGTTGTAATCGACGGCCATGATCGACCTTCGCAGCGATACCGTCACCCTTCCCACCGATGGAATGCGTAACGCCATGGCCCGCGCCGAGGTGGGAGACGACGTCTACGGAGAGGATCCCTCCGTCAATCGGCTCCAGGCCATGGCAGCGGCGCTGCTCGGTAAGCGATTAGCCCTCTTCATCCCGTCCGGAACCATGGCGAACCAGCTCGCCATCCGATCACAGACCCAGCCGGGACAGGAAATCATCGTCGAGAGCGCCAGTCACGTCGTTCGTTATGAACAGGGAGCGGCCGGGGCACTGGCTGGTGTCCAGCTACATTGGGTCTCAGGAGAGCGCGGAATTGTGACCGCCGAACAAGTGGAGGCCGCGATCAGGCCGAAAGACCCCCACAGCATCTCCACCGCGCTGATCTGCCTTGAAAACACGCATAATGCCGGCGGGGGAACAATTTATCCCCTTTCCACCATCGAGAAGATTCGAGCCGTCGCCGTCAAGCACGGACTCCCCATGCATCTCGACGGCGCCCGGCTCTTCAATGCCGTGGCCGCCACGACGCTTCCCCCGACCGCGTACGCCCAACACTTCGAAACGGTTTCGCTCTGTCTGTCCAAGGGGCTCGGCGCGCCGGTCGGGTCCCTGTTGCTCTCAAGTGACCAAGACCTCATCGACCGCGCGCGACGCTTCCGCCGCATGTATGGAGGCGCCATGCGGCAGGCCGGTATCCTCGCCGCCGCCGGCATCTATGCCCTGGAGCATCACGTCGAACGTCTCACGGAGGATCACCACCACGCGAAAAGACTGGCGAAGCTGCTCCAACAAATTCCGACGGTCCGGATCGCGCCGAACCATGTAGAAACCAACATCGTGATCTTCGAGGTGATCGACCCGCGATGGCCCCCCGCCGCACTCGTCGCCGCCTTGAAGGCGGCGGGCGTGCTGGTGAACGCGATCGGCGGGCGGAGTTTCAGGGCCGTCACCCATCTGAATATCTCCGCGAAACAGATCGACGAGGCCGGCGCTGTTTTCGCGCGGGTCCTCACGAACTGATGCCACGTTGACACGACTTTTCCCTGCACATAGAATGCCGTCGGGTGCGTGACGGAACTCGCATGACCTTGCACACCGTATCGTTTCAGCAGATCAGCAGGATTCTTGAAGTGACAGACACGCTCGGGCTGAATCGTGAGTGGGTAGAAATTCCCCTGTCTACCGGGACCCCCGGCCTCGTCCGTCGCCTCTCGAACGGGAAGCTCGAAATCGTCGTGGATGCCGAACAGCCATTCGATCAGTGGCTCACCGTGCTTCCGGCAAAAATTCAGCAGGCCGAGAGATCATAATGGAGCCGGACACCGCCGCAGGCCTGCCAACACGCGAAGAACTCAATGCCGAACTGCTGGCTGTCCCGGAACCGCCCGAACAGCCGGAAACCTCTCCCCCGCCGGGATTCGAGGAAAGTATCGAGATTGCCCTGCGACATGTGAGAGGTCGGCGCGGCGGCGATCTCGTAGGAATCATTCTCGTCGGGTCAGGAGCGCGGCGGGCGGTCACCCCGCATAGCGATATCGACCTCATCGCCTTGGTGAAGGGCGAAGCCGACAGTCATGAGATTCTCCGGGTCGGCGATCGTCTCGCCGATATCCGTTATCACGGACATAAGGCCGTCCAGGACGAGCTCGACTACTCTCTCCGGCTTCCTCCCCTGCTCCGTAGGGGCCGCATCCTTTACGACCACGAGGGAATCGGTGCCAAGCTGATCGAAAAGGCCAATCAGCGATTCCGCCAGGGCCCTCCTCTGGCCACGATGAATGAGCAGATTCGCATGAAAGCCGAATGCCACCACTGGCTGGGGAAAGCCCAGGACTTCGCGGATAAACCCGGCACCGCACAGTACCTTCTGACCCTGTTCTACGAGGATTGCATTCTGGCGTTCTTCCGGCTCAGGGGATTTTGGCTGACCGCGCCAGTAGACATCCATCGCTTCATGTTTTCGCGGGAACCGGCGCTCGCAGACCTGGCGGGACAGTTTCTCACCGCCCCGACCCTGACGGACCGACTCAACTTTGGCCGGCAGTTGGCCGATCAACTCTTTAAGGATGTGCCGAACCCGGCCCGTATCGACTGACGGGTACGGTACAAGTCTGACCCGTTTCCCGCCTGCGTGAGGAACGTGTTGTCCAGGGGACTGCCGAACGAGACGTCCACCCATGACCCGGTGCGGGCATGACGGCGCGTTCTTCCTAACCGGTACACAACCCAAGGAGCTGTCAATGGAACTGGGATTTGTCGGATTGGGCAAGATGGGAATGAACATGGTGACCCGCCTCAGGCGGGACCAGCACCGCGTGGTGGTCTACGATCGCTCGAATGAGCTGATCAAGCAAGCGGAAGGTCAGGGCTGCGTGGGCGCCTCATCGCTGGCCGACCTGGTCGGCAGGCTCAGCGCGCCGCGCGCCGTCTGGATCATGGTCCCGTCCGGCGTGCCCACCGAAGAAACCGTGCGCGCGGTTGCGACGCTACTACAACCGGGCGATCTCATCGTCGACGGGGGAAACACGCGCTTTCACGACGACGTGCGCCGCGCTGCTGAACTCGGGCAGAAAGGTATTCACTATATGGATGCCGGAACCAGCGGAGGCATCTGGGGGTTAAAAGTCGGCTACTGCCTGATGGTCGGGGGCGAGACCGCGGACGTCGACCGGTTGGCCCCAGCGCTTACCACATTGGCACCTGAGAACGGCTGGGCCCATGTCGGGGCGGTCGGCGCCGGACATTATGTGAAAATGGTCCACAACGGCATCGAGTACAGCATGATGCAGAGCTATGCCGAAGGGTTTGAATTGATGTCGAAGAGTGAATACAAACTTGATCTCGCGCGCATCGCCGACCTCTGGATGCACGGCAGCGTCGTGCGCTCCTGGTTGCTCGAACTGGCGGCCAGCGCGCTGAAAGATGACCAAAAACTGGAAAAGTTGAAAGGTTACGTGCAAGATTCCGGAGAAGGCCGCTGGATGATCGCCGATGCGATAGAAAAAGACGTGCCGGTTCCCACACTCACGACCGCGCTGTTCACTCGATTCCGTTCGCGTCAGGAGGAATCGTTTGCGGAAAAAATGCTGGCTGCCCTACGGAACGCCTTCGGCGGTCATGCGGTCCGGCGATAGCTAAGCCTCATGGCAGGACGTCACCATGGCCCCCAATAGTCAACGGGTCGACATCACGCCCGCGCAGGAAACTCTGCCCCCGGTCGAGCCCTGTACCCTGATCATTTTCGGAGGGTCGGGGGACTTGGCCCGTCGTCGCCTCATTCCTGCGCTCTACAATCTCCTCCTCGATGGGTTGATGCCGTCGAATTACATCGTGCTCGGCCTGGGTCGCACCGCCATGAGCGACGAGGAATTCCGGTCGGCCGTGCGCGACGGGGTCGTCAAGCATTCCCGGCAGGCCTTGATCGAGGATACCTGGACTGCCTTTTCCCGGCATGTGTTCTACCTCGCCGGAGAGAACGACGACGCGCAGACCTATCAGCGGCTCAAGGCCCGCGCGGAAGAACTTGAGCGCACGTTTCAGCTGCCCGGGAACCGGATCTTCTATCTAAGCATCCCTCCCAGCTCTTTCACCTCGGTCTGCGAAGGCTTGTCGAATTCTGGACTGGCGGGCACCCAGGCCTGCTGCGCTCCCTACGCCCGCATCATCGTCGAAAAGCCGGTCGGGCGCGATCTCGCCACGGCACAGGCCATCAACGTGGTCACGGGCCGCGTCTTCGACGAATCGCAGATCTTCCGCATCGATCATTATCTGGGGAAGGAAACGGTTCAGAACCTCATGGTCGTGCGCTTTGCCAACAGCATTTTCGAACCGATCTGGAATCACAAATATATCGACCATGTCCAGATCACCGTGAGCGAGGCTGAAGGAGTCGGAACCAGGGCCTCCTATTACGAAGAGGCCGGCGCGCTTCGCGACATGGTCCAGAATCACCTCCTCCAACTACTCTGCCTCGTCGCGATGGAACCACCGTACTCGCTGGATCCGGACGTGGTACGGAACGCCAAGATGGAAGTACTGCGCTGCCTGAGGCCCATTACCGCCAAGGATGTCGAAAAATTCACGGTGCGGGCGCAGTACACGGAAGGCACGGCACATGGGAGGCCGGTCCCGGGCTATCGACGAGAGAAAGGCGTCACACCGACTTCTGTCACCGAGACCTATGTCGCGCTGAAATGTTTCGTCGAGAACTGGCGCTGGTCCGGCGTGCCGTTTTACTTGCGGACGGGAAAAGCCCTGCCCCTTCGGGCCAGCGAAGTCGCCGTGCAGTTCAAGGAGATCCCTCAGATCCTCTTCAACGCCAATGTGCAAGCGCCTCAAGCTCCGAATGTGCTCACCCTGAGAATTCAGCCTGAGGAAGGCCTCTCGCTCCGCATCGTCTCGCGGGTGCCTGGCACCAGGGCTCAGACGCACCCCGTTGAAATGAACTTCAAATACGGGGAGGTGTTCGGCCGCCCGTCTCCGGAAGCCTATGAGCGACTCCTGCTCGACGTCATGGCCGGAGATGCATCCCGTTTCATGCGGCGTGATGCGGTGGAAGCCTCCTGGGCATGGATCACCCAGATTCTCGATGCCTGGGAACGGTTGGGACAGCGTTGGCTCCCCGAATATCAGGCTGGCACCTGGGGACCGGTGGAATCCGACCGTTTGATCCAAAACGACGGCCGTGTCTGGCGGGTGTTGTAGGAGGCCAAGGATCACTCCCGCGGCTGTAGCCCGACCTGCCGGACTATCTCACGCCACGTTCCCAGTCCCGGCCTCCAGAACTCTACCAGCACCGGGACGGGACTCCTTTCGACCACGTGATCAAAACCTCTATCGCTGACCGCTCGCAGGCCACCGCTCACGACCGACCCGCCTGCGACAACAGCGGATTCAGGACCAGGGCCACCCGGTCCGCAAACAACCGGTACCCCGCAGTGGTGAGATGCAGTCCGTCGTTCGAATAGATTTCAGCCAGTTGCCCGCTGTCCGGGTCCGCCGTAGCCGCAAACAGGTCCACACAGGCGAGGTGTCTCGATCTCGCATATTCCTGAATCCAACCGTTCAGCCGGCGCCGGCGTTCGAGATGATCGGCAATCCATTCCTGACCTTCCCGGCTCCCTTGACCATCCTCGACTCGAATTGAGGGGACCGTAACCGGAATCGGGAGGCCTCCGGCCGCGAGCATCTGCTCGTATATTTGGACCAGATTCAACATGATCTCGGATGGCACGACGTTCCACCCCAAGTCGTTGGTTCCCCCGAGAATCGGCACGTAGCCGGGGCTGTGAGCAAGTACGTCGCGCTCGAATCGGGTGACCATGTCGCCGGTCAACTCGCCGCAGATCCCACTCACGCGGACCTGTGCCAATCGGCCGAGGTGGTTCTGCAAGAAATGCCCGTAGGGAGTCTGCTCTCCCGTCGGATTCTCTCGCGTCGGCGATTGAAACCCCGCTGTCAGACTGTCGCCAAAACAGATCACCAGCACGGGCCCAACCATATTGTGAGTGAACGCCATGGCTCTGCGGGAGGGAGAGCACACATACCCTGAACTCGGGCAGGATTCTACCGGGGCCCTTCGCAACCCGCAAGGAGCCCGCCACTCCGTGACCGCGCATCAGTGATCCCGGTGAAAAATGGCGATTTTCTTGACGAATCGCTGATCTACCGGTAGGTCTTACGCTATGACCGATCTCAAAACTGCACAGGATATGATGGCCGCGGCCGTCGCTGCGCGAGGGGCCGAGGATCCGGAAATCGTCTCCGTCAAGCGCATCCTCAAACTGCTGGACAAAACGGCCAAGTCGAACCGCACGTACGGTTCGACCAACCCCGTGGCCCAGAAGTTCTCCCAACAGCTGTTCGAAGAATTGAGGGGCCACCTCTCCACTTATGAGAAACTCTCTTTCCTGATCCAACGCTCGGAACTCCTGTTCAAAGAATCGGTCGTGTATCAGGCGGAAAAGGATTCGGGAAGCGAGAGCATCGCCTTCAAACTTTACGCAGACGGTATCCGGGAACTGGTCTTGCACGAAGGCCTCACGGAGGACGAGCTGTCGTTCTTCTTAGCCTCCCTGTGGGCCGGCTCCGATCCCGCCCAGGAAGATGACGACATTGTGACCCGCCTCTGGTCTCGGAATCTGTCCACTATCACCCTCGTTACCGCGGAAGAACTCTCTAAAGCGCCTACGGGCAGCGACGGCTTCATCCGTCTGGATGGAGTCATGAATTCGACGGATGCGACCCTTCGAGACCTTCTGGACCGTGAGCGCAGCCGAAACAAACGAGCCGGACAGGGATCCGACTCCGGCGAAGGAGGCGCGGGCGGCTCCGCCTCTCGACCCAACCGATTCCAATCAGGACTGCCCGGCTATGAGGTCACGGAAGAAGAACTCGCAGCCCTCGCCGCGGAGATCGAAGCAGAACGCAAACAGGATAACCTCATGTACCTCCTGGACATGCTGACTGTCATCCTCGCCTCCGAGAAGTCCCCCACCCTTCTGACGAAACTCCTCGGCTTGTGGAGCCGTATTGTGGAGTCGCTTCTCCGCGAAGGAAAATGGACCGTCCTGGAAAATGTCCTGGGCCTGCTCCATGAAACGGACGCCGTACGACCGGATCTCAGCGAGGACCACAAGCAGCAGCTGGTATCAGTGCTCGACGGGATCAGCCGCGCCGACAGTGTGAAAACCATCGAGACCTACCTCAATCGGACTCCCGAGGCCAACACGAAGGGGCTCTCCACCATCCTCTTGCTGATGAAGCCGGATGCCGTGCCAGCCCTCTGCTCGCTCTTGGCGAACCTAACGTCGGCGGCCCAACAAACGATCGTGTCCGAAGCCCTTCTGGTATTGGCGAAAGACCAGCCCGATCCGCTGCTGAGAGGTTTGTCGGATCGCCGACCGACCTATGTCCGCCATCTGCTGTCGATCCTCATGAAGTGGAACAACCCCAAATTCGCCGAGGCCGTGGAGAAGATGGGCCGATATCCGGATGCCCAGGTTCGAAAGGAAGTCGTGCGGGCGCTCGGCATCTTCCGGCCGAGCGGCAATGGCTTGAAACTTGTTTCCTTTCTTGGAGATGCGGATGAGAGCGTCCGGGTCGCCACGTTGAAGCTCCTGATGTCCGGACAATACACCGCCGCATTCTCCAGCTGGGCACCGATCGTCTCGGCCGAGGACTTCATGGATCGGCCGCTGAGCGAACGCCGGGCGGTTTTTCAGGCGATCCGCGCCACATGCGGCGACGAGGCGATCCCCTATTGGGAACGCCTGATGACCGAATGGGCCTGGACGAATCGAAAGAAAAAGGAAGAGCTGGCTACCCTGGCGGCGGACGCGCTCGGCAAGCTCGCCACGCCTGCCGCCACCGCCACGCTCGAACTCGGAGTCAAGAAAGGAAGTACGGCGGTTCGCCAGGCCTGTGCCATGGCGTTGTCCCAGATACAAAAGCTGCAACGCGGGAAGTCCCCCACCTGAGTCGCGCGTTTAAGGAGTCGCGATCGTGAACGAACAGGACCCCAAGGCCGTGCAGACCCCGGCCGGTGAAGACAGCGCCCAGCCGATCCTGACGCACGAGAAGTCGCTGACACAGAAGATCAGCCACAGCTCCGAGGCCGGCGATATTCTCGACCAGCAGCTGGTGATGCTGGGGTTCCAGCTCATCACACAGCTGAATACGTTGATCAAGACCTCGAAGATCCATGGTCGCACCAACGCAGCCCTCGACAAGCCCGTCGAGACGATGTTGACCCTCATTCAAACCCTGGCTCATGACCAGCCCGTCACCCTGTGGTTGCAGGATGATTTTCTGTTTCTGGGCGACAACCATCTGAAAGTGACCGCCCAGCAGATGCTGGTGGTCTCCAGCATTATCGATGCTCTGGCAAAGTGGCGGATCGGCGGCTTGACCTTCTCCTCTTCGGCCTCCTCCAGCGACATTCGAGAATTCGCCCATCTCTTTGTGAGTCTCGACCCCGCCACGAAATCGGCCGATGACTTCAGACAGGAACTAAAGAGCCTCGCAATCACCAGCATCGAAATCAGCGACCCCCGCCAGCTCGCATTCAAGGAAGCCCCTGCGACGGAATCAGACCCGAAGCTGAAGCGTAAAGCGCAGTCGAAAAAAGCCTATGGGACCGCGGCCGACGCGGTCGGCAACCTGACCCAATCCGCCCGTAGCGGCGGAAGCCTGAACTTCAAACAGGCCAAACGCGCCATCCAGAACGTCGTCGACCTGATGATGCAGGACGAGCCGACTCTGCTGGGCCTCACGACGCTCCGCTGTCACGATCAATACACCCATAACCATTCCGTCAATGTCTCGCTCCTGGCGGTCGCCCTCGGTAATCGGGCCGGGTACCCGAAGGTCGAACTAGCGGACTTAGGTTTGGCGGCACTCTTCCATGACATGGGGAAATCAACCATCCCACTCGAAGTGCTCAACAAACCCGGTGAGTTTACGGATGACGAATGGGCGGCCATGCGCAACCATCCGACGGAAGGCGTGTTGAGCCTCACCCAGTTACGCGGCATTACCAACCTGCCGGCGCGCATGGTTGCCGCCGCCTTCGAGCACCATATGAACCTGGACTACTCCGGCTACCCCAAGCTGGCAGCCCCATGGAAGCTCTCCTTGACCGGCCGTATTCTCATGATCGTAGACTGCTACGACGCCATGACCTCGTCACGAGTCTACCGCCGGGAACCGATGGCACCTGCGAAGGTGTTGGACATTATGTTCAAGAAGTCCGGAAGGAGTTTTGACGCCACGCTCCTCAAACTTTTCGTCAATTGCGTAGGCATCATCCCCATCGGGAGCCTGGTCGTTCTCGACACCGACGAATTCGCCGTCGTCCTCAAACCTGCCGTCGATAAGGCTTTGGGCGAGCGCCCCATCGTCAAAGTGATCACCGATACCGAGGGGAATCCGACCGACAACGGACCCGAGTTGGACCTCACCGAGAAGGACGATGTCGGAGAATTCCGCCACAGCATCATTCGGCTGGTCGACAATACCGAACACAAGTTCGACACGAGTCGCTACTTCGTGTAAGCGACTCGCCCGTACAGTGAGTGGACAGACTCAATTCGCTTCATTGACTCCCTCCACATGATTTGTTAGCCTCAGATCCCGCCGCGTTGCTACCGATCGCGAACCGTTTTAGATCTTAGGTAGCACCCTTGGTATCGAGTCCTGAAAGGAGCTCCGATGGCCAGCTCAGCAGCTTCGCCCGAATTGCTCACCGCACTGCAGAACAAAGCGACCCACCTCCGGATCGAGAGTGTCCGCGCAACCAGCGAAGCCGGAAGCGGTCACCCGTCAAGCTGCTGTTCGGCCGCCGACATAGTGGCGACCCTGTTCTTCTCCGTGATGCGATATGACCCGAAGAATCCCAAGGCGGTCAACAGCGATCGATTCGTCCTCTCGAAAGGCCATGCCGCGCCGCTTCTGTACGCAGCCTGGGCAGAGGCCGGGTTCTTCCCGAAAAGCGATCTCTTGAAACTGCGCACGCTGGCCTCCGATCTGGAAGGGCACCCGACCCCGCGATTGCCGTTCGTCGATATGGCCACCGGTTCGTTGGGGCAGGGCCTTCCCGTGGGCCTCGGCATCGCCCTCAACGCCAAGTTCGTGGACAAACTGGACCATCGCACCTATGTCTTGATGGGCGACGGAGAATCAGTCGAAGGATCCGTCTGGGAAGCAGCGGAGGTCGCGCGCCATCACGGATTGGATAACCTCTGCGTCATCCTCGATATCAATCGACTCGGCCAGAGCGACCCGACCATGTTGCAGCATGACATGGAGGCCTATCGCTCCCGGTGGTCCGGTTTTGGCTGGCAGGCACTCGTGATCGACGGACACGATATCGCCGCTCTTCTGGCGGCATTCGACACCGCCGCCGGTACCAAAGGCAAACCAACGGTGCTCCTTGCCAAGACGTTCAAGGGCAAGGGCGTCTCCTTCATGGAGAACCATCCCAACTGGCATGGAAAACCGGTTGCCAAGGGTGAGGAAACCCAGAAGGCCATCGATGAGTTGGCCGGGCAGTTGAAGCCGGGCGGCGCCATGCTCTCGTTCAGGCGACCGTCGGTACCCGCTCAGGCGACCGCCGTCAGCGCGCCACTCCCGCGCTCTCCCTACAAGGTCGGCGACTCCGCCGCCACGCGCGAGGCGTTCGGCGTCGCGCTCGAAGCATTGGGGACGGCGAACCCTTTGGTGGTGGGCCTCGACGCCGACGTCAAGAATTCGACCTACACCGAAAAATTCGGCAAGAAATTCCCCGACCGGTTTTTCGAGAACTTCATCGCCGAGCAGAATATGGTCGGCGCGGCCGCGGGTCTCGCGGCCTGCGGCAAGGTGCCCTTCGCGGCGACCTTCGCCTGCTTTCTGACCAGAGCCTACGACTTCATCCGCATGGCGGCGATCAGCCAATCCAACATCAAACTGGTCGGAACTCACGTGGGGGTGAGCATCGGTGAAGACGGTCCCTCTCAAATGGGACTGGAGGATATCGCCATGATGGCCGCCCAGCCCGGCGTGACGGTCTTATATCCCTCCGACGCAACCTGCACATACCGGCTCGTCGAATTGGCCGCGGCGCATAAAGGGATGGTCTACATTCGGGCCGGTCGTCCGAAGTCTCCGGTTCTGTACGGGCCGACCGAAGCCTTTCACATCGGCGGGTCGAAGGTCGTCCGTCAGAGCCCGTCGGATGTCCTCACGATCGTCGCCGCGGGTATCACGCTCTTCGAAGCCTTGAAGGCCTACGACACATTGGCAGGCACCGGCATTTCGGTCCGGGTCGTCGATCTCTACAGCATCGTCCCCATCGACCGGGCGGCGCTGCTGGCCAGTGCCAGGGCGACGCAGAACCGCATCCTCACGGTCGAGGATCACTATGCCCACGGCGGGCTCGGTGATGCCGTCCTCAATGCCGTCGCCACGGAAGGCATCAAGGTGCATAAGCTCGCCGTTCGGGCGATCCCGCATAGCGGCAGACCGGAGGAGCTCGTCGACCATTTCGGCATCGGAGCACGTTCCATCGTTGAAGTGGCCAAGCAGGTCGTCAAGTAAGCAGTCCCCTGCCGGGTTGAAGTCAGGCAGTACCTACGTCGATCAAGATCATTGTATTGTCAATGAGTTCCATGGTCTTTTCTTCTGGAACTCACGGCACAAAAACCAGCCAGGGGAGCAGAATATTTTGTTGCAACCGTATGATTCTGTGGTATAGTTCGCACCCGTTGCTCGACATAGGAAGCATGCGTAAGTGATCGAAGAGGTGTTCCGGGCACGAGGCCCGAAGCAGGATGGTATAGACATCAGGCATCTCCCTCGTCGGGGCGAACGCTGTTGAACTCAGTCCTGCCATCTGCGGACATCCCGGTATCGAGTAGAATGCTCTCATGAGCAATGCCTGACGACTCCGTATCACGAGAAACAGCGTGGGACGCGAGGGTCAGAGTTGCTTGAGCCCGACGAGCAGTGTGATCGTCGAGAGCCGATCATCATCACTAGTCAAGAGGAGGTGCGAATGACGAGGAGGAATGTTGTACTGTCGGTCGTGGTGACGGGGTGCGCTCTGATTCTGTCAGGCGGCATGGTCTCCGCCGAAGACCTGCCCCCGTTGCCCACCGTTCCACCTGAGTTCACGGACAAACATATGCCGCCCGGCGGGTGGACGGATCCCAAGGCTATCGCGGAGGGAGCGAAGATTTATAGCGGCGAGGCCAACCCGGTCGTCAACTGCGGCAGTTGTCATGGCAAGGACGGTCAGCCGGTGAAAAAGGGCGCGCGCGATCTTCGTGATCCGAAGAACACCACTCGCTTCTCTGATAGTTTCTGGTTCTGGCGAGTTTCGGAGGGGGTTCCCAAAACCAAGATGAAGGCCTGGAAGCAGTACCTCTCGGAAGAGCAGATCTGGCATGTGATCGCTTTTGAGCATCAGTTCTCGCACGGAGGCCAGCCGGCCGAACACACGGATTACAAACCCTAACCAGGAGGAGAATCCGCATGCCCTAAACCTGGGCGGAAACCGTTTACTAGATGCACAGACGAGAAGAAGGTTCAGTACAATTAAAAATCAGAGGAGGCCCCATGTCTAATAGCCGTTCGCGTCATGCAGGATTGATCAGCGCATCAGTCGTTGCTTTAACTCTTGCTGGCACCGCCGCATTTGCGACGGAGACTATCAGGGCTGTCGTGACGACAGCACCGAATGTTCCACCTCCCATCACAAGAACGCAGCCCGCCTACGTCATTGTAGACCTGGAAGCGTCTGAATGGGTCGGCGATCTAAGCGCCGATAACAAATATAAGTTCTGGGGCTTCAATGGGACCGTCCCAGGACCGATGATCCGAGTGATGGTGGGGGATACGGTCGAAGTTCGCTTGAAGAACAAGAAGGATAGCCAGGAGAGCCACAATATCGACTTCCACGCAGTGACAGGACCAGGCGGTGGGGCTGCCATGCTCAATACCGAGCCAGGCCAGGAAAGCAAGCTGCGGTTTAAGGCCATCAACGCCGGCCTCTATTTCTATCACTGTGCCACCTCATCTCCATCCATCCCCGAACACATCGCCAACGGCATGTACGGCGGGATCCTGGTTGAGCCGGTCGGTGGACTCCCCCGTGTAGACAAAGAATTTTATGTCGTGCAGAGTGAGTTTTACACGAAGCCCGGCAAGAAGGGCGACACCCTGGAGTTTTCGTTCGACAACGGGTTGGCGGAGCACCCTTCACATGTGGTGTTTAACGGCAACGCAGGCTCGCTGATCAAGAATCCTCTGATGGCCAAGGTGGGCGACACCGTCCGAATGTTCTATGTCAATGCAGGACCCAACCATGTGGCCTCATGGCATATCATCGGCGAGATCTTCGATCGGGTGTACCCGGAGGGTTCCATCGTGACAGCGCCGTTGCAGAACCTCCAAACGACTGTGGTGCCTGCAGGCGGCTCGTCCATGGCAGAATTCAAAGTCGAAGTGCCTGGAGTCTATATCAATGTGGACCACTCGATCTTCCGTATCGCCAAGGGTGCGGTGGGTCTGCTCAAGGTAGAGGGTCCGGAGAATCCTGACATCTACAAGGGCCTGAAGTAATCAACCATCAGGTCTGTTCGGGCTAAGGGATCTTGAGGGGAGGGAGCGGCACGCCGCTCTCTCCCCTCTCTCGTTTTTCACTTCTACAGGCCGGTGAAATGATTCAGGATGGATTGGGCGCAACGAATACCAAAACCTTGAGTTGCCCGCTGGTATGGTTCTTCACCCCGTGCTCTTCGCCTGCCGGAGCCATGGTCCCCTGTCCTGCGTCCAGCACTCTCGTCTCGTGCCCGACTTGGAAGGTCCCCTGTCCCTCAAGGACGAGGTATACCTTATCCTGGTCACCGTGGGTGTGGCCCTTTTGCTCCTGGCCCGGCTCGAAACAATACACGTCGCAAAACAACCGTTCGCTCTGAAAGAGATTGTTCTTCTTCATCTTATCCCGGCTGAATTGCTGATGCTCTGATAGGCTCATCACCTTCATGAACACCCACTCCTTCTGGGAGACCAGGCAGCCTCGCCCGTCGACGGCATGGCGCCAACGACCACGCTCCAGACAATGGCCGACCACGTGAGGCCTCGACTCATTCTTCACCCTGACTCACGCCGCTAACTTGCCGGCCTGTGCACGAGTATAGGCTGCCGGATTCGCAAAGTCACGATACCCCCTCCATCCGAAATCGCCTTTACGGCTTCGTTGAAGCCTGGCGCGTTCCAAGTGCCGTGGTATCAGGATGAGGTCAAGCGGTTGTGGCACCACTCGCTGGCCGGCGGGTCTGCTTAGGATGACGGCCGAATCAGCCTGACCGATCCGACGCCGCGCAGTGCCCGCTCGTTTCAGTGAGACGCATGGCGCACCGGCTGTCGTTGGATGTCGCGCAACACTATGCCGCCGTGTCAGCTCGACTCCCTCGCTCGTACGGTTCCATCTCGAGTTCCTTCACGACGTGCTGAAGCCTGGCCCATTCATCGGGGATCAGGCTGATGAATTCCAACCCAAAACTGCAGTCTTGATGCCAGCGGACAATGGCTTGACTGATTTGAAGCGGCGGTTCGTCATCCGATACGTCAACACGCAGCTGAACGGTCGTGCCGGGCTTCACTTCCGTCAGGCTGACCACCCGGCAGCCGCGGATGGAGAGATCGCCCAGCATGCCCTCGCCGGACACCACGTTCGTGGAGGTGAACGAACTGCGGAATTGAACGGGAAACCGGGGATCCTTCCGATTCTCCATGCGCCTGCTCCCATGAAGTAGTTCGATGCTAGCCCTTTATATTGCCGATCGGGCGCAATTCCGCCACTGTTTTTGTGATTCCCGCTCGATCCACAGTCTCCACCACGTCAGCAATGTTCTTGTAGGCGAACCCCGCCTCTTCCGCGAGCCCCGACATCGATACAGCCTGTACCAGGATTCCGTGCTCCTTCATCTGCTGCTGAAGCTTCTCACCACGGATCGATTTCTTCGCCTGCGCTCGCGACATCGTGCGGCCGGCCCCATGCATGGTCGATGCGAACGTGTCACGCATCGCGCCTTCGGTCCCGACCAACAGAAACGACCCCGTCTCCATGGATCCGCCGCAGATGACCGGCTGGCCCGTCGCGCGATAACGCGCTGTCAGATCTGGGCTGCCCGGCCCAAGCGCCCGCGTCGCTCCTTTGCGATGGACGACCAACTCCCCCTCCGGATACTGCTCGACCTTGGCGATATTGTGCGCCACGTCATACACCAGTTCCATCCCCATCTCCTCGGCCGACTTCCCGAAGACGGCGGCAAAGGCTTCGCGAATCCGGTGGGTAATCACCTGGCGGTTGGCAAAGGCCGTATTCGCCGCGCAGTTCATGGCAGCGAAATAATCCTGCCCCTCGACTGATTGGAACGGCGCACAAGCCAATTGCTGGTCTTTCACCGCGATCCCGTATCGACGCATCGCTTTCTCGAACACCGTGAGATAGTCGCTCGCCACCTGATGCCCGAAGCCACGCGAGCCGCAGTGGACCATCACGACGATCTGATCCTGACCGGTAATTCCCCAGGCCGCAGCGAGGTCTCGATTGAACACCTGGTCCTGTCGGACCACCTGCACCTCCAGATAGTGATTGCCGGAACCGAGCGTCCCCAATTGATTCATACCGCGGCTGACCGCGCGATCGCTGACTTTCGACGGATCGGCCCCCGCGATGCGCCCTCCCTCCTCAATGCATTCGAGATCCCGATGCCACCCGAAGCCCTGCCCGATGCACCAGCGGGCGCCGTTGACCATAACCTCTTCGAAGGAGGACCGGTCCAACCGCACAAAGCCGCTTGCACCGACCCCGGCCGGCACTCGGCGGAACAACTCGGTCATCAGCCGATCAAGACATGGCCGCACTTCATCATGGGTCAGATCGGTCCTGATGAGACGCATGCCGCAATTCACGTCATAGCCGACGCCGCCCGGCGAGATAATCCCTGAACGGGCATCGAATGCAGCCACGCCTCCGATCGGGAACCCATAGCCCCAATGGCCATCCGGCATGCAGAGCGCATACCGTCTGATTCCGGGGAGACAGGCCACATTCGTGACCTGTTCGAAGACCCCGGCATCCATGGCTTCCAGAATAGCCGGCGTGGCATAAATCCTCGCCGGAACCAGCATCCCCGTCTTTTCCGACGGTGCGATCTCCCAGACTTCATCGGAGATGCGCGAGACCCGTAGATCGGTGTTGAGTTTCATATCACGCAAACACGACGCGAGAGGTGCGCGAAGAGCGAGACAGGCGAGACGAGCAGGACGAGCTGAATCTCACCATCCCCATCCTTGATCTCGTCTCGCTTTTCGTGCCTTTCACGCAAATCTCGCCTGCCTCACACGTCCAATACCACCCTAGCTGTCCACCCCCTCCCTTCTGGGATGAGCCGATAGAGATGTTTGGTAACCCCTTTCACATCCGCTCTAAGCTCCTGTGTCGAAGCCTTGACCGGGTCTCCGTAGACTCGCGCATGCAGCTTCCACAGACCGTTTTCCCCCTGCGCGAGTCTGACATCCGACCGGCTATACACCACGCAGTCGGCATCTTTCCAGTAGACCAGGTCGGACAACCAGTCGAACAGGAGAGCGGCGGGATCTTCATCCTCGCGCGCGATCGCTTTCTGCCAGCCAGATCCTACCGTGGCAGGATTGGCTAACGATTCGAGGACAGCGTTGGTCGCCCCCTGAAAGACGTCTTGAAGTGTGTCCCCACTGGCCTCAAATGCAAGATCCGCCAGCGCGATATTGTCCAAAAACCGGAAGGAATAGGTCATCCGCGCACACAGGAAAATCGGACTTGCGTGAAACCGTTCGGGCGAGCGGGTTGTAGGGAGTATCCAGGCCAATCGGACGGGCAGCAGCAACGGACGCCGACTAATCCAGCTCGAAGGTCTTCGGGAAGTGTGTCAGATTGCGACAGCCGTCCTTCGTCACCAGAACCATGTCCTCGATCCGAACGGCGCCCAACCCCGGATAGTAGAGTCCCGGCTCCACTGTGACGACATGGCCTTCTTGCAGCAGAGAGCCCGTTCGACTGATGCGGGGGGCTTCATGAATATCCAATCCCACCCCGTGACCGGTGCCGTGGAAATAGCCCTGCATACGCCCGTTCACCAATCCGGTCCTGTACCCCGCCTTCTCGAATCGCACGCAGATGCCTTGATGGATCTTCATCCCGTCGGCGCCATCCTTAATTTTGTCGATGGCCTCATCTTGGGCATCCTTCACTGCCTGGTACAGCCGCTTGAGTTCCGGACGAACCGTCCCTCGAATGACCGTGCGCGACATGTCGGCGAAATACCGACTCGTGGCCGAGCGAGGAAATACGTCGAAGATAATGCTGCGGTCTGCCGGCAGGGGACCGCTCCCTTCGTTGTGCGGATCGCACGCCTGTTCCCCTCCGGCCACGATCGTATGTTGTGCCACGCAATCCCGCTCCATCAGCTTGACATTGATCACCTGCTTGATCCCCTCGGACGTCAGGACCACCCCGTCGGCCCATAGCTGCCCGTCCTTGATCGAAGCCCGGCGCAGCATCGCATGGGCCATCGCCACAGCTTCTTCCGTGGCCCGCTGCGACGCCTCGATATACCGGACCTCTTCAGCGGTCTTCACCACACGCTGTTCGTAGAAGGGTTCCCGCTTCGGCTTGAGGCTGTACCCCAACTCCTGCAACCGCGTGGCATGGATGAACGGGAAGTTCGCCGGCACGGAGAGTCGGCGAACGTTGGCTTCTTTCAAGACCACATGCACGATATCGACCGTGGTCGGCTCCTTGATCCCCTGGCCTTTCGCCTTCTCTTCGATCGCGGAATAGGACAACACCCGATCCACCGAGGCTTGAGCCTTGGCGCGATCTATTTCCAGATCGCTCATGATCAGCACGCGCTCGCCCTTGATCTCAAGGTAGATCAACGGATCCGGTGCGATGAACCTGGTCGCATAATAGAGATTCGAGTCGTGCTCGCTGGCGGCGATAAACAGGGTGGCGACTTCAGGCTGAGAGTCGGTAGTACGCTTCATGGATAAGCTAGGAAGATACCGGCACAGGGTGGAGAATCACATGCGGCAGGAACAAGGACATTCTCAGCATCTTGATTCGGATGCTAGCATGGGGTCCCAGGACGGTCAACCCTTCGACGACCCCACCCTTCCGGCGGGGTTTGCTCAGGATTGACGCTGAGCCGTGCTTATAGTTCTACTCTCACGAGTGCTGCCCTGCCCTTCGACTTCGCTCAGGGCCGTAAGCTTGTCGAACAGTCGAACCGGACGACGCCGAAGCGTCAAGGCTTTGCCGGTGCCGCTTCTGGCACCGGCGCGGGCTCAGTCTCCGCGGTTTTTCCCTCATCGGGTGTGACGAGATCGATTGGAAGCGCAACCGTATTTCTCAGCACATCCACCGCGAGTTGAGCCAACCCCGAAAGGCCCGTCGCAAATGATTTCATCGGAAGATAGGTGACCTCCGGTTCCTCGATGGCTCCCTTGACTGCGAACATCGCCGTCGCCAGCCCCTGCCGCTCACCCGCAAGGATTCGTCCGAAGAGAGGAATCGCCTTGAGGAATTGCGAGTAGGACCCGAACGGGCTCACGGCCACGACCATTTCTAGCTGGTCGGTGGGCAAATCGTAGTTGCCTGCCCCCGTGATCTTGAGAATCGGACTATCGATGAGCAGGTTTTCTGTTTGAAAGAGGCCGTTCTGGATCACGATAGCCCCGCTGATTCTATTGTAGGGCAACCCATCCTTTTCGAGATCCACTTTCCCCTGCAACACCGCGGGCAGGTTGAGCAAGCTGATGATCTTCCAGACCGCCCGCTCATTCGATTTGAAAATCCGTCCATTCTCCAGCAACACCTCCGCCTTCCCGTTCAGCGAAGGGTAGACCCCGTGGGGGTTCCGCCCATGTCCACGGATGGAGCCACTGAGCCGCACTGGCCCTGACACTTCCAGATTCTGAGATTTGGTCAGCTTCAACAAGTCTTCGACCGGCATACCGGAGGCGCGGAATGAAAACTCGACTTCTGCGGGCGCTTTCTTCGGCAACTGTGCGACCATGCGACCCGCCACCTGTCCATGCGCCGATTCGCCGACAATTCGATCGATATCGAGCACGCCATCCTGAATCGTCACCCGTGCGGACAGGGTTCCGAACTTCAGGTGTTTGTAATGCCCTCTCGCAATGGAGGCCGTCATCGTAACCTGACTACCGGATGCCAGGTTTTCGAGGAACTCGCGTATCGGCGAGCGGTCGCTCTTGGGAATGAGTAGCGCCAGATCAAGCTGGTTCGACTCGATTTTCCCGGTAATCACGGGCTTCACAGCCCAGTTTCTGACGGTCGCTTCGAGGGCGACGTCGCTGTCCTGAATGTTGAACGACAACTGTTTGACTTCAGCGCCGTTGCGCACCAGTTTGATGCGGGCGTAGAGGTCCTGCACCTGACCGTCGATTCCTTTGGCGAGCATCAAGCCGTTCGTCAGTGCCACCCACCCGGTGATCCGCCACGTCTTCCAATCCGGCTCCTTCCCCTTGATATCGAGTGAGACTTCCAGTTTGCCCGCCTCGATCCCGCCCTTGGAGATCCATTCAGGCAGGCTCGACAGCGACAGACTCCCTGTCGCCACCACTGCATCGACGGTGAAGCGCTCGCCGAAGACCAGCGTACCCTTGGCTGGAATGCGAAGCGACGGCAGGATGAGCTCCACCCGATGCAGGGTCAGGATATTGGCCCTGGCCACGTCTCCTTCAAACTCCACGGTGGCGGGCGCCCCGATGGGTTTGTCGATGAACGAGGGCAAAAACACCTTCGCCCCGTCGAGGAACACGGCGCCGCGGAGGTGGGGCGCCTCCGTGGACCCGGACAGCGCAACCGCCGTGCTGAGCATCCCTTCGAACGTGCCCTGCGGAATCGAGCCGATGGGAGTCAGCCGGGCCATGTGTCCCGCATCACCCTGTGCGCGCAGCACAAAATCCTGGAACTGGCTTGCCGGACCGCCCGTCATCGTCCCCTGCACTTGCACCACCGCGTCTCCGAGGTGGCCGCTGACCTGCTCGAACTGGGTAGACCCGTTTGCCAGGATGAATCGCCCTTGCACCCCGGTGAGCCGTTCCGGCAGCGCCACGTGGTTTAGGCTCACGTAGCGGGCCGTAATCTCGCCACCGGCGAAGGTCACGCCGTCGGGCTGGTTCAACGGCCCCACGAGACGGAACGTCGGCTGCGCCATGCCCTCTACATCCCGAACGCCCGCGAAGGCCCGCGTCAGTCGTTCGGCCTTCACAGTTCTCGCGAGGAAATCCAGCAAATGCGACGCCGCCATATTGCCAGTGATCTCCAGTTCAAGCCACGGACCCGCCTCAAGAAACGACACCATCGCCTTTCCATCGGTCATCTGAATCGCGCCGTAGATGCCGGTGATGTTTGACACGCGAACCCGCCCGGCCTCCACGACCACCACGCCAGCCAGGTCCTTCGCGAGTACACGGTCGCGGCCGATCAATCCCTGTCCTTCCTGCACGTGGAACTCTCCGATCGCTGAGAGCTGAGGACCGGCCGCGGCAGAACCAGTTACCGTCGCGTTCATCACCTGCACCTTCCCGTCGATCTGACGATCGACCAACAGCGCGGCAATCCGAGGCTCGATCCACTCTGCGGGAACGGTGTTCAACAGTTGGGGCAGCGCAACCAGCGAACTGCTGAACGTGACGGCAAATGTCGGCTGGGATGTCAGGAGGCCGGCCAGGTCGGCATGCCCGGTCAGATCCATATCGTTCAGATGCGCGGTCATATCCGAGAGCACCATGTCATACCCCGCCACGCCAGGCATGACACGAACGGCACTCTGAAGATTCAGCGCTCCCTGGAGATGTTCCGGAATAGGCCGGGGGCCGAGGAAGTCCACCACGTCGCGAATCTTGAGGTCTGCGGCGTCAATATGGCCATCGAACTGGTACACTGGGACAGCCCCGCCCCCCTCCTCGCCGGAAAGAGAAGGCGGTGACGGCGCCCGGCGGACGACGCCGTCGAGCGACAGAGCCGACCAGCCCTCTTTCCCCGGATGAGCCGCCGACACATGGAGATCCGCAAGCCCGCGGTCGGCCCTGATCAGGAGTCCCGCTTCGACGCGCTCCAGTCTGACGGAGCGCACCCCATCAGGCCTTGCGGCGTCGATCACCGTGACCGTGCCGTTGACCAGGGTGGCCTGCCGGATCATGAACACCCGGGCCATCATGTCCATCGTGCGCTGGTCCGTCGCCCCCTGCTTGTTCAGGCTGTCAAGTACATTCCAATGTCCGCTTTCGTTCCGGCGGAGGGTGAGGGTGGGTTCTTCGATCAACAAGCGTTTGCCCACGACCTGCCGGCGGAGGAGTGGAAGTAGGCGCAAGACCAGATCAACCCGCTTGGCGGTCAGGACCACCTGGTTTGAATTGGGATCATGAAGGGTGACCTGGGAGAGTTCCACACGAATGCGTGGAAAGATCACGAACTTCACGCGATGGACGTCGATTTTTCGACCGAGGCTCTCCTCCAGCTGTTGCAGGACGAAATCCTTGAGATAGTCTTCGCCGGTCAGGTCTCGGGAATACGACAGGAAGGCAACGCCAAGCGCCACCAGAACGAGAATGATCACAAGTCCAAGCCGCAGACGGGACACACCACCCCCCGAGGAACACGTACAAGCCCTGCAGGGCATCTTACCGGATCAATCACATGAAATCCATCAACTCTGCGTTCTACAAAGGATTTTCAGGCAGGGCACTCCTCCCACATGGAGGTCACGACCACCGATTTCTTCTCCTCATGTCCACCGAAAGGGCCGGAGCACAACATCCTCCTGTCCTTGCCGAGCCACTACGAACACGACCTCGCAACTTGCTGAGCACAACTTCGCTTCTTCTGGCTTCGATCGATCCCAACGCGCTGCACGGTTGACAGAGACGGGACGCTCCACTACACCTCTCCCATGGCCATACACCCACTGGCGGGAAAACCGGCGCCGGCCTCCAGCCTCGTTGACCTGGCGAAACTACTTGCCGCCTATGCGACAGAGAAGCCGGATCCGGCCATACCACAACAACGAGTCTCGTTTGGAACCTCAGGTCATCGTGGCTCCTCCTTCAAGCGCAGCTTTAACGAACACCACATCCTCGCGGTTGCCCAGGCAGTCTGCGACTATCGGGCCGCTCAGAACATCACCGGCCCCCTCTATCTCGGCATGGATACCCATGCGCTCTCGAGGCCGGCTTTTGCCAGCGCCATCGAAGTACTGGCGGCCAATGGTGTGGAGGTCATGATCGATCGGGATAGCGGGTTCACCCCGACGCCGGTCATCTCTCACGCGATCCTCTCGTATAACCGTGGCCACACATCCGGATTCGCCGACGGCATCGTGATCACGCCCTCGCACAATCCCCCGGAAGACGGCGGCATTAAGTACAACCCGCCGCAGGGCGGCCCGGCTGATACGGCCATCACCAAATGGATCGAAGACCGGGCGAATACCCTCCTGGCTGACGGCCTCAACAGCGTGAAGCGCGTAACCATCGACGCAGCCAGCCGTGCGAGCACCACCCATCGGCACGATTACATCAGCGCCTATGTCGGGGATCTCGCAACTGTCGTCGATATGGAGGCCATCAAGTCTGTCAAACTGAAGCTCGGGGTCGATCCGCTCGGCGGGTCCGGCGTGGCCTACTGGAGACCGATCGCCGAGCGCTACGGATTGAACATCGACGTCGTGAATCCAACCGTCGACCCCGCCTTCCGGTTCATGCCCCTGGATTGGGACGGCAAGATCCGCATGGATTGCTCATCGCCCTATGCCATGGCGAACCTGATCTTGCTGAAGGATCGGTACGACGTGGCCTTCGGCAATGACGCCGACAACGACCGACATGGAATCGTCACTCGCTCCGCCGGTTTGATGAACCCGAATCATTACCTGGCTGTGTCGATTGCCTATCTCTTTGCCCACCGTCCTGGTTGGAGATCCGATGCCGGCATCGGTAAGACCCTGGTCAGCAGCAGCCTCATCGATCGCGTTGCTGTCAAAATGAAGCGGAAGCTGGTCGAAGTGCCGGTCGGCTTCAAGTGGTTCGTGCTCGGCCTGCTCGATGGCTCGCTCGGCTTCGGCGGCGAAGAAAGCGCCGGCGCATCGTTCCTGCGCCGAGATGGGACGGTTTGGTCCACCGATAAGGACGGCATCATCATGGACCTGCTCGCCGCCGAGATGATGGCCAAGACCGGTCGCGATCCCTCTGAATTGTACCGAGAGCTCACGCAAGAACTGGGCGAGCCGGTCTATGAGCGCATCGACGCAGCCGCCACTCCTGAGCAGAAAGTCATCCTCTCGAAGCTCTCACCCGATCAAGTCAACGCAACCAATTTGGCCGGCGACAAGATCGTGGCGATGCTCACAGCCGCACCAGGCAACGGCGCTGCTATCGGCGGGCTAAAGGTGGTCACTGCGCATGGCTGGTTCGCCGCCCGCCCCTCCGGCACCGAGGATGTGTACAAACTCTATGCGGAGAGCTTTCGTGGGAGAGACCATCTGAAGCGGATTCAGGAAGAGGCGCGGGCGCTGATCACCAAGGGGCTGGCATCAAGCAAGTAAGAGCAATGCGTAT
>JBQTIO010000045.1:0-2023 GCA_052388075.1 Nitrospiraceae bacterium
GACGCACTGGTCGAACAGGAAGATACCACAGCCACCGGCTCCATCGTGGCGCCAGTCGCCTTGATCGGGCTGGCCGAACAGGACCCGGCTTTTGGGGGCCCGCTCTTGATCCCCAAGGACGGGATCGGACCGATGCGCCTCCTGGCCGTAGCTGAAATCTCACGGGGTCGGCTGGGTACCAGATCCGTCTTCGACGAAGTTGTGGTACAGGTGGAACCTAAGGCCGCCCTCACTGCCATCGACTTTGAAACCGACAAGCCCTTGCAACTCGGGCGGGCGGGACAATCGTCCGCCTTCGGCCACGTGGATTCGCTGGGCAAGATTTTCGAATTGCCCGTCGTCGGGGATTTTTCCGATGGTGTCACCCGACGAATCAGCGCGCCCGCAACGGGAACGAGTTATGAGTCTTCAAGTCCGAAAGTCATCACAGTCGTCCAAGGAGGCATGCTGCAGATTGTCGGCAACGGCAAGACCATACTGACCGTGACCAATCGCGGCAAGCAGGCGCAACTCGATGTGGATGTAAACGTGAATGACGAACCGAACGAGCCGCCGGTCGCCAATGCAGGCTCGAACCGTACGGTGAAAGTGGGCAACAAGGTGAAACTGAGTGGCCTGAAGAGTCGCGACCCCGAAGGCGAAGCCCTCTACTACACCTGGAGCCAGGTGCGCGGTAGCAAAGTGTCTCTCCTCGACGCGAACAACGCCGAAGCCTCCTTCCTCGCGCCGGCCGTCTCTGAGCCACGTACCTATCGGTTCAAGCTGAGGGTGACGGACAAGAAGGGAGCGGATAGCCTGCCGGCGTTTGTGGACGTCACCGTCGAGCCTTAACCCTTTTTGAAGATTCCACGGTCGAAAGCTCAACATGGCACATCTTGCGGCACCTCGAATAGGCTGGGAAAACGAACACCTTGCGACATTCCTGCTGTCGAGAATCTCGTTCGTCGCTAACCCTTTAACCATCGCAGACGATGTTGGCTCTGATTTTTTCTGCACTCTTTTCGAGTCGCGAATTGAGAATAACGCCGAACAACTCTTCCCGCGAAATTCCTTCGCAATTCAGATCAAGAGTAAGGAAGAAACAATCCTAGCTACGAACCAGATTGAATATTTGACTAAACTCGAATTACCTTTTTTCGTCGGTGTCATTGACCGAGAGAACCTACGCCTGAACATCTACTCGGGCGAATATGTTCCCATTCTCTTCACGGAGCACGGAATTCCACAAAAAGAGCTAAAGCTGTCTCCTGTGCGAAACGTCGAGATTGAGATCAAGAATTATTGCCAGATCACAAAGGACGAGAGCTTACACGTTCTTACAGCATTTCTCAGAATGCCATTTGTCATAGAGATTTCTGCAAGCGATAAACGAGACACTGTCTTTGCAAAAGCTCGCCAGGTCAGCGACCTCTGCTCTCGAATGCACCAGAACATTTCTGCAAGAGTAAGCCAAGAGTACATTTTCGGACTTAGTGAACCTGGCTCAGCCTTGATCATGGCAGGGCCTGGTTCGGCCACAACCTTTCGGCGCAACTTTTATTTTCGTCTAGCAGAGGCGTTCTACAACCTTGAATGGATTATGAAATCTCCACAACATAATTTAAGACTGGATGAGTTCAGGGTGTACGAGCAGTGTTACGTGGGGCTCAATGAGGCAGGAATTGAAATTACAGATTTGCTTCGTGGAATTTATACCCGACTTAAGAGTCAGTTAACCCAATAGGGTAAAGATTAAGCCTTGCTCAGCCGCACCGGCCCGTAGGTTTGGCGGACCTTGCGGAGTTCCTCGATATGCCGCCGCAAGGCCGGGCCGAAGGTGGATCGGAGCACGTCGCGCTTGAAGCGCTCGCTGGCACGCTCGACGTCATCGATCGCCTCCTCCAGTTGTCCCACGAGATGGCGGCCTGAGCCGGTCAGCCACCCTAGGTGATGGTCGGCATAGTGCAAGTCTTGCAGTGAGTAGCGGACGGACTCTACTTCTTCCAGACAACGGAATCGTGCTCGTTGCAGGTCGCGCCGGGTG
>JBQTIO010000046.1:0-1745 GCA_052388075.1 Nitrospiraceae bacterium
GCCTCGCGAGTCCCTTCCTCACGCGCCCTGGAGCCGCTTCCTGTTCCACCGATCCAACGGCGAGCGCGTAATAGCCGACCACCGTTGAATCCACCAGCCCCACATAGGTTTGTGCTGCCCCGCTGCGTTGATTCTGGAGTGCGTGCTGTTGGAGGAATCGATTCAGTTCTGCATCGCCACAGTCGAACGCCTCAACGGCATGCTCCCGTCGAAGCTTTTCAATCTGGCGAATCAACGGTCTGCTGGGTTCGTGACAGGTTCGGCGTCGAAGAATCCCGGTTCGGTCAACAGACGCTGCATACGGGGGAGGGAGCGCGTTGGGGCATCAAGCGCCGCTAGGAAGGCGCTCCTTTGGGCTTACTGAGAACAAACGCGCGACGATCGGCCAGCGTTTCATCGGCACAGGCCAGCGCGCTTTCCAGCACAAAGGCCGTCAACGAACGGTTGGACACAGACGCAGCAATTTCCAGCGTCCGCTTGGTTGCGCGACTGACTCGAAGATCGAGTTTTTCCGTGCGAAGCGTTCGTGCTACCATTGAGCCCCTTTCCACATACGCCAGTTCCGTCCATCCGCCGTTTTGATCTCCGCTTTACTCTTTTAATGGTAACGGAAAGCCTCGGTTGCTTCGCCCGCCGTTGTCCCTCCGATCTGGGACCTCGCGGACACGCCAAAGCAGAAGATCTGTCATTCATGTCTTGCGGAAATCAGGCTGTGACGACGGAGAGTCAGCGGCAAGCGCATACCTCGGCGACGCGGTCTGATTCTTGCCGTTCCCGCGACGCATGGTAGGATACATACGTCGCTCCGAGCCGGTGATTCGGAGAGGTGACAGTGTACGCGAGCCATTCGAAGAGAGGAGGTGGAGTATGCAATCTCTGCCACGAGTGGTAGGAATCCTGGCTTGGCTGCTATCGGTCGGCGCGCCATCCGTAGAAGCAGCCGAACAGAGCGACAGCTCTAATCGCCACATGCGCAGCGAGATCACCGGAAAAGACGGCGCGGCAATGCTCTTGATCCCGGCGGGAGATTTTATGATGGGCAGCTCCGAGGGGCGTGATGATGAGCAGCCGGTGCATCAGGTTTCGCTCGATGCGTTCTATCTGGACAAGTACGAAGTCACGAACGCGTTGTTTCAGAAGTTCGTGGAGGAAAGCAACTACGAGACCACAGCCGAGAGGCAAGGCCGGGCAGCCGGTGTGATGCCCGACGGCGAATGGGACATCATTACCGGAGCGAATTGGCTCAGGCCGGAGGGCGGGGAGACGGTGTTTGAATCGAATCGCGCTGAGCATCCCGTCGTTTCGATTTCCTGGTACGATGCGGACGCCTACTGTCGCTGGGCGGGCAAGCGGCTGCCGACCGAGGCGGAATTTGAATATGCCAGCCGGGCCGGCACGCGAACGGTCTATTGGTGGGGAGACGGGAGCTCCGGTTCACGACGCGTGGCGAACATCGCAGATGAATCCGCCAAGCGACGGTTTCCCGGCTTACCGATCATGGAAGGTTATGATGACGGCTATGAGCGCACGGCGCCGGTGGGCTCATTCGACCCGAATCCCTGGGGTCTGTACGACATGATCGGGAATGTGTGGGAATGGACGGCGGACTGGTATGCCGAGGACTATTACCGCAACAGCCCAGAGCGGAATCCGATCGGACCCTTCAGCAGGCAATACAAGGTCCTGCGGGGCGGATCCTGGCATAACGGGCCGCTGGGCGTACGCGCCGCGTATCGGCGTAGTAG
>JBQTIO010000047.1:0-1540 GCA_052388075.1 Nitrospiraceae bacterium
CAAATTCACATGTCTTTTATCTGGCTCACCTTGCTTTCCGCCCTCCGCATCCTCCGCCGTAATCCGTTGCGGGCCGGATTGACCATGCTCGGCATCATCATCGGCATCGGCGCGGTCGTGGCCATGGTCAGTCTCGGCCAGGGTGCGACGGCCTCAGTCCAGGCGGAAATCGCGAGTCTCGGAACCAACGTGATGATCATCGTACCAGGAGCAACCACCGTCGGGGGTGTGCGAGGTGGGCTCGGTTCCATTTCGACGCTGACCGTCGAAGACGCGGAGGACATCGAAAAGAAAGTCGCGAGTGTCACCACGGTGATGTACGGCACACGATCGGTTCTTCAAGTCATCCGGGAAAACAAGAATTGGAGCACGATCGTCCTCGGTACGACCCCTGTCTTTCCTGACATCCGGAGTTGGCCCATCGCGGAAGGAAACTTCTTCACGCAGTCGGACATGGATTCAGCCGGCAAAGTCGCCATCTTGGGAAAAACCGCGGCGCAGAATCTCTTCGAACCCGGCGAGGACATCGTCGGCAGCGAAATCCGCATCCGGAACGTCTCGCTCCGCGTGATCGGCATCCTCGCGCCCAAAGGCCAGTCCATCACGGGCCAAGACCAAGATGATCTCGTGGTACTCCCGTTCTCAACCGCTGAACGCAAAGTCCTGGGGACGAGATTTCTGGGAACTGTCGGAATCATTCTGGTGGCGACTCAAACGCGGCACGAAATCCCCGGTGCCGCGGATGACATCAAGGATCTGTTGCGAACGAGGCATCGGCTGCATCAATCGGAAGAAGACGACTTTACCATCCGCACCATGGAAGATATCGCCAAGACCATTGCCGGCACCAGTCGGACGATGATGCTGATGCTGATGGGCATCGCGTCGATCTCGCTGATCGTCGGCGGCATCGGGATCATGAATATTCTCCTGGTCTCGGTGACCGAGCGGACGAAAGAGATCGGATTGCGTATGGCGGTGGGAGCCAAGCGCGCGCATATCCTGCTGCAGTTTCTCATCGAAGCGATCATTATGACCGCGATCGGTGGAATGCTCGGCGTGGGAACGGGAATCGGCATCGCCAGGCTGCTCACGACCATGATCGGATGGCCGACCATTATCAACACAGAAGCCGTGGTCATCGCCTTTCTCTTTTCTCTCGTCGTCGGGCTGTTTTTCGGCCTGTATCCGGCGAACAAAGCCTCAAAGCTGAATCCCATCGAGGCACTGCACTACGAGTGAGTGCGAGACGCGCGAGACAAGCGGGAAAGGCGCGACGCGCTGGATAAGCGCGAAAAGCGAGACAGGCGGGACGAGCGAGAACCGAAGGATACGTGAGTGGAATACCGGGGGCGCCTTAATTGAGCCGAGACATACCGTTCTTGCTCGTCGCGCAAGTCTCGCCTTTCCCGCATGTCTCGCTCACCAAGATTATGACCATCGCGCAGAACATCGAAATTGCCCAGAAGTTGCGGGAGGTCGCGCTCCTCTTGGACGAACAGGGCGCAAATCGCTTCCGCATCCAGGCTTATCGGACCGC
>JBQTIO010000048.1:0-10767 GCA_052388075.1 Nitrospiraceae bacterium
GGCCGCGGGGCGGACGCGCCCAAGCCGACGCTCTATTGTTATCGGTATACGCTGACTTTCAACGAGGAGAAGGTGCTGACCCGGTGGAAACGGGACGAATGTGTGCCGGGCACCCGCGAGCAGTTGACTGGCCGTTAGACGGATGGTGACGCAGTCCGTCCCGGATCGGTTGCTTCCGTTTTAGCCACTATGTTATATAAATCGCCTCGTGATGTAGGAGATGTGGGCGAACGGCCCACAGGTGCGTTGTCGGAGGGCATTCTGGGTGCAATCAAGGCCGCCGCAGTACGGCGGTAGTTCTTACCAGCCTTACTACATCTCTTCGTATTTCTGCAAGGAGGTAGGTAATGGGCAGGACGATGTTTGCGGTCCTCTTTGGCCTTGGGATGGTCATGGCTGGGACAACGGCGGCCTTTGCGCTCCAGGCGGGCGGCGTTGAAATCGGCGACCTTGAGACCGGGTCGGTCGTGGGCCAGCCGTTCAAAGAATTGGATGTAGATGCTCAGTTGTTCGCGGTTGAAATCGGGAATATGAAAACCTGGTACCCGCCGATCACGGTGCTCGACTTCAAAGTGCGCACCGGCCGTCCGGTTCTCCTCAAGATCACGAACAATTCCACCGCTGAACACGGGTTTCTGTTGACGGCGGACGAAAATCAGGCTGCCCCGACCGTGCTGAAGGCGCAGCTTGTCCTGAAGCCGGGAGAAACCAGGTACATCGGAATTCCGACCAGCGACCTCTTCTACGCGACAGCGGGAAACACACTGGTGTACAAGTGTCACCTTCATCCAGGCCATGTAGGCGGCAAGTTGCTGATGTTGAAATAGTGTAACAGTCAACTGGTAGTCCGATTCGAGAGAACCTGACGGCGGCCCCGGTGGATTGCTCCTCCCGGGGCCGCCGTGTTTTGTATGATGAACGTGCACGTGATTCGACCCGGATGAGGCGTTGCCACGTGCCGGTCATCGGGGCGCCGGAGAACGGAAAAGACGAAGGCCTCAGATCCGGATGGATCTGAGGCCTTCGTTGTAGAACAGCTATGGCGAACGTGGAATTAGTTTCTCACGCCGCTCCAGACCTTGGCCCCGTCGATGGCTTTGTCGGGATTCAAAGTTTTCGCTTTCTCCAGCAGGACCTCGGTTGTTTCGGGATAGGCAGGATCCGAGATGCAGCAGTTATCGACGGGACAGACCGCGGCGCACTGCGGTTCGTCGAAATGGCCGACGCACTCCGTGCAGCGGTCGTGGGTGATCACGTAAATATTGTCACCGACCCCCTGACCGTCGCCGACGTGATTACCTTTAGTTTCGGCATCACTCCGTGTTTCGAAGATTGCTTCATTGGGACACTCCGGCAGGCATGCCCCGCAGGAGATACATTCGTCGGTGATCAACAGTGCCATGGCCCGCGCCTCCTTCTTACCCCCTAGGACAGTCCAACGATATTGACAAGGTCGCGCCGCCCCGACCATAGTGCGAAGTGCCGGCGCAATTGAGGGGATCATTCTATTCTGCGAGTCTTTTCCAAGTCAACAGAATGGGATCCGGCCAGAAGGCCTAGCAGGCAAGCATCCATCCATGGGCCATTGGGCCCAGCATGACGAGCAGCCGTGAGTTCGCCGATGGAGTCGAGTCAGATCCGAGCACGCGGTCCCGAGCCGAAGCAAAATCGGATCATCATGATGATCCTGCTCGCCGTGCTCATGATGAGCCTCTCGGTGTTTCTCGTCGAACGCAAGGAGTCGAGCATCATCGTCGTGAAATTTCCCAGCGGCGTGGAGGTCGAGGCCGAAGTGGCGGATACGCCGGAAAAGCTGCTGTTCGGACTGGCCTTCCGCGACGGGTTGCCTCAGAACGGCGGGATGCTTTATATCTTCCAGGAGAACGGACTGCATCGCGTGGGGACCAGGGAGTATCGCTTTCCCATCGACATTCTTTGGGTGGACGAAGGTCATCATGTGGTACATATGTTGGAGCATGCGGAACCCTGCGCGAAGGATCCCTGCCCGCAGTTTGGCCCGCCGCCGGAAGCAGCGCGCTATGTGCTTCAGACGGAAGCGGGATTTCTGAAGAAATCCGGAGTGTCATTGAACGACGAACTCAAGTACGCGCTCCGCATGTAGCGCGGGGGGAACGCCGGCCACAAGTGTCCGGAGTACGTGCCTGCGGCCAGAGGAGTCGCGAGAGGATGGGCGAATTTCAGGTTGTTGCACAGTTGAACGATCTGCTTCCGGGGCAGTCAAAGATCGTGACCGTCAATGAGCGGGCGATCGCGTTGTTCAACGTCGAAGGAAAGCTCTACGCCATTCATAACAGTTGTCCTCATGAAGGGGGGCCGCTGATCGAGGGG
The DNA here is from genome assembly GCA_052388075.1 of Nitrospiraceae bacterium. GTDB lineage: Bacteria > Nitrospirota > Nitrospiria > Nitrospirales > Nitrospiraceae > Nitrospira_D. The sequence goes on from JBQTIO010000048.1 coordinate 2,350, forward strand.
CGGCTTAAAGGCTATGTGGTGATCTGTCCCTGGCACGAACTTGCGTTCGACATCCGAAATGGCCACGGCACCGATGGCGGCGGCTACTGTGTCGGCAGCTATGAAGTGCGGGTGGAAGGGGGCGATATCATGGTCGGCCCGCGTCGAAAGGTGTAGCGCTGGAAGATCCGGGGGAGAGCGGCCTCTTCGGCGAATTCAGAAGGATGAGGGTGCGTGGACAACTCCGGTCCGGATTCCAGTCCCGTTCATGATTCCGGCGATGGTCGTGTGATGACGGCGACCGTGGACCAGCCCTTCGTCATTCACCTGTGGGAGGATCGAACCAGAGGGGAGCAGTGGGTGCCGACCTACGATGCAAAAGCGCTTGCTCTGCTCAGTGACGAGTTTCTCCAGATTGCAAGCAATAACGCGGTGGAGAACGGGCAGCGCACCTTTGAGTTCAAGGCCGTGACGCCGGGAGTTCACCCGCTGCTGTTCGAGAAACGGATGGGTTGGAAGTTCACCGCCGAGGATCGTCGCGTCTTCCGGATCGAGGCCTCACCGCGATCGGAGGGCTAACGCACATGCCTGATATTGCCTTTGTCAATGGTCGATTCCTTCCGTTGAAAGACGCCACCGTGTCGATCGACGATCGAGGATTTCAGTTCGGAGACGCGGTCTATGAAGTCATCCGGACCTATCGCGGCGTCCCGTTCGAGCTGGCGGCGCATCTCGGACGGCTCGATCGGAGCGCAACGGCGCTGCGCCTCCCCCACCCCTACTCGCGGGGACAGTGGGCGCAGTGGATTCAACAGGGGCTCAGCCAGGCCGGCTATCAGGAAGCCAAGGTCTATCTCCAGATTACCAGAGGGGTCGCCCCGCGCGACCATGCGTTCCCCTCCGGGACCGCGCCGACCGTCGTGATGACGATCAGGGAGTTCCATCCGCTGGCTTTACACGTACGGCAGGAAGGGGTGACCGCCGGAACCTGTGACGATCTTCGGTGGGGCCGGTGCGACATCAAAAGCGTGAACCTGCTTGCCAATGTCCTTGCGCGCGAAGAGGCGAAGAAGGCGGGAGTCTTCGAAGCGATCCTCGTCAAGGACGGAGTGGTGACCGAGGGCTCGGTCAGCAATGTGATGGCGGTGCAATCCGGGACAATTATCACCGCTCCCGAAGGACCGCTCATCCTCTCGGGGGTCACTAGAAGCGTGGTGCTCGGTCTGGCGAAGGAGGAGGGGATCCCCGTTGAAGAACGGTTCCTGTCGGTCGACTCCCTCTATGCATCGGAGGAGGTATTTCTCACCGGAACCACGCTGGAAGTATTGGGAGTCGTCCGGATCGATGGGAAGACGATCGGGTCCGGGCGACCGGGACCGGTGACAAGAACCCTCGCCGCGCGCTGGGCACTTCTGACGGGGTAGCGCCCCTTGCTTTGCCACGAGGTGCGTGATATGGTGTCGCGCTGAAAGTGGGCTCAGGCCCACTTTTTTGTTTGAGCGCATATGGCTCGAGCTGGGGACAAAGGATTGAACGCACTCGAACGTGGCAGTGAGTCGATCGTCGACCGGCTGCAGGCGGTAGTTTCCCCGATCTTATGGACGCTTGGGTTGGAGTTGGTGGACGTGTTGTGTGTCGGGCAGGGACCTCGCTCTGTGGTCCGCATTCTGATCGATAAACCGGGCGGTGTCACCGTCGCAGACTGTGAGCAGGCCCATCGAGCGCTGGGACCGGCGCTGGACGTGGCCGATCCCTTTCCCCACGCCTACACCCTCGAAGTCTCTTCGCCGGGTCTTGATCGCCCCTTCAGACGTACCCAGGACTACCAACGGGCGATCGGAAAAGAGGTTAGTCTGAAGCTGCGGCAGCCGCTCGAGGGCCAGTGGCGGGTAACGGGCCGACTCGCGGAGGCGGACGAGCAGGCGGTGGTGGTGAGCCTCCCAACCGGAACGTCCGGTCCGGAGCTGCTGAGACTGGAACGAGGAATGATCGCGGAGGCCAGGCTGGTCGTGAGAATTTAGATGGCGGGGGAGGGGGAACCCAAGGCCTGCCGGCAGCACGATGCAGGAGCGTGACGCATGAACCGAGAACTCATCTCAGTGATCGACGAGATCGGACGTCAAAAGGGAATCGACAAGGCGCGGGTCATCGGGGCCATCGAGTCGGCGCTGCAGACGGCCGCCAAGAAGCGGTTCGGGCAGGCTGAAAACATTCAAGTCGAAATCGACCCGAAGACCGGGGAAATTTCCGTGGTCTCCAAGAAAATCATCGTGGATACGGTCAGCAATCCGAAGGCCGAGATCTCGCTGCAGGAGGCCCGCCAGTACGACAGCGAGGCCGAGGTCGGCGACGAGATTGGGTCGCTGATCGAGATGAATGAGTTGGGCCGGATCGCGGCCCAGACGGCAAAGCAGGTCATCTTCCAGAAAGTCCGTGAGGCAGAATGGGAAGCGGTTCAAAAAGAATATTCGACGCGCCAGGGTGACCTGGTGAACGGCATCATTCTCGGAATGGAGCGTCGCAATTACCTGGTCGATCTCGGGAAAACGGAAGCGATCCTTCCGATTCAGGAGCAGATTCCGCGGGAGACCTATCGTCGCGGCGATCGGGTGAAGGCAATGCTGCTGGAGGTTCGCCGGACGCCGAAGGATGTGCAGGTCATTCTTTCGCGCAGCCATCCACAATTCGTCTCGAAGCTCTTTGAACTCGAAGTGCCTGAGGTCATGGAAAAGATCATTGAGATCAAGTCGGTGGTACGGGAGCCGGGTGATCGTACCAAGATCGCCGTCACGTCGCGTGAGAAGGCCGTGGATCCGGTCGGCGCCTGCGTGGGAATTAAGGGGTCGCGGGTGCAGGCGGTGGTCCGTGAGCTGCGGGGCGAGAAAATTGACATCATCACGTGGACGCAGGATCCGCGCGTCTTCATCGCAGAGGCCCTCAATCCGGCGACGATCGAAAAAGTGGGCATTGATGAAGAAAAGAAGTCGGCGCTGGTCGTCGCCGCCGATTCTCAGCTGTCGTTGGCCATCGGCAAGAACGGCCAGAATGTCAGACTGGCGGCACGCCTCACCGGCTGGAAGATCGACATCATCAGTGCAACCGAGTACGAAAAAGAGAAGGTCGAGCGAGACAAAGAGATCAAAGCGGCGCTTGCGGAAGAAGCCGAAGCCCAGCGACTGCAGGAGGAGGCCCGGCAGGCCGCCAGAGCCGAGGCTGGCGAAGCAGCAAGCAGCTAGCACGTGGGAACTGTCCGATGGGCATGCGTGTCTATGAACTCGCCAAGAAATTAGGAATGGAGAATCGCACTCTCATTCCCGAGCTCAAGAGAATGGGTGTGTCCGTCGCCTCTCACAGCAGTGCGCTGGACGATGACATCGTACAAAAAGCGTTGGACAAACTCGCTCCTAAGGCAAAAGACGGAGGGAAGATCGGCGAGAGACCGGCGGGACCTGGTGCCAAGTCAGTACATGATGTGAGCCACGCGAAACCCGGGACGACGAAGCTTCATCCGGTCGAAGAGCCAGCCAAGCCCGACAAGCGGCGCATTTTGATCAAGCGGAAGAAAGAGGATGAGCCGAGCGCGGCTGTTGCGCCAGCCCCGCCTGCTGAACCTGAGGGTGCTGCGGCGACCGCTCCCATGGGCGTCGGGCACGTTCCGTTCCCTCCGGCCCTGTCTCCGCTGGCCGGTGAGACCGACCGCGATCGCGCGCCAGAAGCGACGTCAATCGGCGATGCAGGGCCACCGATGGGGCTGCCTCACGCCCCGCTGCAGGGCGCCCCCCATGGGAAGCCCTCGGCGGCCATACCGACCGGCGCGGCGGCGACCCTAGAATCCGTGACGGGCAAGAAAAAAAGCATGGCGTTCGAAGCCATCGAGGCCGAGGGTCAGAAAGATCGACTCAAGAAGGCGCGGAAGCCCGGTCGTCCCAAAGATGAGCAGCAGGATGTGAAGTTTCGCGAGGATGCCGCCCGCTGGCAGGATCTCCGTGCGATTCCGGTTCAGCGCCGTGATGACCGGGCAAAGCACGTGCATCATAGCACTCCGGCAGAGATCACCAAGCCGCGTCGAAAGAGCGTGAAGGTGACCCCGCGAACGACGGTGAAAGAGTTCGCCGAATTGATCGGTCAGCGCCCGGCGGACATTGTGCGAAAGTTGATGGACATGGGTCTGATGCTCACCTTCCATCAGCCGATGAATCTCGACGCGGCGGCGATGTTTGCCGAGGAAGGCGGCGTCAGAATCGAAGTGGCTGTCGAGAAGGCCGGCGAGGAGCTGCTGCAGGAGGCGGTCGACTCCGGTGGCGAGGATCGGCCCGAGCCGCGTCCGCCCGTCGTCACGATCATGGGCCACGTTGACCACGGGAAGACATCGTTGCTCGATGCGATCCGGGAGACGAAAGTGGCGGAAGGGGAGGCCGGCGGCATCACCCAGCACATCGGTGCCTATACCGTGTCGGTGCGCGGGAAACAGGTGACGTTCCTGGATACGCCGGGCCATGAAGCTTTTACGGCGATGCGCGCGCGCGGAGCCAAAGTCACCGACATCGTCATTCTCGTCGTGGCCGCGGACGACGGGGTCATGCCGCAGACTATCGAAGCGATTCACCACGCGAAGGCCGCCGGCGTGCCCCTGATCGTGGCCATGAACAAGATCGACAAACCGGGGGCCAATCCGGACCGCGTCCGGAATGCCCTCTCCGAACATGGACTGATTTCCGAATCCTGGGGCGGCGACACCATCATGGTCGAAGTCTCCGCCAAGCAGAAAACCGGGCTCGATGCGCTCCTCGAAATGATTCTGCTCCAATCCGAAGTGCTCGAACTCAAGGCCGATCCTCATCGGCAGGCCAGGGGCACCGTCATCGAAGCCAAAATCGAACGGGGTCGCGGTCCTGTCGCGACGGTCCTGGTCCAGAGCGGCACGCTCAAAGTGGGCGATGTGTATGTCGTCGGCACGTTCAGCGGACGTGTCCGGGCGCTGCTCAATGATCGAGGGGCGAAGACACAGCAGGCAGGTCCCTCCATCCCCGTTGAGGTGATCGGGTTGCCGGGTGCTCCGTCGGCAGGCGATGTCTTCCAAGTCGTTTCAGATGATCGAGTCGCCCGAGAGATCGCTGAAGAGCGAGCCCAAAAGCGGCGGGCTATGGAATTGGCCGCCCCCACAAAAGTCTCGCTCGATGATCTCTTTGCCAAGATCCAGGAAGGGTCGGTGAAAGAACTGCCCATCGTCATCAAGGCTGACGTGCAGGGATCGTCGGAAGCCTTGGCCGGGGCGGTGGAGAAACTGTCGACGGAAGCCGTCAAGCTGCGTGTCATCCATAGCGGCATCGGCGGCATCGTGGAATCCGACGTGCTGCTCGCCGCTGCCTCGCGCGCCATCATCATCGGGTTCAACATCAGGCCGGAACCCAAAGCCACCGCGCTGGCGGAGCAGCAGGGGGTCGACATCCGGCTCTACACCATCATTTATGATGCGATCGCCGACATCAAGGCGGCAATGGAGGGACTGCTCGAACCGACGCTCAAAGAACGGCCGTTGGGGAGAGCCGAGGTGCGACAGGTCTTCACGATCCCCAAGGTCGGGGCCGTGGCCGGGGCCTATGTTATCGACGGGACGATCTCCCGCGCGAGCGCCGGGGTGCGTGTGATCAGAGATAACGTCATAGTCTACCAGGGCAAATTGGCGTCGTTGCGGCGGTTCAAAGACGACGTGCGGGAAGTGCAACAGGGCTACGAATGTGGCTTGAGCATCGAAAACTTCAATGATGTGAAGCCCGGGGACATCGTCGAAGCCTACGCAATCGACAAGATCGCCGCGAAGCTCTAACCGGGTACCCGGAAACCTCCGTCGTCGTCGGCTGGGCTGGAAACGCGCAAACATACATAGCCTGTGAGGCGGACTGGCAGAGGATGGCCGGGGGGCGGGCATGATCGTCGGTGTGTGCACCGTGGAGTTGTTTATCGCAGAGAGTCGGTCGCTCAAAGACAAACGGCAGGTGTTGCACAGTCTGAGAGACCGATTACAGGGCAAATTCAATTTGTCCATCGCGGAAGTCGACGGGCACGATCTCTGGCAGAAGGCGGTGCTGGGCATGGCCTGCGTCGCAAACGAACGCGGTCATGTGAATCAGGTCCTCGATCAGGCGTTGAACCTGATCAGAAGCGTGCCCGCGGTGGAGGTCGTCCGAACCCAGTTGGAATTGCTGTAGCGGTGATTGCGCGATGGTCGTAATCGGTCGAAGTCGCACCCGGTGATCAGCGCCGATGTCCAAGACAACCTACAAGCGAGCCGATCGAGTGGCCGATCAGATTCGAATGGAAGTGGCGGACATCCTCATGAGGAAGATCAAGGATCCGCGCGTGCAGTCTGTGACCGTGACCGACGTCGAGCTGACCGGGGATCTGCGCATCGCCCATGTTTTCGTCACCACGATGGAGAAAGATCAGGCTGAGCGCGAGGTCTTTGCCGGGCTCTCAAAAGCGAGCGGCTTCGTGCGGGCGGAACTGGGCCGTCGCCTCAGGCTGCGGTACCTTCCTGAGGTGATCTTCAAGAAAGATGTCAGCGGTCTACGCGGAGATCGTATCTTACAATTGTTGGACGGATTGCACGGCCAGACCCAAGCAGGTGACGCGCCAGCCGCCTCAAGCGTCCCGGATACGACGGCGCCAGGATCGTAAGCACATGAGTAGCGCAACGCATATCACCCGACCCATCGCCGTGACCGATGGCGTGCTCGTGGTGAACAAAGAGACCGGTTGGACTTCCCACGATGTGGTCGCCAAGGTGCGCGGGATCCTGGGCGGAGTCAAGGTCGGGCATGCGGGCACCCTAGACCCCGCCGCCATCGGGGTCCTTCCTGTCTTGGTCGGGCGCGCGACGCGCGTGGCCGAGTACCTGGTCGAATGGGACAAAGAGTATCGTGCCGTCTTGCGCCTTGGGGCAAGGACCGATACGCAGGATGCGACGGGGACTGTCCTAACGAAGGCCGACTCGATCCATATCAGTGAGAGGGCGGTCCGTGATGCGGTCATGCGGTTCCTCGGCCCGCAACAGCAATTGCCACCGATGCATTCGGCAATAAAGGTGGGCGGGAGACCGCTCTACAAAGAAGCCAGGGCCGGCAGGACAGTTGAGCGCCTCGAGCGGTCGATTGTCATTCATGAGCTGAAGATTCTCACCATCGACGGCCGGGACGTGACCTTGAACGTCGTCTGTTCTAAGGGGACCTACATCCGCACGTTGTGTGCCGATATCGGCGAGGCGTTGGGCGTCGGTGGACATCTCGCTGCGCTCGAACGTCGTCGTGTGGGGCCTCTTTCGATCGGTCAGGCGCTGACGGTCGAGCAAATCGCCGCGCTGGCGGCGATCGGGACCTTGCGGGACCAGCTGATCTCGATGGACCACGTGCTGGAGCAGTTGCCGGCTCTGGTGGTCACGGGCGAACAGGCCCGGCGGGTACTGCATGGCGGCGCGGTCGTTCCGACGGGGATCAGGCAACTCCCGCCCGCGTCTGCTCCGGTCTCTGTTCGGCTCAAAGATGAAACAGGACGATTGCTGGCGATCGGAACCTATGAGGGGGAAGCGGTCGGGCCGATCAAGATTGACAAGGTATTGGCAGAGAGCGGGTCGCGTGATTGATTGAACAGTGAGGAGGGGCAGTACTCATGGCATTATTGAAAGAGGCAAAAACGGAGTTGATCAAACAGTACCGGCAGCACGATACGGACTGTGGATCTCCCGAGGTGCAGATCGCGGTGCTGACCAACCGGATCACGTATCTCACCGAGCATTTCAAGACCCACAAGAAGGATCACCATTCGCGGCGCGGGCTGTTGCAATTGGTGGGGCGGAGACGGCGGTTGCTGGATTATCTCCGTGGCGTCGACGATGCACGCTATCGGGCCGTCATCGATCGACTCGGCATTCGCAAGTAGTCGGCCGAATTGTGTTCGCGACCGCTGTCGTGCGGTGAGGCGACAGTGGCGACCAGGCGTCGCACAGGTGAACACGGACATGCGCTTACGCGAGCATGTGGCAAGTGCCAAGTGAAAAATCACAAGCGGGTGGCGAGTTCCCGACTTGTGACTTTCAACTTGCGACGTGTGACTGACGGGTGAGCATATCTCTGTGGGCATCTGTGGGACCTAACCGGAGGAGACCATAGATGATACATACTATTGAAATTGACGTTGCAGGACGGACGCTGCGGCTTGAAACGGGCCGGGTGGCGAAGCAGGCCGACGGCTCGATCTGGGCCTCCTACGGCGACACCGTGGTCCTGGCCACGGCCGTGGCGTCGCAGACCGCGAAGCCGGGAGTGGATTTTCTCCCGCTGACGGTCGACTATCAGGAGAAAACCTACGCGGCCGGAAAGATCCCGGGCGGCTACTTCAAGCGGGAGGGCCGGCCGTCCGAAAAAGAAGTGCTCACGAGCCGGT
>JBQTIO010000049.1:0-3987 GCA_052388075.1 Nitrospiraceae bacterium
TATGAAGCCTGTCATCGGCGCGTGTGCAACAGTCTGCGGCATCCTATTGACACTCTCCATAGCATGGGCCAATCCGGCGCTGCTGCCCAAGCATGAGGGCTATCCCATGAAGAATAGCGGGAGCCCCGTGACCGGCCAACCGACGGCGAACGATCCCGGCCAGTCGGATGCCCGAGGGGAATCCACCCTCATGAAGGCCGCGGACTCCGTTAAGAACTCCCAGCAGAATCTGGCGAAACAGGATAACGACAGGATCACCGAAAGCCAGGGCGCCGGCCGGCTTCCCAATGTGCAGGGCCCTCAGATCAAGATCGCTCCACCGGTCACCTCTGCCACGAAGATCACCGACGACCGGAAGATCGAGTAGTTGAGTATTCGGTGAAACCGGAAGCAGGACCTTCGTAGCGATACGCCGCCCTGGTTGGCTGTCATCGGCCCCCTGCGGGACAGTTTCGAGCCCGTCTCCCTAGGCGCTTAGGTCTCGCCCCTTTGCGACTTCCTACTCGAACCGTCTCGTAATCGGAATCGCCAGGGCTTCTTGGCCCATACCCCCGCATAGTTCACCCCGATGCGCGGGAACCGGGTGACTGCCCCTCGCAGAAGAACGGCCCCTCGATCTTCAAACCACAGACGCTCCCCGATCGTGAGATCGAGCCGGTTGAGAGACCGGTCGATCTCGAGCACACGGCACAGGCGGCCGGGACCATCGACAAGTTCCCCGTCGATCTCAACCGCCCGAATCAGCACTGCGGCAGGAAACTCTTCCCGCTCCGTGACGACATTCAGACAGTGATGCATCCCATAGACGAGATATACATAGGCGACACCCGCCGGCCCGAACATCACATCGGTCCTTGGCGTCCGCCCTTTCGAGGCATGGCAAGCCTTGTCCCTCGGCCCTACGTACGCCTCAACCTCAATGATCCTTCCTGCCACCTCCCGTCCGCCGATCGAGCGAACAAGAAACTTGCCGACAAGCGACCGGGCGACCCTGAGCGTGGGACGATTGAAATAGTTGCGTGACAGAGGACCGCGCATAGCAAGGTGGAATGATAAATGTTAAATGGTTGAAACGAATCATTCAACATCGGCGGCGGAGCAGTTCAAAAATACCAGGCGAGTCCGCCCATGAACGTTCGCGGGATTCCCGGCACGAAGTGAATGCCGGTGACCCCGACCGCTTCGGTCCTCAGTCTCGATTCGAATGCAAATATGGCTTGTTCCCAGTCCGTATTGAATAGATTCTGAACGAACAGGAAGGCTTCCATGCGCCCATGAGGCAACTGAATCGGCAACCGATAACGCTCCGACAAATCGAAGACGATCCAGGAGGGCGATTTGATGCTCCGATCCTCGACGAGCGGGCGTACTCCGAGATAGGTCGCCTGGAGCTGAGACGTCAACCCTTCCGGCCATCTTAGGATCGCTGCCCCATACGCGGTGTATTCCGGCGCCAAAGGAATCGCATCGCCGTTGCGGAATTCGGCCTTCGTCCAGGTGAAGCTGCCGTTCACATACAGCGGTCCCCAGACTTGACCGCGCGCGGCGACTTCAAACCCCTGCCGCCTGCTCGGCCCGCGGATTTCCGTCGTGCCTTCGTCCCCCACGAACACGAGTTCCGATTGCAGATCCAGTCGCCAGGCCGTGGCGATGAGTTCGACGCGTTCCGGCCCCCAGGGCTTGGATCGAATGCCAACTTCATAGCTCCTTGCCCGTGCGAGTGGTGAGGACCCGGTCTGCACGGCTGATCGAGCATCGTTGCTGTGATAGCCTTCCCCGTAGTTGGCAAAGAATTCCGTGCGCGCCCAGGGGCCCAGAATCAAGTTCATTTTCGGCAGGATAATGCCGGAGCTTGTCCGTCCCTCCGGTCGTTCTGCACACGTGGCACAGAGATTATGCACGTCGAAGGTAAATGTTTCCCACCGGACACCACCCGCCAGCCGCATCCATGGGATCGGCTGCACCTCCGCCTTGACGAATGGCGCATAGGACGCCGACAGCACATTGCTGTCTGTCGTGGTGCCGGTCGGGATTCTCGTCGTTTGGGGGCCCAGTTTCGCATGAATGTCATCCACTCTCGTTTGAAACCCGATCGTCCCGATGCTCGGAATGCCCAAAATCTCGCCTCGCTGTCTGAATCCGAAGTCCCCGCCATACACCACGCGACGATCGGATTGCTGAATCCCGTCGCCATTGACCGGATCGTTGAGTACAAACGTAAAATTCGTGAACAGGTCCAGCCGGTAATACTGGCCGTACGCATTCGCAAAGAATTGGCCGCCTGACGTCGTATCGTAGTGATAGTTCATGACGCCTGTCGCTCGAAGCGTCGTCCCCCCTTCCGACGGATCGATCGCTCCGAAGCGATCGAGCGTGCCGTCATCCACGGCCCGGAGCGGAATCTCGCCCGAGGCGTTCCATTTAGACTTTTGAAAGGTGGCCTTCAGACTGAGTTCGTCCCGCCCGGTCAGATTCGTGGTGATCTTCCCTAACACATTGGTTCGAAGATACCGGTTGTCCTGTTGAAACGGGCCGTTCGTGTAAAAGTTGTCCACGGCGAACAGCGTGCGGACTTTCTCTTTCGTGGGTGAGAACATCAACAGATAGCGCTGGGTGTCGAATTGACCGCCCGTCGCCTGCGCGATGCCTTCTTGAACCACTTGCCTGGTCCTGAAATTCACCGCCCCGGCCGTCGCGAAATCACCGAATTCAGGAAGATAGGCCCCTTTGCTCACTTCAAGGCCTTCGATCGTTTCTGGAATGAGGAAGTTGAGGTCGGTGTACCCCTGACCGTGCGCATGCGTACGCAGATTGATCGGCATGCCGTCGGAGAAGAACGCCACATCGGTTCCGTGGTCGGCATCGAAGCCGCGCAGAAAATATTGATCGGCCTTCCCCGCTCCGCCGGAATGCTCGACGGCGAGCATGCCGGGAATCAGACGAAGGACTTGGGCCGGCCGGCCTTGGGGCTGGAGGACAATTTCTTTGTCCGGAATGAACTGTTGAGAAGAGGCGCTGACCGGCTGCTCACCGACGACCGAAACCTCCGGAACTTCCAACTCCGGCATGTCCGGATCGTGAGCCCTGACCAGAGGGGGAGCGACGAGCAGCGCGCAGAGGACAAGGGCCCAGATTCGATGGCTCACTCGATACTCAATTCAGTCCCTTGCCCGTGGTGGTCATCGTGAGCTTGCCGTGCTTCACGCCCTTTACGCTGACCAGCGCGTCGGCGACTTTCCTGATCTCCGACCCCTTTCCTCTCACGACAAGGACTTCCAGGCAGTGGTCGTGATCCAGATGCACGTGCATGCCCGCCATGATGTGCCCTTGGAAATCATGTTGAATCTGAGTCAGTTTCCTCGTCAGATCACGGACGTGATGGTCGTAGACGAAGGTAATGGTCCCGACGGTGTCTTTGTTCTGATCCCACTCCTGCCCGACGAGGTTGTCGCGAATCAGGTCACGAAGCGCTTCCGACCGGTTGGTATATTTGCGCCGCTGGATGTGGTGATCGAAGGCGTCCAGCAAATGATGATTCAGCGACACGCCAAAGCGAACCAGTTTCCTCATGTTTCTTCAGTGCTACGATTTTAAAAATCGTAGCACTACGCCGACAGCCGAGTCAAGGGAGAAGGTTGCGCCGCGGCGGCGGTCGACTGCCTATTCGCCTTGAATCGGAATGTAGATGACGTTTCCCAGCCGGTTGACCAGCAGGAGGGCAAGATCGGTGGGCTTCAGAGGATCGGCCAGGCGTTGGAGGATCATAAAATTACTTACCTGCTGCCGGTTGAGCTCCAGCACGACATCACCCGGCTGGAGACCCGACACTTCGGCAAGGCTCCCTTCTTCGATATCGGTGACCACGACGCCGCTCGTGACAGCCAGGTCCATTTGCCGGGCAAGCGGCGGAGTAATGTCATCGAAGACCACGCCTGTAAGGGGATGGGCGGTCGACGCGGCGGCGGACGCCGCCTGATTTTTCTTCGC
>JBQTIO010000050.1:0-3080 GCA_052388075.1 Nitrospiraceae bacterium
GGTCTTCGCCATCACATGTAATCGAACGGGAAGCGAAGCACGGGGAGGGAAGGACCGGTTCACCTACATCGGAAATAGCGAGATTGTGACGCCGCAAGGTGTCATTCTCCATCGTGCGCCGCGAGACCAGGATGATCTCGCCATTGTCGACATTGATCCGACCGAGGCTCGAAACAAGAGTCTTAATCCCTACAACGATCTGCTTCGTGATCGACGCCCCTCCCTTTACAAGACGTAACATCTGTTTGGTTACCGTCGTGGTTTGATGGCAGCGCTTGCGTACAGTCGGCAAGCACGGTAGGATTTTCGTATGGATCTCCACCTCGGCAAAGGCATTTTTCTCATCGCGGCACCCAGTCTGCGCGATCCGAACTTCCGTCAGACCGTGGTGTTGTTGTGTGAACACGGGCCGGAGGGGGCGATCGGTGTCGTGGTCAACCGCCCGACGGCCATGTCCATTTCCGAGGCATTGCCGCAGGTGCCGATCATCGAAGGGGCCGGCCACGTCCTCTATGCCGGCGGTCCCGTCCAGACGAACCAGGTCATGCTGCTGTACCGGGGCGACGAATTTCCGGAGAATGCACACCATGTCTTCGATGGAGTCTGTCTTGGCGGCGACATGGGCATGGTGGAGCGCATTCTCACCGGTGCTGGCACGACAGAGTCGTTCCGCGCGTATCTGGGATACTCGGGATGGGGGCCCGGTCAACTGGAAAATGAAATGAAGACCGGTTCGTGGATCCTGTTCCCCGCCGATCCCAAATTGGTGTTCGAAAAGGATCCTGCGCTGGTCTGGAGAGATCTGCTGCTCACCCTCGGCGAGACCTATCGGCATTACGCAGATATGCCCTTCGACCCATCCTGCAACTGACACCCCGGCCTGCGTCCAACTGATCGCCCGACATCTCCATTGAAGCCTGCGGTGCGGGGTGGTACGCTCATCGCATGCAATCGGAGGGACATTGCTTGTCGCGCGCTCCAACGGCGCTGACCCTGTCGATGGCCATCCTGGCATCGGCATTGTTGTCCGGCTGCGGCCTCGGCTACACGATCGTCAAGTCGGAGGCCAAGCTGGATAGACTGGCTGTCCCCATGACCAAAGCGGAGGTGCTCGGCGAAATCGGGCGCCCTGATCGCGTGCTCCGGGATGACGGGAGGATGCTGATCTGGGAGTATTCGCTCACGGCCAGGAGGCAATGGCTCTATGAGCTGGCCCTTTGTCCGCTCTCTGTCTGGGTCGGCGGCTGCGTCATCTATCCGTTCACCAATCTTGTGCTCGAGCATCAGCGCGAGTATCCTCACCATGTGGTGCTCGTGAACGACGAACTCTGTGCCTGGGGATCTCCGGCGGCGATTCTCCAACGGCGGCGCGCCTGTGCCACGGTGGGAGTCCCTTCCGTCGTCAGCGGGGTCGGGGCGAGACCCGAGCCAGTGGTCTCGGGAAACGGACCGCTCGACCGCGACACCATCGATCGCTATCGGACCATGGCGGTGATGCTTTTCGAGGATGCGGAGGATGTTCCTGGGACCGGATCGCGCGTGGCTGGGATTGTCACCACGCTGATGCTGGACCTGGATATTCACATGGTCGAGCGAGCGAAATTGAATGAGGTACTGAAGGAGCAGGTGATTCAACTGACACATGCCGATGATGCGAACGTGCTGAAGGTGGGTAGATTGCTCGGCGCGCAGGCCATCGTCGTGGGCGAGGTGCAGCAATGGGAACGGCGTGCAGAGGAGCGCGCGCATAGTGTCTCGCTCGCGTTGCGCGTGATCGACGTCGAAACCGGCCTGCTCCTCTTCAGCGGCCAGGGGCATCTGACCGATCCGACCACCGACGAGCCGGAAAGCTCGGCGCGCCTGATCGTCCATCGGATCCTCGCCCGGTTCGGTGCGCAGACCGGGCTATTAGGCTCGGGCCGTATCGGGGTGAACTGGGAGTTGCAGGAGGAGAAGGCGGCGAAATTCTACATAGTAAAGGAGTTGCGGAGCGGCTTGCCGGCTGAAAAGGCCGGGCTCAGGGTCGGCGATCGCGTGGTCGCCTGCAACGGCTCGCCTCTGAGCGGGATCCAGACCGCGCGTGAGGCGAAGCGTTTGTGTCAGATTGAAGCAGGCCAAACGCTCCAGCTCGACGTTAAACGGGCGGATCAATCTCTTGAAGTACGAGTGATGGCCGAAAAACGTCCAGGTCTGTAGCGAGACCTTTTCAGAAGGGAGTAGCTCATAATCGTGGATCAATCACCAGCGTCCCAGTCCGGAACCGATGCCTTGTTAAGAAAGTTGCATGAGCGGCCGCAAATCCCGCTCACTGATTGGCTGCAGGCGCCGGCGCATGTGCACTATAAGGCCTTTCGCATGGCTGACCCGCCGACCCAGCGCCCGGCCAGTCGACTGGAATTCCAGTCGCTGTTGGGGACCCTCAAGATTCCAGCCGAGGCCGCTGTGCTGCGGGAGACATTTGGCTATGGCGTCAAGGAAGCGGAGAACGGCGACCGGCTGATCGTCATCTGGCAGGCCCATACCGAATACTACAATTACCAGATCTGGCATTTGCCCTCAGCCGACCAGAGCGAGGTGACGTTCGGTCCGCTCACCTTTCCGCACTACCACTTTCCGGAGACTTCGTTGGGAACAGAGGTCTGTCGCCTGGAGATGCTCCTCACGGCCGAGGCCCTCCCCTCGCGCGAGCGAATGCGCTCACTGTTTCCCGGCCCCGTCCTCTACGGCAGCCGGATTCTGGACGACCACACGAGCGTGATCAGCAGTTTCACGCCGGATGCGCAGGGGTGGGAGCGGTATTGGGTGACGGTCGGACAGCCACGAGCCAACTCGTCGCATGTGAAAGACATCGTCGATGCCATTGTCCGGATCGAGACCTACTATCATCTCCTGTTGATGCAGAAGCCGCTGTTCTCCGCTGCCATCGATCAGGTCTATAAGTTCGAGCAGGTGCATCTGAAACAACGAGAAATCATCTCCAGCCATATCGGCCATGCCGACTCGCAGACTCTGCAGCGGTGGCTGAACAGTCTCACCCAGGATCTGTTGAAAACGAACCGGATGGCCGGCAAGCTGCATTT
>JBQTIO010000051.1:0-6801 GCA_052388075.1 Nitrospiraceae bacterium
TTTGGAACATCATCATGCCTTTGCGGACATCATGGAGGGCGACTTCTTGTGGCGTCGTGACGGTGACGGCGCCGGTCAGCGGGACCAACTGGGTAAGGGTGAGCTGCGCGTCTCCGGTGCCGGGCGGCAAATCGATGAGCAAGTAATCCAGCTCGCCCCACAGTACGTCCCGGAAGAGCTGCTGAATAGCGGTGTGGACCATTGGACCTCGCCAGACTACGGCGGTATCTTCCGGGACGAAAAATCCCATGGAAATGAGTTTGACGCCGTGGCTTTCGGCCGGAACGATCTTGCCGTCTTTTTGTTCCGGGGGCTTGGTCACGCCCATCATCATGGGAATGTTTGGACCATAGATATCCGCATCGAGCAGGCCGACCTTGGCGCCGGTTAAGGCAAGGGCAACGGCGAGATTGACGGCGACCGTGGATTTGCCGACCCCGCCTTTGCCGCTGCTAACGGCGATGACATATTTGACGCCGGGAATGAGGTTGTCTTTCCCGTGGCCAACCTGGGGTCCAGCGGGATGTTCATTCGCCATGAAGCGTTCCTTCTCTAGCAGGATGCTACTACAGGCCGCCAGCTCAAGAAAACCGTTATTTGGTCTGCGTGGTTTGTCTGCTTTTTTGGTTGAACGACACTCACGAGATGAACCAAGTCAATCAGATAAACAAAACAAACCAGATCAACTAGATGGACCAGGCTTGTCTCACACATGCGGACCATTGAATTTCCATCGTACCATAAAATAAGTTTTCCGCAGCGTGGTAGGGGCACAATCAAATGGGACAGATTCTCAGGCCTGCTACGCTATCATAAGCCAAAGACGGGGTGAAAGAAAATGGTTCTATTGAGCAGTAAGAAAATAGTAACTATATAGTTAGATAGGCTGAAGGCTTTTAGGGGTCAGGCCTCTTGCGTAACGAGAATTCATCTCTGCTTGAACCCAAAGTCGTAGAAACCGAGAAGGTGTTGAATGGCTTGGTTCGTGCTTTGCGAGATGATCCTGTATAGCCTTCAGTCTACAGCCTGAACACCTGAGTAGTTACGGGGAATATGGAGCGGGGAGATGAAACAGTTCGTCGGGAGAGCGTGTCGCGAAGCGATTACCCGATGGTGGGGTCGTTGCGGCGAAGATTACTTGCGAGCCCGAGCAGCGAGAGGGTGTAAATGATCCATTTCGAAGGGTCGAAATTGTACCACTTCGGTCCGTTGCGAAAATCGCGCGAGTAGGCGTGGTGATAATTGTGGTAGCCCTCGCCAAAACTGACGAAGGAGATCACCCAGCTATCGCGACTGCTGTCCTTCGTGTCGTGGGGCTGTGTCCCCACCATGTGGCAGAGTGAATTGATCGTGAAGGTAGAGTTCAGCACCATGAACATACGGAAGAGACCACCCAATAGGAAGGCGCTGATGCCGCCCTGCCAGCCGCCGTGCCAGACACCAAGGCCAAAAGGGAGCAGAAGTCCCGTGACCACGATCGGCCAGTAGTAGTGATCTTGCCACATCACGACAGGGTCACGACGCAGACGGATCTCATACTTCCGTGTGCGATGGGGGGTATCGTAAAAGAGCCAGCCGCAGTGGCTGTGCCAAAATCCCTTGGTGGCATTGTAGGGATCTTCTTCTTGATCAGTCTTGGCGTGATGGCGAATATGATCGCCACCCCATATGAGGGCAGAATTTTGCATTGCCCAACCGCCGGCAACGAGAATACAGGCCTTGACCCAGTTCGGGCATTCGAAACTCTGGTGTGATACCAACCGATGATAGCCGACGGTGACGCCCATGCCCGTGACGATGTACATCACCAAGAACAGGACCCAGTCGAAGAGGCTAAACCCGAAGTAATACCCATAGAGGGGAATGCCGACAACCGTGGCAGCCACGATGGCGCAAAATAGAGCCAAGTTTAACGGCTCAAACACGTCTTCTGTCAGTGGGGCTTCGGTCGTTGTAGCGAGCATTACTTCTCCTGGCCCGGACCATTTATGAATACCTGCTGTGTCGTCCGATCCTCTCGCCCGGCGGGGCTTTTCTCGTTCGGCCTCCTCGACGGACTGCGCGTACGCCTGCGTCAGCCTCACTTGCGAGAAGCCCCGGCGGGCTTCGGGCTCGAACGCCTCGCGACAGCATTCATCAATAATCCCGGCGAGGAGCACTCAGCCATCGCTTCACCGGACCATTTCACGGGGAGGACAAAACACTCGGTAAAGTATACCGAAATTGTACAAACGTTTCAACAGAATGTTCGCGGTGTATACTGATGGTGTCCTTTCGTCTCACTACCAGTGAGGGTGCAGATGCCGACAATTGCCTCCCCCCTCGACCCGATTGTTTACCGTATCGGCGAGCAACTGGCTCGTCTCTCTGCCGGTCGAACTCCGACCGTCTTTGAGGGCCGCTGGTGGTCGCAAACGGCCCTCAATCTGGCCATGCAGGACAATCTCTTCAAGACACAGCTGTTCCGATTCATTGACGTCCTGCCTTCGGTCACAGACGACGAGGAGGTGGTCGCGCTGGCTCGCGAGTATTTGGGTGATGGAGCCACACCACTCTTCGGCGGCCAATGGGGGCTCAAAGCCCTTTCCGCCACCAGCTTGGGGGCCCGGCTCAGCGGCAAGGCGATCAGAAGCCAGGTCGAGCACATGGCGCGCACCTTCATTGCCGGAGCGACAGTCGAGGAAGCGGCACCGCGGTTGACCGATCTCTGGCAGCATGGGCGAGCCTGGTCGATCGACTTGCTGGGCGAGGCCACCATCAGCGATCGTGAGGCTGATCGGTACCGCGATCGCTGCGTAGAAGCCCTGACCCTTCTCGCTCGAGAAACGGCCTTGTGGCCGTCCCTTCCCTTACTGGAACGGGACCATCTTGGACCGATCCCGAGAGTCCAGCTCTCCATCAAAATCTCCGCCCTCTCTCCGCATCTCGACCCGATCGAACCAGAAGGAAGCTATCATTCTGTTGCGGCGCGGCTTCGGCCCATCCTCGATCTGGCCATGCGCCTCCCCGCTTCGTTGATCTTCGATATGGAACAAGCTGATACGAAAGCATTGTTGGTGGAGATCTTCACCAGGCTCTTCGCGGAGCCTTCCTACAAGGCCTATCCATATGCGGGTCTCGCGTTGCAGGCCTACCATCGGGAAACGGCACGAGATATCGACGAACTCCTGTCCTGGGTTCGCCGGCGTGGAGCGCCCATTACTATTCGACTGGTGAAAGGAGCTTACTGGGATTCGGACACGATCCGCTATCGACAACGAGGCTGGGCTGTTCCTCTCTTTGAACACAAGATGGAGACGGATGCCAACTATGAGTCGCTCACGCATCTTATTTTATCTCAGACATCCCTCATACGACCGGCCTTCGGGACACACAATCTGCGTACTCTGGCCTACATCGAGGCGGTTGCGGAGTCGCTCGGGCTCCCTCCAGAGACCTGGGAATATCAGATGATCTTCGGCATGGCCGAGCCCTTTCAGCAGGCGGTCACGCAATATGGGCGCCGATTGCGACTCTATACCCCGGTGGGTGATCTGCTTCCAGGCATGGCCTATCTCGTACGGCGATTGCTCGAAAACACCTCGAACGAATCATTTCTACGCAAGGAGTATGTGGAATCTCAATCGCTGAGCACGTTATTGGCTCCGCCCTTTCCCGAGGGACTGAGTCAGAAGCAGTCCCTCGTGTCTCAGCCGGCCGGTATGCAGGAGTTTCGAAATGAACCGCAGCGGGATTTTGCGCAGGCCGACAGCCGAGCGGCAATGCAGCAGGCCATGGCGACCGTGCGGTCGCAACTGGGCCGGCAGTGGACATCGTCGTTCGGAGGGTTGAGCCTGACGGGGCCTCTCATTGAGTCTCACAACCCTGGATGTCCGGATGAAGTCGTGGGCCGGTTGTCCAGCGCGAGTTCAGAGGATGTCGAACAGGCGGTGCGCCGGGCGGTTCAGGCATGGGGATCCTGGCGCGACCGCACAACGGAACGACGAGTGGACATCATGCGTGCCGCCGCCGCGTCCATGCGGTTGCGGCGCGATGAATTGGCGGCATGGGAGATAGTGGAATGTGGGAAGCCGTGGCGGGAGGCGGATGCGGACCTCGCGGAAGCGATCGACTTTCTGGAATTTTATGCGGCGGACTGGCGCAGGCTCGCTTCCCCAAGACGGTTAGGACAGGAACCGGGTGAGCTGAACCAGCGTTTCTATAGCCCTCGCGGGGTGACGGCCGTCATCGCTCCATGGAATTTTCCGCTGGCAAGTCCCGCCGGCATGGTGTCGGCGGCACTCGTGACCGGGAATCCGGTGATCTTCAAACCCTCCGAGCGCTCGCCAATGATGGGGCACTGGCTCACGGAGATCTTGCGGGAAGCCGGTGTGCCAGGTGAGATTCTCTGTTGTCTGCCTGGTGGGCCCGACATCGGACAGGCGTTGGTGCGCCATCCTGATATCGCAACAATCGCATTTACCGGTTCGAAGGACGTGGGACTCCGCATCCTGAACGACGCCGGTGCTCTTATACCGGGGCAACAGATGGTCAAGCGGGTGCTCGCCGAGATGGGAGGGAAAAACGCAATCATCGTGGATGAGACCGCGGATCTCGATGACGCAATCACCGGAGTGGTCTCATCCTTCACCGGCTATGCGGGACAGAAATGTTCCGCCTGCTCGCGGGCGATTGTGCATGCGGCGATCTACGATAGTTTTCTGGAGCGCCTCAAAGAGGCGGTGCTGAGCCTGAAGGTCGGAAATCCTGAAGAGCCGGGCATGCAGCTCGGGCCGGTGATTGATCGTCGAGCGCAGTCGAAGATTCTGGGATACATCGAGATTGGGAAGAAGGAAGCCCGCCTGCTGGTGGAAGGGACTGTGACGGGACCAGGTTGGTATGTCGGGCCGACGGTCTTTGCCGATGTGGTGTCGGCACATCGAGTAGCCCAAGAGGAAATCTTTGGGCCGATCCTTGCGGTGATGAAGGCCGCTTCCTTTCAAGAAGCACTGACCCTGGCAAATTCGACGGCCTATGCGCTCACCGGCGGAGTCTATTCACGAAGCCCCGCCAATTTGGAACTGGCGCGGCAACGGTTCGATGTCGGGAATCTCTATCTGAATCGTCCGATCACCGGCGCGTTAGTCGGCCGCCAGCCGTTTGGGGGCCATCGGCTCTCCGGAGTCGGAGCGAAGGCCGGGGGTGAAGAGTACCTGACGCAATTCGTGGTCACCCGCGTTGTCAGCGAGCAGACCCTCCGTCGAGGATTCGCGCCGCCCGAGTGAGGCCTTCGGCGGCTTGATCTCGTGCGATTCCAGTTCTTCCATGATATCCGTGACCATGCCCCGGTCTTCCAACGGGGAGAGCTCCTGCCGTTCGACGTACTTGACCAAGCCTACGCCCTTCACAAACCAGGCGGTCATCACATCGGTTCCCTGGGTCGTCCTCTTCGCGCCGGAGAGATGAATCTGCATGTGCATGCGCGCTTCCACCTTCACGGCATCCTTGAACGTGCCGGCCGGCACGGTGACCGATTCCTGTCCCAGCACTGTGGCATCGCCCTGCGCATCGGCCTTTTCGTTGATGCCGTCCCGATCCAGATCGGTGCCGAAGTCCAGCTCCTTGCGGTCGAATTGCGGGAAGGACGACGAGACCTTCATAGGGAAGCGCACGATCTGATAGGGCACGAGCTGTTTTTCAAAAGGCGTCCCCGGTTCCGAACCGTAATAGACGATGCCGACGCTATCGCGGCGGTAGAAACTATCCATTGGGCCATGGTTGCCTGGATTGGTATCGTGGAACACGGTGACCGTCATGCCTTTGATGGTTTTCGTGCCGGTGACCGAAGACACGTTGGAGAAAAACTTATGCTCGATCGTTTGCAGAGGCCCTTCAGTAATCTGGCCACGATAGTGCCATTCGTTCCCGATCTGATCGGGAAAATAGTCGGCGGACTGGGCGATGACGCCGCCATCTTCGGCAAAGAGCGGAGCTGACCAGGTGGCGCAGACAAACAGTAGGGCAGCGCCCACGATGAGGCCCCTTCGATATCCTAGCTTCTTCAACAGCATGCGCGAGATCCTCCACTGGTTACACGACGCGGTGAAAGTACCATAGGAATCCTGGGGGCGGCAAGGGAATGGAGGAATAGCGGGACAGGCACCGACGGAGACGTCGGAGCCAGTCCCCTAGCCTGCAGGCTTGCCTTCACGCGACATCCCACCCATAATCCTTAGCAGGATGTTGAAAAAGTCCGCCAGCAGGGGAGGGAGTGGCCAGGTGCCCTTCTTGCTCGCAGAACGCGCACGATGAAACGGTGCTCGTTCGATGCGCGCAGTAAAGGGCAGCCTCGGCCACTCCCCTAAAGAGAGGTGGAGGGAATTGGAAGGGCCGCGCTCAACGCGCGCAGCGGGGGACTCATCCGGGCCATCAAAGGACAACGTAAACGCGCAAGCTCGGAAGAGGCATCTTTGGTCGCCCGCTGAGGCCGTGCTTGGGACAAGACGCGTCCCTGGGCGAAGAGGCTGTCTTGGCAGACTCAGGGCGGGAGGGTGAAGTAGCCGCCAGGGTTGGGCGGGTGAGAAGTCTGAACTTTTTGAACATCCCGCAGAGTCGGTTGTTTTTTGCTCGGCCCGTTCAGTCGCATACTAAGCAACGAATCGACTAGATGACTAAACCAGCTAGCGAATTCACACATGCGGTGCTTGTAACCGGTGCATCCGGAGGGATTGGTCGCGCAATCAGCCTGGCCTTTGCAGCGGCCGGCTGGTTTGTCGGGGTACATTACCACCGAAACAAGGCAGCGGCCGAGAACACGCTCAC
>JBQTIO010000052.1:0-4499 GCA_052388075.1 Nitrospiraceae bacterium
GTGACGTTGGCGGTCATGCCCGGTTTGAGCTTGAGCTCGCGGTTGTCGACGGTGATGACGACATCGTAGGTGACGACGTTCTGTATACTGATCGGCGCGTTCCGCACTTGCGTAACGACCCCTTCAAAGAACTGCTTCGGATAGGCGTCGACTCGGAAGTTGGCCGGCTTCCCATCGACCACGCCCCCGATGTCAGACTCGCTGACATTGGTGTTCACCTGCATCTGAGTCAAATCTTGCGCGATGACGAAAAGAGTCGGCGTCTGGAAACTGGCGGCGACAGTCTGGCCCACGTCCACGTTGCGGGAGACGACGATACCGTTCACAGGAGAATAGATCGTCGTATAGCCGAGATCCAACTCGGCAGACGACAGCGTCGCTTGTGCTTGATCCAGCAGTGCCTGTGTCACATCCACGTTGGCTTCGGCATCGCGGTAATTGGTTTCGGCGAGATCAAGATCAGCTTGAGAGACAAATGCTTGCTGGAGGAGCGTGGCCATGCGGTCGCGTTCCCGTTTTCGCTGTGCCGCCATGTTCTTTGCTTTCGCCAGATTGCCCGTGGCGCTCTTCACGGCGGCGCGGGCTTGACTCACTCGTGCATTGAATGGCTGTTGGTCGATCTGGGCCAGAGTTTGCCCTTGCTTGACGACGGAATTGAAATCCGCAAAGAGCTTCGCAATCTTGCCAGACACTTGGCTGCCGACTTGGACGGAGACGACAGGATTGACTGTGCCGGTAGCGGTAACGATGGCGGTGATGGGGCCGCGATCGACGAGTGCTGTTTTGTACTGAACCGGAGGAGGGCCGCCAATGAACCAGTACCACACGCCGGCGCCGATAAGCGCGAGTGCCGCCACACCGCCGATGAGCCAGGGAACAAGCGATCGTTTTCGTGGCTGAGGGAGGGGGATAACGGTGATGGGAAGTGCATGTTCATGCTCCCGCGATGGATCGGACGGCGGCGAGGCGGCTGGGCGGGGGATCACTTCACTGACCGGCACGTGCCGGGTGGGTTCCTCAGGGTCGATGGACATCGTCACTGTACCTCTCGCGTAGACCCGTAGGCCGGTCTGTTCAGGAACCGGGCCACGAGGATCTTCCGGCCTTCCTCAACCAATAACAGCAGGAGAGCGCCCAGCACGAGCGGCCCGAAAATCCACAGCGGTAAGGGGCTGGTTCCGAGGATCTCGTTCCCAATCGGCGTGTAGGTGATGAGCGCGAGGATGGCGAGCTCGGTGAGGATTCCCCACAGGATGAGCGGGTTGGTGAACCATCCAAGCCGGGTCACCGAAAGACGATCGGATCGGCAGGCAAACACGTTCGCAACCTGTGCCAGGACTATGCCGACCAAGGTGACCGTCGTGGCCTGCTTATATAATGGGGAAGACCAATCGAGGTGTGTTCCCCATGTCCACCCCTGGCTGTAGAGATAAAGAAAGAAGCCGCTCATTGCCACGGCTGCTTCGATGATGCCGAGGAAGAGATAGGCCCGCAACAGCAGCGAGTAACTCAGCAGCCGCTCATTTCGGGAACGTGGCGGAAGATCCATGACATCGGAATGAGGCCGTTCAGTGCCGAGGGCAAGCGCCGGGATCATGTCGGTTCCGAGATCGACTGCCAAAACTTGGGGAATCGTCAGCGCCAGCGGCATGCCGACAAAGCCATAGCCGAGAAACGGCACAATTTCCGGGACGTTGCTCGCAAGAATATAGGTGGAGAATTTGCGAATGTTGTCGTACACCGTGCGTCCTTCTTCAATCGCATTCACGATCGTCGCGAAGTTATCGTCGAGCAGGATGATGTCGGCGGTTTCCTTGGCCACGTCTGTGCCGGCAATGCCCATGGCCACGCCGATGTCGGCTTTTTTGAGTGCCGGCGCATCGTTCACCCCGTCGCCGGTGACTGCGACAACGTCCCCCATCGCTTTGAGTGTGGACACGATCCGCATCTTGTGGCGTGGGGCCATCCGGGCAAAGACTGGATCCGGCTCATTGGGCCGCGTTGGTGTCAAGAGTTGACGGAGGTGCTCGTCGCTCATCCCGTCGAGCTGCGATCCTTCGATCACCGGCACAAAGCCGGTCGGTTGTTGCAGAGCCTGTTCCGGTACGAGACCGATCTTGCGCGCGATGGCTAGCGCGGTGAGCGGATGGTCGCCGGTGATCATGACGACCCGGACACCCGCTCTGCGACATTTGGCGACCGCCTCAGGCACTTCCCGGTGGGGCGGGTCCATCATGGCCACGAGTCCGAGGAACGTCAGGTCCTCTTCGATCGTCTCCACTTCGATGTGCTCCGGCTGGTGGGCCACCTCGCACATCGCCACGGCCAGCACGCGATAGGCCTGCTCGGCGAAGGACCGGCTCTGATTCAGGACGCGCGCGCGCTCATCGGGAGTCATCGCTACGGCCCTCCCATGAAGCTGGATGCGGCTGCAGACCGCTAAGACCGATTCAGGCGCACCTTTGGTGAAGGCAACGAGCCGCCCCTCCGCCCAATGCAAGGTGCTCATCCGCTTCCGATCGGCGTCGAAAGGCAGCTCTCCCATTCGCCGTAAGGGGGGTCGGTGGGCCAACCCGTGTTCAATGGCAAACTCCAACAAGGCGACTTCAGTGGGATCACCGGTGACCACGAAGCGTCCGTCTGACCGCCGGACGCGCTTGGCGTTGTGGCAATGGAGAAGCGCGTCGAAGAGGGATTGCCACTGCTCGGCATCAACAGTGCTGACCATGCGGCCTCTGGTGAAAAAACAGCCTTCCCGTGATTCGATGATGAGCCCGTCGGCGTAGAACCGATCCACCTTCATCCGATTCTCCGTCAACGTCCCGGTCTTGTCCGTGCAGATCACGGTGGTGCAGCCAAGGGTTTCAACGGAGGGCAAGTGCTTGATCAAGGCGTGACGCTTCGCCATGCGTTGGCTGCTCATGGCGAGGGCGAGCGTGACCGTCGGAAGGAGTCCCTCGGGCACGTTGGCCACGATGATCCCAATGCCGAAGATGGCGCTGATCCAGAAGCCGAGTCCTGTTGAAACGCCGATCATGAAGAATGCGGCTCCCATGGCCAGAGAAATGACCGCAACAATACGGGTGACTTTGATGATCTCGTTCTGAAGAGGACTGAGGCCGGACTCGACGGTGGCGGTGAGTTTGGCGATCTTGCCGAACTCCGTCCGCATGCCGGTGGCGAACACCACCGCGCGTCCGTGCCCCGACAGGATCGTGGTTCCGGCGAAGACAAGGTTCGGGAGATCGAGCCAGTGCCCATCTTCCACAGCCTCGGCTGTCCGCCGTTTCGGTTTCGACTCACCGGTCAGTGGCGCGTTGTCTACCCGCATGCCGATGGCTTCGAGGAGGCGCGCATCGGCGGGTACGCGCTCGCCTTCTTCCAGGATCAGCACATCGCCCGGCACAATCTCGCTCCGCGTAATTTCAATGGGCTGGCCTCCCCTGGTCACCCACGCTTTGTCTGGCAGCAAACGATGGAGGGCCTGGACCGCCCGTTCCGCTTTATATTCTTGCAAGAACGCAAAGACGGCGTTGATCACGATCACCCCCAGGATTGCCCATCCCAACGTGGCCATTCCCTCGCCCGGCCGCATGAAGTCCGCAGCAAAGGCGAGACCGGCGGCGATCCAGAGCAGGACTGCGAGGAAGTGGGTGAAATGACGGACGAGCCCGCTGAGCAGTGAGTAGCGGTCCGGTTCGGTCAGGACGTTTCGTCCGTACCGAACCAACCGCCGTTGAGCCTCGTCGGAAGGGAGGCCGCCGCTGTCGGTTTCCAATCGCTTCAGGGCGTCTTCAATCGGCAGTCTTTGAATGTCGCGAGATTCGAAGTTAGGCACGCGCCCCTCGCACGATGAGGACCGAACAGGGGGCGTGCCTCAAAAGACTTTCCGACACGCTCCCGAGATGGAGCCGTTCGCTCTTTGTCAAGTCGCGAGAGCCGATTACCAGCAGCTGGTCATGATCGGCTTCGACATATTTGACGATGGTGTCGATCACGTGATTCATCTGGACCTGCGTGACAACGGGATAGCCGTCTTTGATGAAATCGTCCCGCAGGGCATTGACCAGAGCGATGGCGCGTTCCATGACCGGTCTTTTCAATTCGGTCAGTTGCGATTCAGACAGGTAGCGCGCCGCGAAGTCTGTGACGGGGCTCTCGGCCGAGGACAGAATCGTGACGGTGGCGGAGTCCGGAAGAATACGGGATCGAAGAAATTTGGCGGCAGCGCGCGAATGTTTGGAGTCATCGACCGCGAGGGCGACGTGGGTCAGTTTGGGGGTGGGCTGTTTCACGACGAGGACGGAACAAGGAGCAAGCGATGCCACCTGTCGTGCAATGCTCCCCAGCAAAAATCCTTGAATATCGCTCAACCCACGAGAGCCCATCAGAATCAGATCCGCCTTCAACCGCCGGCCCTGTCTCACGATGGTCTGGGCGACTGGGCCATGCGCGAGGACGGTCTGGACTTTTGTGCGCGGGCCGGTTGCGGCCTGTCC
>JBQTIO010000053.1:0-5858 GCA_052388075.1 Nitrospiraceae bacterium
GCAGAGCACAGCCCTGAAAAGGCTGGTGTCGACAGTTCGATTCTGTCCCTCGGCACCACATCTCACCTATCCGATTGAAACTTCACACTAACGCTTCTCCAAGCAGTTCATGGGGTCGAGAGTTGACCCACCTATTGGCCTGCTATGGGTCCACTTTTCATCCGTGGCTCATACTCTTGACCCGCCCCGCGAATCCAGACCGGCTGGGACCTGAGGATTTAGCCTGCGCGTGATCGGTTGAAGCCGCCTGTGCGGCGTTGCGGTGACAGTCGAACGGCCTACCGACTTCGTAGCGGATGCGCAGCGGTTTCATTTTAACGGCGTGCTCGTGGAGCCACGCGGAGACAGCGGGGTTGCACCAGGATACCAAGCACTCATCGGCCTGGAAGGCACGGGGGTGGATATCGAGGAGGCGCGATTGACGTTGGAGCAAGTAATGGCAGGGGACAGTAGAATGCTCCAATGGGAGAAGCTGAAGATTGTTTACAGTGATTCCTCCGATGATCTTTGCTCTGTCGGCTGCGCGGACTTCTTGACACCTTTGCTTTGCTAATGGTAGTGGATAGCCTCACGCCATCTCTAATCACAAGGAGGTTTAACATGGATCATATTAAAATCATGATTTTGGGTTTTATCGGAGTCGCGGTGGTGGTCGCAGTCGTGGCTATCCTGACAAATGTTCTTGGGATCGCAAGGCATTAACAACACTCAACCCAGGTTGGTTGAAGCGGCACATTTCAAACGCAGAAGGCGTCAGTCAACGCACTAGCGGAGCTTCGCGGTAGGGGCGGTTTGCCGTTTTGAAGAGTGTCCAAGTATCGGTCCTCTCTACCCCGCTAGACATTTTCAGCTTGTTGCCGTACATGTTTCCCCGCTCGACCATACATAACTGCCGGAAGCTGCGTGGGTAGGCTTTCCAGCCCGGGTTAGTTTCGGTTGGACGATTCTCCTCGGCACAGTTCCGCGTAAAGGAAGTCTGGTTACCCCTGATCCATTCCAGTCTCTATCAGCGCTGCGCGTCTCACTCATCTCCCGCTCCTGGTTCACTTTTTCATCGAGGGTCCCCTTACCAGGGTTTGTGCGTAGACATGAGGCGAAGCGATGTGATTGAATCCCACATCACGGAAGGCATGGAATAATCGATGGACCGGATCGAACGAAACTATCGCGCCCTCCTGGCCGTCGCCCTTGTCCTCAATTCGCAGCGCGACATGCAAAGCCTCTGGGAGGCGATCACGGCTGAAATCACCAAAGTCATTCCCTGGGCGCGGGCCTCCGTCACCCAGTATGATCGTGAGGCCGACGCGTTCAGGTTTTATGTCCTCGCCACGACGGTGGCGACGGTGGTGCTGCACCGCGATGCGCTGGTGCCCCATGCCGGAAGCGGCATGGGCTGGGTTTATGATCACAAGACGATACACATACGACCTGATTTGAAGCGGGAGCAGGTCTTCCTCGAGGACAAGTGGTACGTCCAGGAAGGCCTCGGACGGATGATCAATCTTCCCCTGCTCGTGAAAGACCAGTGCCTCGGCGTTCTCAACATCGGCAGCATCGAGTCGGGCATGCCGGATCACGGGGATATGGAATTCCTGACGCAGGTAGCGATGCAGATCGCCTATGCGATCGACCATGTGCACGCGTACGAACAGATCGACCGGCTGCGCGACCAACTCGCCAAGGAAAATGTGTATCTCGCCGAGGAACTGCGGCTTACGAAAAACATCGGTACCCTGGTGGGGAAAAACGATGCCTTCCAACATGTGTTGTCACTCGCGCGCGAGGTCGCGCCCACGCCGACGACCGTCCTCATCCTGGGCGAGACCGGCACCGGCAAGGAATTGATCGCCCAGGCCATTCATGACCGGAGTCCGCGACATCCGAAACCCATGGTTCGAGTCAATTGCGCCGCCTTCCCGGCAGGCTTAGTTGAAAGCGAGTTGTTCGGCCATGAACGGGGTGCCTTCACCGGCGCCGACCGCGCCCGTGAAGGACGATTTGAGCTCGCTCATGGAGGCACCCTGTTTCTGGACGAAATCGGCGAAATGCCACTGGAGACACAGGCCAAGCTGCTGCGGGTGCTGCAAGACGGATTGGTTGATCGCCTGGGCGGAAAACAACCCATTCGTGTTGATGTTCGCGTGATCACCGCCACCAATAGCGACCTCTCTGCCGCTGTCAAGCGCGGTGCATTTCGTGCTGATCTCTATTATCGTCTGAATGTGTTCCCGCTCCGCCTGCCTCCCTTGCGGGATCGTCCGGAAGATATCCCCCTATTGGCCAGACATTTCCTAGAACAATACTGCGTGAAGCTGCGGCGCTCATGCAGGGATATCGACCGGGACTCCCTCGAACGCTTGATTCGCTATCCCTGGCCGGGTAATGTCCGCGAGTTGGAGAATGTGATCGAGCGAGCGATGATTCTTTCTCATGAGCCGGTTCTGCGGATCGACGAGCAGGTGCTGGGCTCGCACGATGCCTCGCTAGCTGCGTTGCCGCCGGCCCGCCTCAAGGATTTTGAACGCCGGCACATTCTGCAGACCCTCTCGCTCACCAATTGGCACATCGAAGGTCCCGATGGAGCGGCCGTACTTCTGGGGATCCCACCCAGCACGCTGCGCAGCCGAATGAAACAGTACGGGCTGAAGCGACCGGCTACCGGCTGAAGATTCAACGCAACCGTCCCGCACGCGAGCTCTCTATCTCCCATCCGAATCACCGCCCTCGACCCGTCGCGGTCTAGGCCATCGACTGGCCGCGATCCACCGTGGAATCCCCCCCGCCGTTCGCCGTGCCCAACTCATGCTGACTGCTGGTATACGCCGACATTCCAATGGGTTGCAGCAGAGCTGGTTATCAGCGGACGGAGGGGCACAACCTCTGCACAAGAGGAGCGGTGCCGGCGTTGTTCAATTCATCACTCGAGGTGACGGCGGACTGAACAGGGTTGAATGGAGACATTGTTCGAAGCGGGGAAGCGGTGGCTGGGATCAGGCGTTTCCCGATTCCCAGTTCAAATCGTTTCGACATTCAGCCTGGTCCTACTCGCCATGCTGTTTTCACCTCAGGCGGAAGCTCAGGAGGCGACGCTGGACGTGCTCCCGCTTCGTCCATTTAGCTTCGACGTGTCGTTCAATCAGCGCACCTTTGCGCCTCAGGCCAGAGTCATTGCCGTTCAGGCCGGGCTGACCACCCTTCGCTATGGCCAGCTGGAAGTGAGAAGCGTCTACCAATACTACAGTCACCATACGCCGAATTTCATCACCGACCAGCATTCACTGTACCTGAATCCCCGCTGGAACAATTTCATTGATATCCTGGATGTTCCCAGCGACAAGCCGATCAATCGAATCATTCGACATGTGCTCTTCGGACCGTTGGAACACCGGGCGGTGCCCTATGTCGGAGCATTGCTGGGCGGCACGATCCCTGGGCGGGACGCGCATGCCCCCGGCTATCTCTACGGAGGCCAGGTTGGGGTGAGGTTTCCCGTCGCCAGAGGATTTTCGGTTGATATGGGGCTCCAGTACACGCGTTTCGAAATCGACTTCAAAGGCAAGTCCGATTTGTCGCAACAATGGCTCTTTACGATCGGCGTTCGATTTTGAATCGTATGATTGTCGAGGCGTTCATCTTACGCATGCGCACAATGGCCGGCACCAGCCTCCTGAAGGCGGCGGGTGCGCAATACATCGCACCGTGGGTGCTCGCACTCGGTTTTCTTTTACAAGGATGCGGTCTCGTCTATGATGCGGTGGACATGGTCCACCCCCTTACCGGCGAAGAATTGTCGGCAATCTGCGCGCGTGGGCGGTTGCGTGTCGGAATTTCCGCGGAACCGTTCCGCCCCTTTGTCTTCCCCGCCGTCTATACCGATGAGGGGGTTCGGGTCACCGGCCTCGATGTGGAGCTGATCCGCGAGATAGCCGACGCTCTCACCACCCATTGTGGCGGCCAGAAGCCCATCGTTCCTACCCTGCACCTTATCCGGTTTCCGGATCTCTTCATTGAGATGAATGAAGGGCATCTCGACCTGTTTGTCTCATCCGTCGGCGGGAATATGCCGGGAGCCAGGCCGACGGGTCTGTGGTTTTCCAATCCGTATTTCCGTGACGACGGCATCGCAGCCATCATCCAGAATCCGGAACTGGCTGAGCGGGTTCAGGCACAGTTTCGCAAGCAGGCAGCCGACATCGACACACTTGTGGCAATCCAAGAAGGGCTTGCAGGCCTGACAGTAGCTGTTCAGAAGGGGAGAACTTCTCAACTCTACGCGCAGGCCAATCTGAAGCGAGTCCGGCTGCTCATCTGTGATTCGCTTCCGGCCGCAGTCGAAACAAAGAATCCGAGCATCGATGTGATTCTCTCCAACTACGCGATCCTCGACTATGTGACGACACGCGTGTGGCAGGACTGGCACCTCCTGACGCGAACCGACGGCACACCCTTGGTCCTGACCCACGACCACCTTTCGATCGTGACGGGGGAAGAGAACCGGCGGCTGCAGTGGTTCCTGAACAACCTGCTCTACCGATTGGAAGAGTCAGGGCGGTTGAACTACATGCGGCGGCGCTGGGTCGAAGCCGAATATGCGCCGACTCGTCGGGCCACGACAGAAGGCCTGCCCTTCGAAGTTTCCAAGGTGCCCCAGCATTACGATCAGGGTCAGTGCCGTCTTGCGACGGACAGGTGAGAAGGAGGAAGACGTTTATGAAATCGATCCTCCCTGCGCATCTATCGCTGAGCTTGGTATTCGTTCTCATATGGCCGACGATCGGTTTGCCGCAGGCGCTGCGGGAAGAGACCGAAAGGACTGCTCAGCTTTTGGCCACATTGCTCAATGTGGGTCGGCTCATCGTCGAGCGTAATCAGGCGTTGATCGATGATCCGCGGAAAGGCGACAAGGGATTCACTCCGGAGGTCTTTGAACAGCAGGTTGCCGCTGAGTATCTCCATCAGACAACGATTGATCTGAACCGCTTGCCTTCGGGCGTTCCGCCGCTGGCACAAGAACTTTTGCCGGTCTTGCTTCAGGCCGGCAAGGCGGTGGTGGCGGATGCGCAACTAGTGATCAATCAGCGGGGCATCGGCTATAAGAATTTCATTCCGGCCACCTTCGGGAGCCAGGCCGCTCGAACATTCTCCAATCGCTCGCCCGTGGCCATCAAACAAACCACCCTTAATCCGAGGAATCTGAAGAACACCCCTGATGCGTACGAAGAAGCCGTGTTGAAACGGCTGGCTACGCAACCGGTCTCGCACAGCCCTGTCATCGAATGGGTTGACGATGGGAAGACGCTCCGGACCTTGACACCGATCTATTATTCACGAGACTGCCTGGCCTGTCATGGCACTCCTAAAGGTTTCTTAGATATTTCGGGTTATCCACGGGAGGGCGCACGGGAAGGAGATCTGGCCGGTGCGATCAGCGTTCAGATTCCTTTGAAGGGGAGACAGTGATTCCGTGCTGAGCTGGCTGGTATTGCGAGTTCGCTTCTGCTGGGCGATGCCGCTTCGATGTATGTCGATGGAGATACTCGAGCACCATCCGAGCGCCGGAGAAAAGTATCGATCCCGGAATCTTCGACTCACTTGGCCAGAGTTCTCACATAGGCCAGCACATCACGGCTGTCCTGTTCCGACAAACGCACCTTCCAGGATGGCATGTTGGGTTTCCCCTCATGGATGGTCTTGAGCAGGGCTGCGTCGGACTTCTTCATTGTTGAGGGTGCCGTGAGATTGGCCGGATCGGGACCAAGAAGTTTGTAGCCGTCACCCTTGCCCTCGGTTCCGTGGCAACCGACGCAGTGCCTGCTATACAGACCCTTCCCCTTCGACACTCGTGTTCGCCCGGCTTC
>JBQTIO010000054.1:0-1892 GCA_052388075.1 Nitrospiraceae bacterium
TCTTCTGTCGGATCAGTGTTGTAGTGTGACTTGATGAAAAGCCCGCCCTTGGCTCGGCGGGCTGAGTACTTCGGTGGACTGAGGTCTTCCATCCCTACCTCCTTTGTCATTCGGAGTTATCGGGGAGTCTGATGCGCCTTC
The DNA here is from genome assembly GCA_052388075.1 of Nitrospiraceae bacterium. GTDB lineage: Bacteria > Nitrospirota > Nitrospiria > Nitrospirales > Nitrospiraceae > Nitrospira_D. The sequence continues at coordinate 142 of JBQTIO010000054.1, forward strand.
CTAAGTTTAAGAATGCCGCCTTGTATACATTCTCACATGCCTTTGTGGCAATACCTCTTAAGTGTTAGGTGTGTGTACTTATGCGTGAAGTATGGCGTTCCTGGAATGGGCAGGCCGGACTCGGCGACAGGCTCTCGGAGCGTCTTAGCGGAGTTCGTAGGTGAGTGTCGAGGACTGGTTGTTGCGGACCAAATCCAGCTTGACAACCCGTTCGTTTTTCAGTTGCTGGAGCAGGCTCAACATGGTGGAGGGGTCCCGGATATCGACCCCGTTGACCCGTTGCAAGATGTCCCCCGCGTGGACCCCTATCTTTTCGTAGAAACTCGTGGGGGCGATATAGTCAAGACGGAATCCGTTTGGCGCTCCATTCACCATGTACGGCACGGCCCTGGCCTGGGTCAACAGCTTCGGCAGGTCGCTCATGGCGAGCTCGACTTCCCGACGGTCGATTACTTTTCGAAGAGGTACGCCGGATGCTTGCGGCGGGGGTGCCGTGGACGTGCCGGCAACGACGGCCGGCTTCTCCGACAACGCTAATTCCAGCAATTCCTCCAGGTTTCCCTGGCGAATGATCATTCCGTCTCTTCGAATGTCACTGACTTCTCCCAAATCCGGAATTTGATCGTGCAGCCGGTACAACGCTTGTTTCTTGGACGAGAGCTCTTCAACGATCGCAAAGACACCACGCTGGTCGCCCAAGACAACCCCAATGAGTCGAATTTTTGCGGCTGCGCCCAGCGAGGCCCGCACTGCGGAGGCGACCGCCCCACCCAGATTTGACATTCCTTGAGACGGCGGTGGCAACAGGAACAGACCGCTCAATTGAATATCTTCGGCATGCCGGGCCGGCTCATACGAGATGGGGAGTGCGGATTCATCGCCGCCCGATCCGGTCGGGCGATCCGGGACAAAATAAAGTGCGTCTGCCACGAGGGCATTGACGGAGTGCGAGACAAGAAACGCCCCCGCGACTAAGCAGATAAGCAATCCGATCCGTCGAAGTTGCTGATGGGGGATCTGTTTCAAGGGACAAGCGCTCCGATGATGGACTGGCTCGTATAGTACCCGTTCAAGATCCCCGGTCGCAATGACCTTCTAACCGGAAGCTCATTCGACGCAGCGGACAGTTGAAACCTGGGGGACGGCACCTCGGGTTCATCGCCAGCAAATCTTCCTGCCAGACTGTACTAAAGTGAACTCCTCGCCTCCACTCATTGGCGGGATCGGTCTTGAAAGCAATCCTTTGCTGTCAGTTCCCGCCGGAGTCAACCGGGAAAATAGGCCGTAACACATTGACAATAATGGAATCCATCGCGTGTGTAGCTCTTCTCTGCTAGGCCCTGGTCCTCGCAGTTTAAGGCATAATTTCTGCTTTACTTGTTCATCCTGGTAGCTGTTTTCACCCTACGGAGAGCCCTCTTCATGACGCCGGAGCCCATCAGCGAGCTGTCGCAGGCCGTCGTGAGCCCCGCGGAGCGTTATGAACGGGGTCTTGCATTGAAGAATGCCGGTCTGCACAAGTCCGCCATCGATCAATTCCAAATGGCCAAGGCTGATCCGGCACTCACACTGAAGTCCTACGCTCAAATCGGTCTGTGTTACAAATTAGCCGGCCGCTACGAGGATGCCGTGGCGGCCTTTCAACAGGCACTCTCGGCTTCGGCCGGATCGTCGAAAGAAACCGTTCAGATTCTCTATGTTTTGGGCCGGACCCTGGAGGCGTTGGGGCGGGTCGCAGAAACGCTGGAGGC
>JBQTIO010000055.1:0-2092 GCA_052388075.1 Nitrospiraceae bacterium
GGGGAAACATCCGCTTCGAAGAAGCCTTCACGCCGGACCTCTGCCGCCTGCTCGCCGCCTCCGGCTGCATCGCAGTCACAGCCGGGCTCGAAACGGCCTCGGACCGTCTTCTTGACAAGATGAAGAAGGGGATCACCGTCGATCAAACAGCCCTGGTCGCCTCGGCTTTCAAGAACGCCGGCATTCTAGTCCATACCTATCTGATGTATGGGTTTCCCTCAGAAACGGTCCAGGACACGATCGACTCGTTGGAGCGGGTCCGTCAGCTGGTGGCCGCGGGCCTGATTCAGTCCGGATTCTGGCATCGCTTCACCGTCACAGCCCATAGTCCCATCGGCTTGAATCCAGCTGCGCATGGGCTGCTCATCCTCGGACCGGAATTCCAAGGCTTTGCCGAGAATGACCTGCTGCACCGGGATCGACGAAGCACGACACCGGAGTGGCTCGGCGAAGGGCTGCGCCGGGCGATGCTCAATTTTCTCGAACAGCGCGGACTCCACATGGATGTTCGTCAATGGTTCGACCATGCAGCCCCCAAGCCGAAGGTCTCTCCAACCTGGGTCCGGCGCGTCATCAAAGACCCGATTGCTCCCGGTGACTCACGGGCTGAACGGCGGTTCGTATGGCTGGGAGGACGGCCGCTGTGGGAACCAGCCGGAACACGAATGCGCATGATTCTGCCTGGTCATGCCAGCGATCAGGCGGTCATGCTGGCCGCTCACCAGGTTGCATGGCTTGCCGAGCTAATCACGCGATCCACCCCACGGAACAATCCAGGATCCTACCCCCGGCTGCGAGAAGCCAGCCTCACATTCCCGCGTGGGATTGATGAGTTCGAGAGTTTTCTGGCCAACAGAGCTTGGAAAAAGCTTCGCTCCGCCGGACTTCTGCTCGTCTAGCACAAAAGACATTGTCACGTTGCTAGGAGTGGGCTTCAAGTTGTGGGAGAGAACGGATCAGAAGGATGAAAAGAGAAAAGGCCGAAACCCCCGAGGAGTTTCGGCCTTTTCCGAAGGGAGAAGGTTAGATCAAACCCACCTTCTTAATACTGTAACTGCAAGGCCACATGGAAAGAATCGACCCTGTTGCCTGCAGCGCCTGGGGCGAACACGCCAGGCCCGCCGACGAAACCTTTGGTGGCGATATCGCCATACTGCCAGTAGGCCGATGCGCGCGCGTTGAACCCGTCAATGACGTAGTTCACGCCGGCTTCCCATTCCTCGCGCTGGGAGCTGTCAATCGGGGAAATTCTGGTAAATCTCCCGTAGGGCTGCAATCTCCCCCATCCCGTTTTCATCTTTTCCGGGAACAGGTACAAGGCATAGACGGTCCAGGAATTCCCGTTCATAATCCACATGCCAGGTGTTGCTGGTAGTCCTGCGCCGGGCGATCCCGCGTTGCATAGAGGTGCCGATGATGATCCGCATGGACCCCCGCTTACTGGGATTGATGCTGATAGTGTACCGTCACTAAAGGACTTGACGTTCTGCGCCCAAAACCGCTTGAATTCCCCGTTGATCGTGATGATGCCGCCATCGTTCGGGAGGAGTTTCTCAATCAGGCCATCAAAGACTATGGCATTCAAATCGTCCTTCGTGAGCGCTGTTCCCACGCCATCTTTCTGATGGCTAAATCCCGCGGCCAGCGCCACCAGGTCCCCGTAACCGCCGTAGTAGGTCCCGGCGGTGTAGTAGCCAGGATTGCCGGCATGCTCATCGCCCAGCAAGTTCCACGTGAAACGTCCGGCATACAAAAGGCTGGACCCAGTATTCGGACCTCCGTTTTGTCCCTGGAACACCGAGAAGGCGTACTGCATATGGGTCCCCATCGGATGGAACCTCCCGAAGAAGACCACGCCATTGTCACGACCATAGAGCCCCGCCCCATCGTTGGCAGCGACTGAGCGTCCAAAGTTCGCGCTTTGGTCATTGGGGAGGAACGGCGTCTTAAAGCCATCGTACGTCGGGTGGTAGAACGGACCGTTCAATTCGCCTCGGTCGAACGGCACCAAGGTGCGTCCTACCCAAAAGTTGATTAGCTCATTATACTCGATCTTCCCGATCGCATCGATCAGGCCGATATTAGACTGGCC
>JBQTIO010000056.1:0-2878 GCA_052388075.1 Nitrospiraceae bacterium
GCAGCGGCGCAACCGGATTTCGCAATCGGTCGGAGCATGTTTTCCTCCAGGTACTGCGGGCGATTATCCATGCTTCATGCCGACTTGTCCATGATGGAATGCGCAAATTGACCCTGTCTGTTCCCGAGGCTATGCTGAACCCATGTTGTGCCGTGTGATGGTGCCGGCCCTCCTGCTAGTGACAAGCCTTGCTCTCCCGGAGTTTCCCGCTGCGAAGGTGATACCGGTCGCCGCCGAGATTTTGCTCGATGATTACGGACTCTACGATCAGGTGGTCACGAAAAAGTTTCTGACCTCACACACGCGTCTGGTGGTGCTGGAACGACTGACGGTGCCCCGGCTCCTGCCGGATCAGCAGGAACCGACGACGACCGCGTTCTTCCATGACCAGAGGTACTTCAACGGCACACTGCCGCGTGACCTTATTCGGGATTTTGTCGGAGCCAACCGGGAGCGCGCCCGACTTGAGGGGCGTTTTCGGTTCGGCGTCCGCTATCGCTTTGTGTCCGGGAATGGCGCGGAACAACCGGAGGCCATATCAGGTCTGCCTGTGAGCGCCGGTGACGCGGGGCCGGCCCCGCCTCCGTCTGTGTTGGATCGTCTGGCTTTCTCGCGGGTGGGGCGCACCCTCCGGAACGACCAGGCGTTGCTGTATGTCGAACATGTGCGCCCCGATGGGAGCGGCGCAGGATTTCTGGTGTGGTTCAGCCGGCAGGGGCTGGAATGGACGATTGTCGATACGGATGTCGTCTGGACCACTGGGGGTGAGGCGCGCGAGCATGACCGGCCGCTTGCGCCCTGAGGTGGTCGGACGGTAGCATGCCGCTGCGATGGTCACATTGATTCGAAAAACCTTTTCGGTGCCTCCCCTCGGATGCAACTGTTCGATCATCGGCGATCCGGTGACGAAGCAGGCCATCGTGGTCGATCCCGGCGGGGCCCACGAACGGATTCTCCACGAAGTCCGACAACTCGGCCTGACCGTGAGCCATATCCTCCATACCCACGCCCACTTCGATCATTTTCTGGCGTCCGGTGCGATGAAAGAGGCGACGGGCGCGACGTTGTGCCTTCACCAGGACGATCTCGATCTGTGGAGGAATCTCGACATGCAGTGCAGGATGTTCGGCGTGACGGCGGTGCCCATGCCCATGCCGGATTACTGGCTCAAGGACGATGAAAAGGTGCAGGTCGGCCAGGTCTCCATGATTGCCCTCCACACGCCGGGCCATACGCCGGGATCGATGAGCATTCACGTCCCGGTCGAAAAGCTCGTATTGGCCGGGGATACCTTGTTTCGTGGCAGTATCGGGCGGACGGATCTCTGGGGCGGCGATTTCGATGCCATCGAACAGTCGATCAGGGAACGACTCTACACCCTCGACGATGCGACGATCGTGGTGACCGGACATGGGCCGGAAACCGAAATCGGCTGGGAGAAGGAGTCGAATGAGTTCATTCGCGTCTCGTAGCCAGTCTTGTTCACCAGCGACGGAGGCCTGTATGACTCGACGAAGCCGGTTGATGCTCTTGTGGGTGCCGCTGTTCGCGTTGTGTCTCTCCGCGCCTTCATCATTCGGCCAAAGCGTGCCGCCCCTGTCGGCCGATCAAGTTACCATTACCACGGTGACCGTGCGCATGTCCGATCATGGCCCGATCGTGCTGCTGCAGGCTGAAGGCCGGGTGATCCCGATCTTTGTCGATGTGACGGTAGCGCTCTCGATTCAGGGAGCACTCAGCGGGGAACGACTGAGCCGTCCGATGTCCCATGATCTGATGCACACCATCCTGGATGCCTATGGGGGGAAGGTGTTGCGTACCGTCATCACGCGGAAGGATCGGACCTATTATGGCACGTTGACCGTTGCGGTGCAGGATCAGGTGAAAACGTTCGACAGCCGATCGTCCGACTCGATCGCCTTGGCCGTTCATTTCAAAGCGCCGATTCTAGTGGACCGGGATCTGCTGGAGTCCTCGGAGAGTATTCAGGGCGAAGCCAAGGGGAAGGAATTGTAACGGCTATTCCTTGGCTATGCGTTCCTTGAGCCGTTCGAGTCGCTTTTCGGTGGATTGTTTGATGAAGGTCATGTTCTCGGCAAGATGCTGCTGGGCGTTGATCTTTCCCTCGTCACGCCGTTTCTGCTGGTCGAGTCCGAACTGAGCAATGGTTGGGCCGTCCTCTTTGTTGAGCTCCTTCCAGATCTCGGTGCAACGCTGCTGCTTGGCAGGCGGATACTTGTCACAGGGCGGATCCACCGCTTTGGCGTAAGCGTCCACGGAAGGGGCGATACTGAGCACGATGGCCGAGAGGATGAGGCAAACTCTCATCACCCGGATCTCCATGTGAATGGCTAATCGTCCGACAGCGCACCATACCACAAGTCGTGTGGTCGCGCAGACCCTTGAGACCTATGGCCGGGATGCACGTCTCTTTCTGACGCGCTGGGGAAGGCGGAAGTACAGGCGGCCGCCGCTGTTGGTCGAGTGGCTGAGGCTGCTGCCCAGGCGCGGTGTCCTACTCGATCTGGGCTGCGGAGGAGGACAAGATTCGCGCTATCTTCACCGCGTGGGCTATCGGGTCCTTGGACTGGATCGCACCACCGCGCTCCTTCAGTTTGCGAAGGCCCGCGCTCCTTCCGTGCCATTCATCCTTGCCGACATGCGAGCGCTTCCTGTTCGCACCGGCAGCCTAGACGGCATCTGGGCTGCGGCCTCATTGATTCATCTGCCGAAGAGGAATGTAACCGGCCTATTGGCGACGCTCCGTCATCTCCTGAAACCGGCAGGCCTCGTTGCTGTGACAGTCACCTATGGAAGCCACAGCCGCGTCATGCGAACAGGCTGGATGCCGGGCCGGTTTTTTGCCCGATGGAAAAAG
>JBQTIO010000057.1:0-2033 GCA_052388075.1 Nitrospiraceae bacterium
CTGTCCTCTCGACCCTGTTCGATCTTTCCTGGAGCCTGCAGCCGCCGGTCCTGGCCACGGGTTTCGTTGCCACGGTCGCACTTTCCCTCGTGGTGGGATTTCTGAGCACCTACCGGAGTCTCGGTCAGCCGCCGGTGTCGGTGCTCCGGCATGAATAGCTGACATGCGAGAACTATTGCGGGGGATCACGCCTTTGGGCTATGGCCTGACGTTAATTGGGGACAATCTTGAACAGGCTCCCGCCCAGGGTCATGAGATAGAGTTCGCCTTGGGCATCTTCCCCGAAGCTCGTGATCGAACTGCGGCTGAGGAGCGGCCACTCTAACTGGCTTGTCACCTGGCCGTTCTGAAAACCGAAGCTCCGAACGAAACCAGCGCAAAAGTCGGCATAGAAATAGGTTCCGCGCAGCGCCGGCACAGCCGATCCTCGGTAGACATATCCGCCCGTGACCGAACAGGCCCCGCCGGCATGGGGGTAGTCGAGGACCGGCAGGGTGAGCCCGCCCGGATTGCAGTTTGCGGTGGGATTAAAGCAGAGCAGCCCTTCCATTAGCCGCCAGCCATAATTGGCCTGTCGGCCAGCGTTGGGGGCAGGAGACACGTCGATTTCTTCGCGTGCGTTCTGCCCCACATCTCCAATGTAGAGATCGCCCGTCTGCCGGTCGAAGGAAAACCGCCAGGGGTTGCGAAGACCCCGGCTCCAAATTTCCTGCACTCCGCCGAGGAGAACGAACGGATTGATACCTCCGTTTGTACAGGCTCCTCCCGTACTCGGATCCAGCCGAAGAAGTTTGCCGAGCTTCGTCGAAAGGCTCTGCGCGTTGTCGTTTGGATCCCCGCCACTGCCGCCGTCACCGATTCCCGCATAGAGACAACCATCCTGACCAAACGCGAGCATGCCCCCATTGTGATTCGAAAAGTTTGGATGGGAGATTGTTTGAAGAATAGCCGCCGGAGCGGGATCGGCCTGATTTTGGTCTCCTAGGCTTCTCAGGAACCGGGCAATGACCAGATTGCCACTTGTATTGGTATAGAAGACATAGAATCGTCCGTTCGTTCCGTAACCGGGATCGAAGGCCATTCCAAGCAACCCCTGCTCACCACCGCTAACGATCAAACTGGCGATGTCCAAAAATGGCGTGAGAAGGAGCGAGCCGCCGGCCACATCGAAGATCCTGATCCTGCCTCTTTGTTCGACGATGAACAGGCGCGTGGCGTCGTTTGGGGCAGCGGTCATGAAGACCGGCGAGGCCAGACCTGCTGTCACGAGCTGGAGGGTCAGATCCGTCGCGGTGGGAAGGGGCGTCAGCTCTTCTTCGCCAGAATCTAGGCCGCATCCGGTGGAGCCTGTCTCCACCAGGCCACAGAAGGCGAGGAGCGTCATCAAACGAGCCAGACGCATAGTCACCCGCTCGTAAAGTCGACTTATCAAGATGTGAGATGGGATCAGCCTATAACACGGACGGCAGGGTGCTCAAGGTCACACGGGAAGTTGCTTGCACGAGGTTCTTCTGCCGGCGATGTCGATGACTTCGTATCTGGTCACCGCGGCGGACTCCATCACGAGATGTTGTTCTGAGTGCTAGAGCTGCAGATAGTCCTTCACTTGTGCCTTTCTCGCTCGCGAAATAGTACGGCGATCCGCAGCTGCTCGAGATACTGCTCCAGCGTTTTTCCGCCCAGATCGATCTTGCGCGAGGCAAAGAAGTGGCGTACGTCTCGTTCGAGTTCGGGAGTCGCGAGCCCGACAATGCCGCTGCACATGCGGCGCAGACCCTGCTTCGGGAAACGCCGGTCCATTTCATCCCAATTCGTCTTCACAAACTCCCAGGCCGGCTCACGGCCGGAGACGTTCATCAGAATCGAGCTGACGAGGAACGGGGCATCCTGCGTGCGGATGTCTCCACTGATCGTGCACGCGAGTGTACGAGCCAGCAGCGCCGGCGATTGAAAGGCGGCTAACGAGAAGAGATAGCGCCGCTCCTCCTGCGGGGTCGCGGCCGTCCGGTAGCGTTCGGAAAATTCTCCGTAGT
>JBQTIO010000058.1:0-5313 GCA_052388075.1 Nitrospiraceae bacterium
AACCGCCCCCAATGCGCAGACCCACCGGAAGAGGCCAAGACGCGCAGCCACACGTACACGATAATCAGTGTGCCGACGATCGCAAACGCATCTTTGTAGTTCTGTCCATACGAAAGAAATGCCGACGGCAAGATGATGAACAGCGTCGCCGCGACCAATCCGCCCAACCGGCCCACACGCCCGGGCCAGAGTAACGGCCCAAGCAGATAGGTCACCGTCGCTCCTGTCGCATGGGCCGCGGCGGCGAACGGGATGAACCATGCGGGGTTTGGACCAAACCACGCGTACAGCGCTGCTAGCAATGCGACATTCCCGGACCCTCCGCTTCCCGGAAACAACTTCCACTCCGACCAGCCGATGGTCCGAATACGCTCGGCGAGTTGCACCGCGACCGCGTGAAAATGAATTGCATCATTTTGAAGAAGGCCGTGTTCGGCGTGCAGTGACGGCGTTAACGGCAGTATAAGCTTCTGTAGTGTGAGCCCGAGAACAACGGCGTAGATAAAGGCTATCCCCCATACCACGAAGGGGTTAGGAAAATTCATCGTGCGGGCAGGAGTAATCAATGCTGTATCTTCCTTTGCTAGCTTTATAGCCGATCCATCTGAAGTCATCAGCTTTGTGGCATTTTCACCACATTTACTGTCATTCCGATTTATCCTACGCCAGAAATTTGTCCGCATTACACCTGCCCCTCACCTACTTTTCTGGTTTTGGGGCAACCAGAGACGAGCCCCATCTGGTGCATCGGCCGTCGAACAGGCGATGGCCACTTTATACCCGCAAGTGGACACATATCCGGCGACAGGCGAACAGGATGCAACCGGCTCATAACCGTCCGACTGACCGATACCATTGCACCGTTTGTTCCAATCCACGTTGGAAACCGAATGGGAAAGAAAACCGATAGTCTTCCTGCAATCTTTTGGGGACAAATATGGACTCAGACGACAACGCTTTCACTCCAGTACTCGTCACCGGCAATGACGTCTCAAAAATCTGATTAATTTTCTGGAAGATGGCAGCCACAGCATAAGCCAACCACACCGGGACACTGCGTCGAGGATGTGCGACATGAAGTGAATCCGCCGCGAACCCGACAAACTCAGACATGGAGACCGGATCTGATACAACACACACCTCGTGGGGCTTGGAGGCATGCTCCACCAAAAACAGGCACGCTTCCACGAGGTCTCCGACATAGACGACATTAGCCACGGCTTTGTCACCCAAAAACAGAAATCGGCCGTCACGAATGGCGGTCAACCATTTAAAGAAAAACGCACTGCTCTGAATCTCCCCTTCTCCGTATACAGTCGTAGGCCTGACAACAATGGTTCGAAATTTGCCCGCGTCCGAGAACCCTCGGACCAAGTGCTCGCCCATGTATTTGGCTTTTTGATACTCAGTCAGCGGATCGCACTGAGTGTCCTCGGTCACCGGTCCGGGTCGAGGGGTCCCATATACTCCGGCGCTGCTGAAATAACACAACGTCTGAACGCCAGCTTCTGCCGAGGCAGTCAACACGATCTCCGTTCCTTTGATGTTCACGGAGGAGAACAATCGTTCATCTCTGACCTCGCCAGCCAGGTGGTACACCACGGACACGCCCTTGGCAGCGCGAGCCACGGCCTCCGCATCCAGCACGTCTCCGGCAATAATATCGACGTGGGTCGACCATTCAGGGGGGACCCGGATTGGATCTCTTGCAAGAATGCGAACTCGATGCCCTAGGGCCAAGAGCCTGCGGGTCAGGTGTTGACCTATGAATCCCGTAGCTCCAGTTACCAGAACGAACATAGCTAACTATCACGCAAGTTTCGCAGTCCTGCGACGAATCTGGAGCCCTTCTTCAATCAATGTCGACATATCAGCGACAACCGTTGACCATGCATTCCTCCGAGCCACGCGCCGATAGTGCTCTCGAACGGCAGGAGTAGTATCTCTAACGGCCTCTTGCAATGCCTTTGAGAACGTGGTGACATCTCCAGCGAGGCGTAACACTCCCCCGAACTCGCGATTGTAATCTTCCAATTCAGGGAGAGGAGTTGCGACCACGGGCTTGCCCAATGCCAGATACTCATTGAGCTTGGCGGGATAGGCCGTTTCCGTATAAGCGTCTCGCACGTAGGGGATGATGCACACGTCAAAACATCGAACGTACTGCGGGATCTCTCGATGGGGCTTTTGACCAACGAGACGAATGTTCTGCATCTTGCAGAGGGCGTCAACGTCACGCACAATCGGGCCCACCAGGATAAAGTGAAAATTCGGCATGGCGGTCGCCACATCCCGAATGAGTCCCACATCAACCCACTGGTGAAGTGCGCCCACATAGCCTACGACAGGCCCTTCAACCCCCTGTAACTCAGCAGGCTTTTCTAGGTCATCTTTTCCTTCAAACACTTCAAGGCTCACTCCGGCTCGAAACAGGTGCGCAGAGGGATTGTGCCGACCCGCCTGCACCCGCAATCGTCTACTGTTGGCGAATACCAGATCGCATTCTTTCAACATGGCATCATTTGCTTCTATGAAAGCCGGATGTGGGCGGACAGCCTCGGCCGACGACATGATTTGATAAACGGTCAGACCATCTTTTCCCGCTCGCATGAGATCCAGATTCAGCGGGGACGGAAAATAGAACCAGAATACAACTTCTGGACCAAGCCTCCCCCCTATCCATTTCTTCACCTTCCTCAAAATGATCCATCGGTTTATCCGACGAACCAGCCTAGAGTGAGGAAACGGCAGAACCAGAGGTGCATAGATAGTTAACTCGGGCGGCATCGCGGTCTGCCCCTGATCGCCAGTAATTTTCTCTCGCAATCGTCCCCAGATACGCCGCCAGTCCGAAACACGAATCGCACGAGTTCCGGTCGGCTGCACATAAAGGACTCGGTTGCCGGCCTGCGCCAGTCTCAACATGATCTCCTGCGTCGGCTGCCACGTAAAGCTCCATTCGCATCCCGCCAGACACACGATAGGCAGACCGGTCATCACGGACTGCTCCCAACAAGCTCACGGTCAGATCGCGGGATTATCCCCCGCCGGCTCAACGTCTCGATGACGCGGCCGTACGGATCAATGTCGGGCTGATCGAACCATTGCCGCCCCTGCTCGACAAGCCCATGCCGCTGCCGAAGGGATTCGTCGCTCCGCAGGCTGTGCTCAATGCCTCGAGCGAGTTCCTCGGCATTCGTGGCGATTATGCCGGCCCACTCGTCCTGCTCCAACGCTTTGGGATCGAAGACGGCTCCGCTTTCAAAAATAACGGGCACCACTCCCAGCTCAACGGCTTCCATCATGACGGTCGAATAATTCATGACGGCGCCGTCCGCGTCGGCGAGGGCGTCGTACAATTCCTCCGCGGACGCGAGGAACTTGTACCGGCCGGCACCAAGGCGTCGCCCCACCAGTTCTTCAAACCGTGTCTCGAGCGGAAGCGCCGGATGGCTCCGGAACAGGACCGTCGTGTTTTCGAGCAGATGGAGGCATGCCCCGAGCGCTTCAATCAAGCCCTCCGCATCCGGCCGGGAAACCGCCGTCGCGACCACCAGAGACTTGGCCGCACTGGCATCTGGCGTCCGTTTCGCGACGACCCCCCCAGTTTGGCGCTCTCTCACGCGCCCGAAGAAGCTCCGGTATCGCAATGGCCCGCATACCTCGATGGATTGGGAGGGGCACCCGTTTCTCAACATCGCCGCCCGCCCGTATTCGCCGGAGGCAAGAATGACATCGGGTAGCGGCATGGCACCGGAAACACCGGATGGCGCCACCTCGGCCCGGTTGAAATGATACGGAAGATAGTTCTTCCCGAAGGTTGAGTGTTGAAACGCCAGCGTCGAAGCCTGCCCCCGCGTTCCGAACAGGATCGCACTCTCGAACGGCTGAAACTCCAGCCGGTACAAGACAGTCGAAGCAGGCACGGATGCAGTCAGGCGTTTGCAGGCATCGACCAGCAATAGATCGCGAAACAATTCCGGACTGGAGAGCGAGCGGTGCAGCTCGTCGCGCACCGCATCTCCTAGATCGAATAGGCCGAACAGCAACGACGCGCTCCGCTGCCACGCATCGGACAAGCGCACGTGCAGCATCCACCACCGGGGGGCCACCACACTCATCAGCGCGCGGGTCCCGGCGAAGGGTGCCAGCCATAGTGCCTTCCGGGTGCGGAAGAAGGTGCGGAGTTCCTTTCTGTTTCTCCAAATTTCCCATGGCCAGGCCGTGAGCCAGACCACATAGGAAGAGGACACGCGATCAGGGAAATGCTCCGGCAACGAGCCGAAAAACCACTCGGACGCTTCGCGCCTGTACGGAGCGCTCCACATGCGCGGATAGAAGGTGAAGAGCAAGAGACTGCGCGGCGACGGCAATCGCGCCCTCGTGATGTTCAGCCCGCGAATCAGCACCAGCTGCAGGAAATGCAACGCCCCTACCCCCAGCGCATTAGTGAAATGCACGAGCAGCCACTGCACGGCTCCCCGTGTGGTGCGGTCCCGCTCGGTCCCTACCAACACGGTCTCGATAGAGGATTCGCGCAGCCCCTTCTCGATCGTCCGAGCAAGCACCTCGTCTTTCAGACAGATCCAGACTTTCTCATAGGTGTGGAAATCAAAAACGGCTTGCACGAGCGCGAGTTGATACAAACGATTGATCAACTCCCCCCGGTAGGCGCTCTTCTCGGAGATTTCCAGAAACCACCAGGCATTGAACCCGTCGCCTTGTAACAGTTCGAGGAGCGTCTTCGTTCCACCGAGTCGGGTCCGTTGTAATTGAACCATGAGCTTCGGCACATGCTCCCGTATCCTTTCCCGCGCCTTGGCAATTCCACCGGCGTGCTTGGAGAAGGTCCACGGTCGGCCGCGATCGAGTTCCGCTCCGTAGCGAGCCAGGTACTGATCCTGACTGATCCCTAGGGGCATCACCTCCAATGTAGATGGCGGCGAGACCACAGCCTCCACGGCGCGGCTCCAATCACTGGGGCCGACATCCGTAATGATCAATCCGCAGGAACGTTCAGCAGTGGGCATCGACTGAGCGGGATGTTCAGGACTGCGGGGAGCAGGGACCGAAAAAAACGAGAGATGTACAGATTCTTGCATATACTCTTTCTCAGAGAACCGCCACGCGATCTTCAATGACGCTCCATTCCTTCATCAGTTCTTCATAATCGTGAAACTGTCCCACGGTCGACCCTTCTGGAAATGCGTCGAAGGACCCCTTCCTGACGCGCCCGGCGAAGGGAACATGCACGGCGCGCGCCGCCTGCAGATCGCTCATTGCATCGCCGATACTCAAGACTTCCCAGGAAAA